>PMSS01000134.1 GCA_003167515.1 Acidobacterium sp. | reverse complement strand
GGACGCTGACTTACAGCCCAGCGGTCGGAACCATACTGACCGTCGGCTCTCAGAAACTGACCGTTACCTTGACGCCCACCAATAAGTCCTATCCGACGGTAACGGCGAGCGTGTACCTCACCGTGAACCAGGCCGCATCGTCCGTCACCTGGGCGACGCCGGCAGCCATCGCTTACGGCACAGCGCTGAGCTCAACCCAGCTCGACGCGAAGTCCGGCGTGGCGGGGACGCTGACTTACAGCCCAGCCGCCGGGACGGTGCTGACCGCCGGTTCCCAAAAGCTGACCGTCACCTTTAGCCCTACCGATAAGACCGACTACACGACCGCGACGTCGACCGTGTACCTTACCGTGAGTCAGGCTGTGCCCACCATTACCTGGGCAAACCCGGCCGCGATCAGCTACCCCACCGCTCTCTCGGCGACGCAACTGGACGCGAAGGCGAGCGTTTCCGGCACCTTCACTTACTCGCCGGCTGCCGGAACCGTACTGAGCCCCGGTACCCAGACCTTGTCCGTGACCTTCAAGCCGTCCGACACCGTCGACTACACCAGCCCAGCCGCAACCGTCAAACTGGTGGTCAATGGCTCGACGGTAACGATGGGAGTCTCCAGCGGCACACAGGTCTACCAGACATGGACTAACTTCGTGATGGGACCGACTTACACTGGATCGCGGGTTCCCACCGGCACGGTGACGTTGTATGACAACGGCGCCGCGGTCGTCACTGTGCCGCTGCTCAGCAACGGACTTGCCTACTGGACGACGCAGGCGCCGTTCAACGCGGGCATCAACAACCTGACTGTGACTTACAGCGGAGACGCCCACTTCCCGGGCGGCACATCCGCGGTCGTCACCATCACCGTTCTTCCTGCGCCGGTCAACTTCCAGGCTTCCTGCTGGGGGGCGTATTCGCCGACGACGGCTTATCAGTGCACCACCAACGTCAGCGCGAGCACCACCACCGTGCCCGGGGGCCACATCACTTACAGCCTCGACGGCGGGGCGCCAGTAAGTGTGCCGATCGTCAACGGCAACGCGCCCTTCAGCATTCCGGGAACGTTCAAGGCCGGAACCCACAAGCTAACCCTGAACTACCCTGCACAGGGTAACTTCGCAGCTGGGGGTCCGCTGGTGGAGACCTTCACCATTCAATAGCAACAGGCGGAGGCATAGCGGCTCAAACCTCCGCTCGTCGCAACTTAACCTATTCCCACGGGCGAGCCCCTCCAAGAGGCTCGCCCGATGTTTTTTTGGCCTGATCGTCCGAAGCCGAATCCCTTTCCCCCCCGGCTCCTCCGGCCACCTACCGCTCAGGTAACCAAATCAGGGACACTCCCTCCCTGAAAGTGGGATACCAGCGTCCCCGGCCCCTGCCTATAGTCCGATTAGATTTTCACCCAGGAAAGAAACGGAGCCGCCCAGCCTCCTCGCCTCTCCGTGGGACAGTGATCATGGTGCGTCCTGATATGAGAAAGCTGTTGTCTGGTCCTTCTGCTTTGGTCTCTCCGCGTGTGCTGCTTGGCGTGGGCCTCGTACTCGTGACCTCTCTCTTTGGAGGAACAGGATGCGGCCTTTCCTATTCGCTGACCGGCCTCAACGTTGAGCCCACTGCCGGACTGACCTGCGTAGGCTTCGACATGACTGCCCAGTTCAAGGCTTATGGCACCTACACCGAGGGCGGACACACCTCAAGGATCGAGGACATCAGCGATCAGGTCAGCTGGTCCGCTTCCCTGCCTCAACTCGCGGAAGTCAGTACCTCAGGTCTGGCAACCGCCGCCACTGGCTTTGTTGGCACCACTCCCATCGTTGCCACGACCACCGGTGAATTCGGCGACCTGACTTCCGAGTCCAGCCTTCAGGTCTCCACACAATGCGTCCCCCCGTCGTCGCAAATTGCGCACCCCTTCTCGCTTCACATTGTTGCTGGAAATCCAAGTCTCACCGTTGGCAATATGCTCCAACCTCTCGCCATCGCGACCTACCCTGGCGCCGGGCGCACCGCCGATCTCTCCCGCCAGGCGACCTGGTCATCCAGTAACACCAGCATCGCTAGCGTCGACGCCAACGGCGTAATCGCAGCAGTGGCTCCCGGCGATGCCACCATTACCGCACGAGTCAGGACCCCGGACGGCGACATCGTTTCCGCCGCTCAGACCATTCACTTCCCGGCGAATGGCCAGGACCAATAACCAGAGTTCGACCCGCACCGATAAGTGAAACCGCGGGTTTGCGGAGCGTCTGCTAAACAGCAGACGCTTTGTGTTTTGGGTCGACTACCGCTCCCACGGCGAATCCGAGAAAACCCGCGACGACTTCCGCGCTCGGACTGCGGCCCCCAATACTCACACCCGGCGGGTTCCCCCCGTTCCCCGAGAAGGGGGGGGGTAACCAAAGAGGTACAGCTATCTAGCTAATACACACCAGGTGGTATTGACAGTAGTTGGCTTTCGATACACTGGTTCTCCTGTGGAACGGAACGAACCCATTTACGCCCGCGATCTGTACGAAGAATTGACAGATCGCTTTCGTGCATATGCCGAGAAAGCCGAAATCACCCTAACTGGCGGAGGCGTCCAGTGGAGATGTTCTGCTCAACGGGGCCCGCGATCCTGCTGGGTGGGTTGCTTCGAAGTGGGAGGTCCCGAGTACCTCACTTTTTTCGAAGAGGAGGGAAAGAGGATCGCTACCGGGCGAACCCCTTTGCGCCCGGAAACCGTGAATGCCGTATGGCACTGGCTCGAAGGCGACCCTCTCGATGAACTGTATCGGCGCTTCTGCTTCGTCGACTGGGAGAAGCGGCAAATCCTCGCGATCCGGGAATCTGTGCTCAGCAGCGCTCCTGATATCGCGGCGGCCGCCAGCAATGTACTCAGCGTTACCGGCTCTGGAGTATCCCACCTCTGGTTTCACACCGACAAACGATCGGTCCATATTCACTTCGCTTCCCGGCACGAATTTCCCCAGGCCGTCTTCCATTGGGATCACAGTGAGCTGTTTCGGTTCGATGCGGCCGACAAGCGCTCCCTCGCCGCAGTCCTCGCGCGATGGCTTGCCGATGGCGCTCCGCCCTCCAGGCTCCGTAAAGAATTTCCCTGGCTTCAAATCGGTCCCCTCGCCGACTACTACGAGAGAGGCAATCCGGTGGAAGGCGAATTCATCGAGAGCTGGGATCAGACCGCGCGCGTCTATGAGGGCTCCCGCTTCCCGCCCAGAAACCTGATCCTGCCCTTTATTTCCGACCTCCGGCGCGCCGGATACGACCGCAAAATGCGGGCCGGCCAGTCCGTATGGTCCCTCATCATTTCGCGCTCGCGCCGCCCCCGCCTGCGCCCCGAACAACCTCTCGTTTCCTTCCAGTTTCGCGAGAACGCCATGGAAATCTTCTCCCGCAGTCCCGACGAACAGCGCACTGCCGTCCTTCCCATCGAGATGTCGGCTACCGTGGAACGGGTCCTCTCACGGCTCGCCGAGCAGCCCATCGATTAAAGCGTCCGATTAACGGATCCGACTAGCGGATCCGACTAACGGCGCCTGCTGGATCGGACCCCGCCGCCTTTGTTCCCCGTTGAGCCGCTCCACTTGGCCTGCGCTCCCGCGCGCGGCATATACTTACGTCTGCTGTTCCGCCGCAGGAGATATGGATGTCGTTATCGCGTCGTGAATTCTTAGAGAGCCTGGCGGCAGCAAGCGCTATGGCTACTCTGCCCTGCACTTCTTCCTCACTTACTTTCGACTCCGTGCCCGCCAGCTGCCCTTTCCGGCTTTCGGTCATCAACGACGAAATCTCCCAGGACTTCGACCACGTGTGCTCGGTCGCCGCGCGCGACCTCGGCCTGCACTGGATTGAGCTGCGCAGCATGTGGGACAAAAATGTCACCGACCTTGACGCCACTCAGCTCGCCGAAGCGCAGCGCATCCTCAAAAAATATGATCTCCGCGTCACCGATATCGCCAGCCCTCTGTACAAGGTCGACTGGCCCGGCGCGCCGCGCAAGGACGGCCAACAGCGAGATCAGTTCCACGCCGCAGGCAATGATTTCGGCAAACAAGATGCGTTGCTCGAGCACTGCATCGAGCTAACCCGAACCTTCGATACAAATCGCATCCGCTGCTTCGATTTCTGGCGTCTCGACGATCAGAAGCCTTATCGCGACGCGATCAACGCGAAGCTCGCACAGGCCGCGGAAACATGCTCAAAAAGCAACGTGATCCTCCTGCTTGAAAACGAAATGTCCTGTAACACCGCGACCGGCGAAGAGGCAGCCGCGGTTCTCAAGGCGGTTCCGAACCAGAACTTCATGCTCAATTGGGATCCCGGCAACGCCGGCACCTTTGCGAGCGAAACGCCGTTTCCCAACGGCTACGATCTGCTGCCCAAAGACCGTATCGGACATTGCCACGCGAAGAATGTGACGCGCCAACCCGGCGGCAAGTACGAATGGGAGCCGGTTGGCACCGGCGTGGTCGATTGGGTCGGCCAGCTGCGCGCGCTCCGCCGGGACGGCTATCACTTCGCGGTCAGCCTCGAAACGCACTGGCGTGGCGCCGGAACACCCGAGGCCTCTTCACGGATCAGTATGGCCGATCTGAAAAAGGCTTTGGCGCAATCGGGCGCGGCCTGTTGACCGCTCGCGCCACTTTCAGTTTTCACGGGAGACATCATGATCACACGTCGGGAATTTCTGGACACGCTGGCGGTAGGTGCGGCCGGCCTGGCCGTGAACAGCACGGCCAAGAGCTATGCGCAGATTATGGGCGCGAATGAACGTCTCAACTTCGCCGTCATCGGGCTCCACAGCCGCGGCTACGCCCACCTTTCCGCCCTCGTCGCCAATCGCGACACTGCCCGCGTCGCTTGGATTTGCGATGTGGAGAGCACCTTCATGGCGAAGTTTGCCGACGAAGCGCAGAAGGAGCTCGACTACGCCCCGCAGGCCGAGGGCGATTTCCGAAGGCTCCTCGATCGCAAAGACATCGACGCCATCTCCATCGCCGCGCCCGACCACTGGCATGCGCCCATGGCCATCGCGGGCGTTGAAGCCGGCAAGCATGTCTATGTCGAGAAGCCTTGCAGTCACAATCCTGCCGAGGGTGCGCTCCTCATCGCGGCGCAGAAGAAGTACGGCAAGGTGGTGCAGATGGGCACGCAGCAGCGCTCCTCGCCGCACACCATCGAAATCGTCCAGAAGATTCACGACGGCCTCATCGGCCGCCCGTATTATGCCATGGCCTGGTACGTCAACACTCGCAAATCGATTGGCTATGGGAACGAAGCGCCGGTACCGCCAACCCTCAACTGGGATTTGTGGCAGGGCCCCGCGCCGCGCCAGCCCTATAAGGACAATGTGCAGCCCTACAACTGGCATTGGTTCCGCACATGGGGAACCGGCGAGACGCTGAACAACGGCACCCACGAAATCGACGTCTGCCGCTGGGCTCTCGGCGTCGACTATCCGCAGCGCGTCACCGCCACCGGCGGACGCTATCAGTTCAAGGATGACTGGCAGTTCTACGACACCCTCGTCACCAATTTCGAATACGACGACAAGCTCATCTCCTGGGAAGGGCGTTGCTGCAGCGGCATGAAGCTCTATAACCGCGACCGTGGCTCGACCATCCTCGGCACCACGGGCAGCGTTCTCGTTGATCGCGACGGCTATGAGATTTACGACCTCGCCGGCCATAAGACCGATGAGTTCCGCGTCCAGGGCGAGAAGACTTCCTCATCCGATCTGGTCGGCCGCGACTCGATGACCGAAGCCCACTTCGCGAACTTCATCGCCGGCATCACGAAGGGCGAGAAGCTGCATTCTCCAGTCGAAGTCGGCAACGTCGCGGTGACCATGCTCCAGCTCTCGAACATCGCCTGGGAAGTGCAGCGCGAACTCAAACTCGATACCAGCAACGGTAAAGTCGTCGGCGACCCGGAAGCCATGAAAGGCTGGGGACGCGAGTACGAGAAGGGCTGGGAGCCGCACCTTTAATAGCTTTCGGGCAATGCCATCTCCTAACCTCTTTTGCGGGGGGTCTTCTATGAATACTCGGTTATCTCGTCGTAACTTCGTCCTCTCCGGCGCCATGGCCACAGCCGCCGGGCTCGTTCCCGCCTCAACCTTTGCAGAGCCCGCATCCGGCGCAGACGATGCCTCCATCCCTGTGCGCCTCGGCCTCGCCAGTTATACCTTCCGCAACTTCAGCCGCGCCCAGATGATCGGCTTCATGAAGGAACTGAACCTCCAGGCCCTCAATGCCAAGGACGTAAAAGATCACCTGCCGACGGATCCCCCAGCCGAAGCACTGGCCCTCGCCGATTACAAAGCCGCCGGCATCGCCCTGCACGCCGCTGGAGTCATCTCACTCGCCATCGACTCCGACGACGATATGCGCAGCAAGTTCGAATACATCAAGCGAGCTGGACTCTCCCTGTTCGTTGCCGGCGACCCGGCTCCGCAGGCGCTGCCTCGTGTCGAGAAATTCGTGAAGGAATACGACGTCCGCGTCGCCATTCATAACCACGGCCCCGAGGATAAGCTGTGGCCCTCGCCGCTGGACGTTTACAAAGCTGTGCAGGGCATGGATCCCCGCATCGGCTGCTGTATCGACGTGGGACATACGGTCCGCGCCGGAACCGACGTGGTCGAAGCCATCCATGCCGTTGGGCCGCGCCTGTTTAACCTCCACATGAAGGATTTGACAGATTTTCACGATAAAGACAGTCAGGTGGCTGTAGGAGACGGCAAGATGCCGGTGCGCCACATTTTCGAGGCGCTCATTGCTACAAAATACCGTGGTTTCGTTGACCTCGAATACGAGGTGCACGCTGACGATCCGCTGCCCGGAGTTACAAAGAGCTTTGCGTACATGCGCGGCGTCCTTGCCGGCATGGGTTATCCCGCCAGCGCGTAATTCCACGAAAGATCGGTGCGCATCCCGGACAAACCTGCGCTGGACCGGCGGCGGCTCCACGTCGTCACAGTGACCGCTGTTGCATAAGCCCGCCAAAGTGGCATTCAGAACACAGCCGCAATGACCTATACTTACCCCCACGCGTGCCGATAACTTCCTGAGAGAGGTGCGCCAAAATCGCGCTTCGAGGAAAAGCTGGATGGATACAGTCAGAGTCGTGACTGATCCCGAGCATCACTGTCACCGTCCCACAGCCACATCGCTGCGGCGTATCATCGCAACGTGGGTCGCTCGATGGACGCTTGCGCTCCTCCTGTCGGCTTTCCTCGCCCTCCACGCCAACGCCGCCGGCGATTCCCTGCCCGTCCTCCATACTGTGCACCAGGCGCACACCCTTCCTGCCCGTGAGGCCATCCGCGGGTATCCCGTCCATCTCGATCGCGCGCAGATTACCTTCTTCGATCCCGCCATCCGGTTGCTGTTCGTGATGGACAGCACGGACGGCATCTTCGTGGATTCACGCGGGGATCTGGTGCCCGCCCTGCGAGCCGGCGATATCGTCCAGATCGATGCGGTCAGCGGCCCCGGAGACGTCGAGCCGGTCCTTCTGCACCCTCACTTTCGGATTCTGGGCAACGCACCACTCCCCGACGCTCCGCTCATCGGCTTCGACCGCCTCTCCCTCGACTTTTACGATTCACGCTGGGTGGCCATCGAAGGCATCGTCCGATCCATCCGAAGGCCGCAGGATGTGACCTATTACGCCGGCCATGCTGCTTCCAGCAGCAACAATCTGATCGTCACCGTCGCCTCCGGCCAGGACCTCATGGATGTCATCACCCTGGACCCTCGAGGCGGGGACCACAGCAACCTGATCGACGCCACGGTCAGACTCCGGGCCGCGTGCGGTACCCGATTCAACCAGCGGAAGCAGATCATCGGCGTTCACCTCTACATGCCCGACATCTCCTATATTCAGGTGCTCGAACCCGCGCCCGCCGATTACTTTTCGTTACCCATCAGCGACACCGCCGATGTGATGCGCGCCAGCCAGCATGAGCGCGGCCATCGTGTTCACGTGCACGGCGTCGTCATCTCCACCTGGGGTGCGATGCAGTTCACCCTCATGGACGCGACCCATGGCATCTTTGTGCATACCGAAGTCCCTGCCGATGTCTCTGTCGGCGATCTGCTCGACGTGGTCGGCTTTCCCTCGCTCGGCGACTACACCTCGGTTCTCGACGACGCCATCTTCCGCCGCAGCGGCGTTGCGCGACCCCCTGGGCCCGTGACCCTCACCGCCGTTCAGGCACTGGCCGGAGATCACGACGCCGAGCTGGTGCGCATCGATGGACAATTGCTCTATAAATCCCGCACCGCGGCCGAAAAAACTCTGCTGCTCACCGATGGCGGCACCACTTTCTCGGCTGCCCTTCCCGCCGATACTCCGGAGACCTTTGACAACCTCCAGCCCGGAAGCCGCCTCCGCATTATCGGGATCTGTTTAATCGAGGTCACTCCGAGCAAAACCCCGAAGGCTCTGAAGATCCTGTTGCAATCCCCGGCTGCAGTCGCGGTCCTGCAAAGCCCGTCCTGGTGGACGCCCCGCAATACCCTTATCCTCTCCTCGCTTCTCTTCGCCGTTGTGACGGTGGTTGTGGCATGGAACGTCATTCTTCGCCGCCGCGTCCGCGGGCAGACACGCGTCATCCGCGCCCAGCTCGAGGAAGCTCACTCGCTCCGCCTGCAAGCCGAGGCCGCCCATCAGGAAAAAAGCAAGTCCCTCGCCGATGTTCTCTCGCTGCAGCACGACCTGCTC
>PMSS01000139.1 GCA_003167515.1 Acidobacterium sp. | reverse complement strand
ATCCCAATGTCCTCGGTAAGGACGGCCAGGCCGTGGCCCTCGCCCATCGCGACGACGGAAAAGGCACGGCCGCCATCGCCGCTTCCCGTCCACCCGGAACCACCGGCGTCACCGGATCAGGCACCCTGGCCGTGCTCACCTTCCAGGCTAAAGCTGCGGGAGACGCATCCGTGGCCATTGTCAGGCCCATGATCCGCAACAGCCAGCAGCAACCCTTGCCCGCTACCGGCTCTCAGGCCGTCGTCCATATCCAGTAATCAGCAGTTGAAGCGACCAAATATGCAGTTGATTCTTCACAACCGAGATAACGGACGACGGGAAGCCGGTCTTACCCTGATCGAGCTCATCGTCACCGTCGCAATCCTCAGCATTCTCGCCTCGGCCGCCGTGCCGATTGCCCGCTTCCAGGTCAAGCGCCAGAAGGAACGTATGCTGCGCTACGAGCTCTGGCAGATGCGCGCCGCCATCGATGCCTACAAAGATGCAGCGGATAAGCATGCCTTTCAGACCAAGGTGGACAGCCAGAATTATCCGCCGGATCTGCAGAAGCTGGTCGACGGCGAAGACGTGCAGGGCAAAAAGCTGCGCTTCCTGCGTCACATCCCCATCGATCCGATGACGGGCAACGACGACTGGGGCCTGCGCGCGATGCAGGATGACCCCACCAGCGACTCCTGGGGCGGCCAGAATGTCTTCGACGTCTACTCCAAATCCGACGGGACCGCTCTCGACGGAACAAAATATTCGGACTGGTAATCTCTTGCGCCTGAAAAATCCAATTCGCCAGCGGGAAAGCGGCTTCACCCTCGTGGAGCTGATGATCGTCATGCTGATCATCGGCGTCCTCGCCGCAGTCGCCATCCCCAGCTTCATTTCCTCCATTCGCAACGCCAAAGAAGCGGCGCTCAAAGAGGACCTGCACGTCCTGCGCGACGCCATCGACTCCTACACCATGGACAAGAACAAAGCGCCGCAGTCGCTCGACGATCTGGTGCAGAATGGCTACCTAAAGTCGATCCCCGAAGACCCCATGACCCACAGCCGCGAAACCTGGGTGACCGGCAGCGACGACACCTACTCCGATATCGATCAGACCGAGCCCGGCGTCAACGACGTCCACAGCGGATCCGACGAAGTGGGAACGGACGGTCAGCCCTATAACACCTGGTGAAACAGCCGATGTTATACTCGGGACGAAGTAGTTCCCGGAAGGGTGCGGCCCTCCCGGGAAGTTGGCTACTTCATCAGTAGCATGAGCACAAGGACGGCAAGCGCCAGTCGAAGGCGAATGTTGGCTCAGAACGAACTAGTTCCCGGAAGGATACGACCCTCCCGGGAAGTTGGCTACTTCAGAAGTAGCGTGAGTACGAGGACGGCAAGCGCCAGAATCAACCGCCAGTCTAAGGCGACTGTTATGGCGATGCGGGTCCAGGATGATTTCTCATCCATGGACTTACCCCCTTTCATCGGAACGGCCCGCAGGTCGTTGGTCGCGGCCTGCGAGTCGTCGATCCCTTCTTCCGGACCGATCTCTGCGGCATCCGCATTCGCACTTTGAAAGAGGCACTCCCAGTCTAGGGAGTGTTGCGCGCTCTTACGTCACATCTCTCGGCAGCACCGAAACTCAGGTAACTGATCCCTACGCCATGTCAAAATAGCTGCGAAGATGCTTGCCCTTCCCGACCTGGCGCGCGTGCATGATCGCTATCTCTCACTTAGCCGCCTCGCCTGCGAACACTTCGCCGGCTCCCTCGGAGGAAAGCTCCTGCTGCGCTCCGCCTTCGACGCCGACGGAATCGCCGCCGTCGTCGCAGCCAGCATCGCCGGAACAGCGTCGCTCTGTGTCGATGCCGATGCTGAGCGACTTCGCCAGGGCCTGCGCCAGGGCCTCTGCGACTTTGTCGTCGGCCATCTCGACGAAGCGCTCCGCATCCTGAAAAACGAACTCCGCCGATCGCTGCCCGTCTCCGTTGGACTCACCGCCGGCTCCGAGCATGCGACCGCCGCCATGATCGAGCGCGGACTCCAGCCCGACCTGCTCTCAGGGCTGACCGAGGCCCAGGTCCGCATTTTCCTTGAACGAGGCGCCATCTCCCTGCCGCCAACAGACGAACCTTACCCCGATACCTCGCTCATCGAGTGGACCGTCGCCATCGATCCGGCGCAGTCCATGCCACGCATCGCCCGCATCGTCTCCGCCTCCCTCGATTCGGCTCGCAGTGACACCCCCGCGCGCCGGCTCTGGCTCGACCGATCACCACGCTATCTCGGCCGCGCCTTCGGCCATCGTCAATGCGTGCGCGCCACCAACGCGGAACTCGCCGCCATCCTCCCTCTCGTTCAATCCGAAATTCCCTCCACCGCCATCACCCGTGACGGTGAGAAACCCTAACCCAATTCCGCCACGCCCCGCGCGGCAGCCCGCATCTTTTCCCCTTCCAGCCCAGTCTCACTCGTTGTACGATCCTCAAACGGAGGTTCGCATTGCATGGGGTCACAACCCGAGTATCCCGCCTTCGATTCCCGCCCGGAATCGGTCCGGCAAACTCCCCAGGAGCTTCAGGATGAGCAGCGCAAGCTGCGTCGCCTGCAGATCATGGTCAATATGGTCATGTCCGTAATTAGTCAGGACCTGTCGCTTACCATCGACGAAGCCTCAGAGATGGTCGCCGACACCCGCCGCGCCGCCCTCGCCATGTTTCCCGGCAAGGATCTCGCCTTCGATCTCCTCTTCAAGCCGCGCCTGCAGCGCCTCATGCGCGAGCGCTATCGAATCCACTAGCGCCTTTCACCTCATCCCGCGTTACTTTGGATCCATCCCCGTCAGCTGGAACGTAATCGTTCCCCAGAACAGCCGCGCCCGCATCTGCACTGGAACGTGCCGATCGTCGTCCGTATACCAGATCCAGATATTGCCTCGAGCCTTCACCACGCCAGCGTCCGCCGTCGGTTGTACGCGAATCGTTTTATAGGTCCCCAGCGGCGTCCGCACCGTCTCTCGTGCTTCCACCTTCATCGTCACCGCGACCGTGTGCATTGCATCCGCAACCGGCACCCGAAAGCTCTGCCCAACCGTCAATGGCTGCGATGCGGGATAGAAAATTGCCGACAGCAGATCGGTAACGCACGAGCCCACTGGAGCCTCGGCGTGCTTACTCGTTCCCTTCACCAGATTTTTCTCGTTCAGCAACGCCTTGCCCTGCGCGTAATCGAACTTCAGATCCGTGCTGACCTGTCGCCGCCCTTCCTGCAGTTGCTTCGCAAATCCCGCCGAACACCCCGTCCGCCGGTTGAACGAAGACTGAAACCGGTCGCTCACCCGGTAAATCAGATTGATCGCTCCCAGTGTGTCGCCCGTCGCCGAAACCCGCTCCTCGTCCCCATCCTGCTGTAAGCGCATCACGGTCGTGCCCGCGGGAAAAACCCGCCAGTCCACCGCATATGTCAGCGTCTGTTTCGCAGGAAAGTTGTACCCCGCCCGTGGAGGAATCAGCACCGGACCAGCCGGTGTCGTCTGCGCGCCGGACCCACCCAACGCGACCGCGATTCCCGCAGCCAGCAGAACGGGTGAACGCGCCTGCCTCATCCGGGCGCTCGCCAAAAAAATGCGATCCTCTGCCAATCCGCTCCTTCTTACTTCCTGAGCAGCAACAGCTTCACGATGAGGGCAGCATACATTCCCGCCCCTCCCAGCAGTGCGTTGTATTCACGATGCTTTCGGTAGAGTGCCGCCGAAAATACCCCTTTCGTGCTTCCCAATCCCCCAACAGCCACAATTCGAGGTACCAACCGAGGCACCGCCGCCGCATACCGAGCGAATTCCGGAAACGTCGACCGCAAATACTCCTCCTCCGATCGAATCACCGGAACATAAATCGCAGCAAAAAGAACAGCCAATACCGCGGCGATCGAAAGACTGCCCGCGGCCAGAGCAAATCCAAAGGCTATCAGCGTCGATCCCAGGTAAAGCGGATTGCGCGTGTGCGCATAAGGACCCGTAACCGTCAGTTCAGCATTTTTTTTAACGTAGCCGGAAGCATATCCGCGCAACAGCAGCCCCGGCGCCACCAGCGCCAGACTCAACCCAAGAAACAGAAACGTCGGCTTCGCCAGCGACAAAAAAAACGCAGCAAAGGCGAACCCCACAGGCACGCGAACCCTTCGCGCGATGCGATTCCAACCCCCCGCCACCTACTGCTCCTCCTTCAGCAGCGCCAACGCCGCGTCCGACACCGCTTCCGGTGTGATAGTCAGCAGTCCCGCCTCTGGCTCGCTGCGGCGAGCATGGTCGCGCACGCTCCCCGGATGCCGCAGCACCCGGTTCGCGCAATGAAATGGCCCGTTGCGCGCAGGATCCGTCGGCCCATAGATGCCTACCACCGGCTTGCCCAGCGCGCAAGCCAGATGCAGAGGTCCGGTGTCTCCCGCAATGGCCAGTGACGCTCGCCTGGTCGCCGCAATCAGATCCGGCAATTCAGGCGAAATAATCCTCGCCGCCCCGCCGCTCGATTCGACAATCTCCCGCGCCAGGTATTCCTCTGCCGGCCCGCTGTTGATCACCACCCCAAAGCCCGCCTCCGCCATCCGTCGCGCCACCGCGCCGTAGCGATCCGCCGGCCAACGCTTGGCGCCCCATCCCGCCCCAGGACTCAGCAGCACAAACGGTTGCTTCAGCTCCGCCGCGTTTGCCTCCGCCACCGGATCGCGCGGCAGCAGCGGCATGGTCATCGCCAGCTTCTCTCCGCCAATCGCGCCCGCCACCTCCAGCGACTGCTCGATCACATGAACCCCATGCGTTGCGACCTTCTCGTTGAAGAGCCATTTCGCCGCGAACTCGCGCGGCCGCTCCTCTCCAACAACTCTGCCGGTTCGCGCCCATCGCGCCACCATCGCCGAGCGCACCGCGCCCTGGAAATCGACAGCAACGTCATATTCGAGCGCACGCAGCTCCCTCCGCACGCGACGAATGTCCCGCAGCGTCTCGGATTTGAACGGAGACCTCGCCCACGCCTTCGCCGGCACCAGGTGCAACCGATCTACCAGCGGCATTTCCGCGGTCCACGGCTCCGCCCGGCTCGCCCTGAACAATCCCCGCCACCGCGGCTCAATCGCCCAGCCAATCATCCATTCCGGATGAGCCTCGCGCAACGCCGTGACCGCGGGCATGGAATGGAGAATGTCCCCCATCGCGCCAAGGCGCACGACAAGCAGACGGAGATACTTCGATATCTCAGGCAAACCCCTATTTTCTCACGGGATTTTCCAGGTAAGCTCTGATGAAGCCGCTGTTTTGAAAGCGGCACCAAGCCGTTGTTTTGAAAGAGGCACGAAGCCACTGTTTTGAAAGCGGCACGGCTTCACAGCCTGCGAAAANNCCAGGTTCACCCCATAGCAAGAAGCAAACTCCCATGCGATCCGGACGTCAATGCGAATCAATTCTGGGTTCATCCCGAAAGTACTGCCTTGCCATTTTGAAAACGAACCGTGTCAAAGCCTGCAGAAAAAAACCCAAACCCACCACGGAGAAGGCCAGGTTCACCCCATAGCAAGAAGCAAACTCCCACGCGATCCGGACGTCAATGCGAATCAATTCTGGGTTCATCCCGAAAGTACTGCCTTGCACCATTTTGAAAACAAACAGCGTCAACTCCGCCCTTGCAGTCCTTCCGCAAACTGTTCAGCCTTTCTCCAGCTCTCCGGCGCGCAGCTTTGACGGGGTACATCTACCCGTGCCGTAAAGAGCACTGAAGAACGGGCTTTTGCCCTGAGCCGGGCTGGTGTGAAAGGGGCACCAAGCCGCTCTTGTGAAAGCGGCACGGCTGCAAAGCCTGCAGAAAAAAACCCGAACCCACCACGGAGAAGGCCAGGTTCACCCCATAGCAAGAAGCAAACGCCCACGCGATCCGGACGTCAATGCGAATCAATTCTGGGTTCATCCCGAAAGTACTGCCTTGATACCATTTTGAAAACGAACAGCGTCAACTCCGCCCGTGCATTCCTTCCGCAAACTGCTCAGCTTTTCTCCGGCTCTCCCGCGCGCAGCTTTGACGGAGCACAACCAGCCGTGCCGTAAGGAACACTGAAAAACGGGCTTTAGCCCTGAGGGATGGTTCTCGAAGGCTCAATCAGAGCTTCCCTAACGGCACCCGCTGCACTTTGCCGAACTGCGCTTGCCAGTTCATCGGGAGTAACGCGCAAAGCTGCTCAATCGCCGTCGCCTCATCGAGCAGTCTCACCACCAGCTTTGCCGCGCGCACCGGTGCAGTGCCTTCAAGCTTCCGCAACTGCTCCGGCGTCAGCCGCACCAAATCTTTTTCCGTGGTCACAAACGCCTCTGCATCATGCTGCCGCTGCAGTTCGATCAGCTCCGCAATGTCGCCCTCCGTATGCCAGTGATGATCGCGCCACGCCCGCATCGCCAGGACCGCCACCCCACGCGTTCGCAGCCCGGAAAAAAACTCCTCTTCCCGCGCAATTGCACAAAACGCAACCACCCGCTTCACTTCCGGAACCTCCAGCCGACGCTCCATCCACCACACCGGCTGCATCGAACCCCGCCTGCGCAACTCGCCCTCGAGTTCCCGATCCTCCTCCCGCATCGTGATAATTTGTGCCCGTGACAGTGACGAGAATCCCTCCCTCAGCCGTCCCGCCGGCAACAACCGCCCTCGAAAATCGGTGCGATGCAGCACCACAATATCGACGTCACGCGCCAGCTGCCGATGCTGAAATCCATCGTCGAGCAGATGGATCCCTGGCCCTGCCGCAGCAGCTTCCGCCATCACTCCCGCGCGATAGCGATCGGCCCCGACAAACACCGGAACCCCAGCCTCCCGCGCGATCAGCAGCGGCTCATCCCCAAATTCCTCGGCCGATCCCTCCAGCCTCACTCGCTCCACCGCCTTCGATCGCCGCCCATACCCACGCGAAAGCACATCCACGAAAACTCCCCGATCCCCCAGCAGCTGGGCCAGTCGGATCGTCAGCGGCGTCTTCCCTGACCCGCCGACCGACAAGTTGCCAATGCTGACTACCGGCCCCTGCAGCCGCTTCTGTCGCGCCCATCCACGCTCATACGCCAGGTTCTTCGCACCCACTCCAGCCGCATAGAGCGGAACCAACGCCGCCAGCGCGCCGCTCACGATCCAGACCCCTGATGAACCGGCGTCAATGCGCGAGCCTCCAGCACCTCGATCAGCGCCTGCACCGCCCGCTCCGTCGCTCCCGCTTCGCTCTCGAAAACTGTGCGAGCCCGCGCACCCACAGCCCGAGACTCCGCCGAGCTGGCCAGCATTTCCGCCAGCGCACCTTTCAGCTCAGCAGCCGGCGCAATCCGAATCGCATCGTGCCTCCGCAGCTCCTCCACGATCCCGCGGAAATTTTCATAGCTCGGCCCCATCACCACCGGCACACCAAACTGCGCGGCCTCCAGCGGATTGTGCCCACCCGCTGATACCAGGCTCCCTCCCACAAACGCGGTCTGCGCCAGCGAGTACACCGACGCCAGCTCTCCAATCGAATCCAACAAAAACACGGTTCCCAGCTCAATCTTCCTCGGAGCCTGCCCCCACTCCGACCGCCGCACCCAACCCACCCCGCGCTGCCGCAGCATCTCCGCAACCTCGCCAAATCGCTCCGGATGCCGCGGCGCCAGCACCATCACGATCCCGGACGGCAGCGCATCCAGCAGCAATTCCTCTTCACCCGCCAATGTCGACCCGCACACCAGCACCCGCGCTCCAGGTGGCAGATACTCTTCAAGCATCCCCGTCACCGGCGCAGAACCCGCCACGCGCACATCGAATTTCAGATTCCCACCCACACGCACATTGTTCGCCCCCAGCGCCAGCAGACGCTCCGCATCCAGCTCCGTCTGCGCCAGCGCCACCGCCAATCCGCGCAGCAAAGGCCGCCACATCCATGCGAGCCGCCGATAGCGCGGCCATGAGCGATCCGAAATGCGCGCGTTCACCACCGCCACCGGAATCCCCGCTCGCCCGCACTCAGCCAGCATCCGCGGCCAGAACTCTGTCTCCGCCAGCACCACCAGCTTCGGGCGCAGAGCCCGCAACCAGGCCCGCACCGCCCACCCAAAATCCAGCGGGAAATAAAACACACGCTCCTCACCGAAGCGCTGCCGCGCAAGCTGCTGCCCCGTCTTTGTGGTCGTCGAAATCATGATCCGCCAAGCGCCCACTCCCTGCCCGACCTCGAGCCCTGACACCCTATGTCCCAGCTCATCGATCAACCGGCTCGCCGCCACCACCTCACCCACCGAAACAGCATGCACCCAGACAACATTCTTGCCGTCGAGCCTCTCGCGGATGCGCCGCGGCACAACGCCCAGCCGCTCCGTCAAACCCTCGCGATACTTTCCGCTCGTGGCCATGCGCAACACCCACCACGGCGCGCCCAGCGCCAGCACCACCGCCAGTGCGAAGCTGTAGAGAATCAGCATTCGCTTACCAATCTCGCCTTCCACGGGTCATAAGGCAAGATGATAATGGTGACCATGCGCGCACGCTCGCTCCACCCCACGCGAGGCCTCCGATCCCTCTCCTTTCCGTTCTGCTTACCGTCCTTCGGCTTTCCGTTCCTCTGCCTTCTTCTCCTCGCCAGCACCGCCGTTTCACTCGCAGAAACCGATCCGCCCGCCGCAAAAGACGCAACGGCCTACCCCGCCGTCGACTTCCACTCCAAAGAACAGGTCGCCATCGCTGCCGAGCCCTTCGACACCGTGGAGAAATGCAAAATCTTTCAGGTCGATTATCTGAAGTATCGTTTCATGCCGATTCGCATCATCGTCACCAACACCGGTGACCATGCCGTTTCACTCCGCGATGCGCGCATCTTCTTCATCAGCTCGGCCGGCGATAAAGTCCCAGCCGCGGAGCCCGAGGACGTCGAGCGACGCGTGCGCCCCAAAGACAGCCGCGGCCGCGATATCCCCATCGGCCCCATCAAAGTCCACACCAAAGGCAGTGCCTCCGACGATAAGATCCAGTCCGACTTCGACCATTTCGAATACGCCGCCCTCGCCGTTGAGCCCCATACCACCCGCACCGGCTTCCTCTTCTATGACATGGAGGGTCTCGGCGACACTCCGCTGCGAGGCGCAAAACTCAACCTCCGCGAATTGCGCAACTCCGACGGCGACGAGCTGTTTTTTTTCGAGATTCCCTTCGACAAATATCTCGAGTCTCGCCACTGAATCCGCCCGGCCGCCGCCCTTTGCACGAGCTGATTCTTTACATAACTCCCTGCGACGTTCCTCCAACCTGGCACGTCCAATATCATAAAAAGCAGAGCGCTCTGTGTCCTCTGTGGTCTTCGGCTCAATATCTCAACTAAGGCAGGTGTCCCCATGCGCCATCTCCCATCCCTGACTAAAGCCGCCATCCTCTGCACCATCGCCGCCCTCAGCCTCACCGCCTGGGCCGTCCGTGTCGGCGACTCCGCCCCCGACTTCACCGGAACCGACTCCAACGGCCAGTCCCACAAGCTCTCCGAATACCGCGGCAAATACGTCGTCCTCGAATGGACCAACAACGGCTGCCCCTACACGCGCAAGCACTACACCAGCGGCAACATGCAGAGCCTCCAGAAGGAATGGACCGCCAAAGGAGTAGTCTGGCTTACCGTCCTCTCATCCGCGCCAGGCGCACAGGGCTACATGACCGCCTCCGCCGAGAACGCCTACATCCAGCAGGTTCACGCCTCGCCCACAGCCGCCCTCCTCGACCCCACCGGCGCCCTAGGCCATGAATACGAGGCGAAGACCACGCCTGACATGTACGTCATCGATCCCTCCGGCAAGCTTATCTACTCCGGAGCCATCGACGACCACCCCAACGACGACCCCTCGGACATTCCACACTCAAAGAACTACGTCTCAGAAGCCCTGACCGAAGCCATGGCGGGCCAGCAGGTAGCCGTGGCCTACACTCGCCCCTACGGCTGCAGCGTGAAATACCAGGGCGACTGAGCGACGGAACCCCGTCCCGCACTACGGGCGATTGAGGAATCGTCGGCTGTTCGTCGGCCCATAGGTGGCTGCCCTAGGCCGCGGAGGGCGAGCACGGGTCGAAGCCGCGATCTGACTACCCAAACGGTCCATTCGGTTACACCATTTCCACATCCTTCGATGTTAGGCTACGCATTAACCCTTGTGCATCAATGATTTGCGATGCTAATGTCGGCGTGTGACAATGGTTCAAGGGCTTGGATTGTGGTCGAGTCGGAACAGAACGTTTTGTTGGAACTCTGGGAAATGAATATCTGTCCCCAGCGTGGGAAAGACATTCCTGAGGGCACCCGGGTTGGAAGTGGACGGCGAAGCGAAGGCGGTTTTTGCAGTCTTGGCTGCTACGCCGACTTTTACGGATCGGATTTGATTGAGTGCGCTAAGAGAACGGCGGCGCTGGCCGCCCGTCCTCAGAACTGACCTCGCAAAGCGATGACTAATTTACGCGAGATCGGTCTTTTTGAGCAGCCTCCCGCACCAGCCGGTGACGATTTGGAGGAGAGTCGAGAAACGGCTCGTCGATCGGACGCAGTTTCAACGGGCATTTTCCCCTCGCAAATGCTGGCCGATTTCGTGGATTCGGGCAAGATCATCACTCCGGAGCCGTTGCTCCCCGGTCAGATTCAGCCAGCAAGCATCGACCTCCGTCTCGGCAAAGTTGCCTACGAGGTCCGCGCCAGCTTCCTTCCCGGCAATTTCACCGTCGAGAGCAAGATTCGCGACCTTCTCATCAGGAAGCTCAGCTTAGAGGATTCCACTGTCTTCCCTCCGAATTCGGTGTTCATTGTGCCTCTTGCCGAGAGCCTTGCACTCCCCGCGAATATCTATGGGAAGGCAAATCCCAAGAGCACCACCGGTCGCCTCGACATCTTCACCCGCTTGCTGACGGAAGCAGGCAAAGAGTTCGAGGTGGTTCCGAAGGGTTACAGAGGGGCGCTCTACGTGGAAATCGTTCCGCGTACGTTCCCGGTTGTTATCCGGGCCGGGATGAGGCTGAATCAACTGCGGCTCATGCGGGGAAAATCCGAATCCAGTGATGCAAAACTGACGCAGTTGGCTGGGCGCGAGAATCTCGTCTATGAAGACGAGGAGGGCCCCCGCACACCCCATATTGATCGCGGTCTTAGCTTCTCAGTTGATCTCGAAGGCGACGACTCGAACATCGTGGCCTACAAGGCGAAGAGAAACACTCCGCCCATTGATCTGGACAAGATCAACTTCTATCAGGCGGAGGAATATTGGGATGTGGTCCGGGCGCCGCGCTCCAAACAACTCATCCTGCACCCTCAGGACTTCTACATTCTGGCGTCATCGGAACGGGTTGGTGTGCCTCCCACTCACGCCGCTGAGATGGTGGCCTTCGATCCGGCGTTCGGAGAATTTAGAATTCACTACGCTGGGTTCTTTGACCCGGGCTTTGGTTATGGAGTCAACGGCACCAAAGCTGTGCTGGAGGTGCGCGCCCACGAGGTTCCTACCCTTTTGGAGCACGGGCAGATCGTCGGGAAACTGGTGTATCACGCAATGGCACAGGTCCCTGAGAAGGTCTACGGGCCGGCGATCGGCTCGTCGTATCAGAAGCAGGGCCTGACGCTGAGCAAGCAGTTTGTGCGCAACATGGGGAATTTGTGACAGCGACAGTGGTCTAGTGTCTTTTCGCCAACGTGTATGTCACCAGAGCGGAAATGACGGCACCTGCGACGGCTGCTACGCAACTGCCAGGTATCGTTAAGAAGGTACCATTATGCCGCCCGAACCAGTTTGCATTTCGGCGCTGGTTTCGAGGAAGGCCTGCACCGCATCGCGGATGTTGCGCCGCGCCTCGTCGTTGGTCGCTCCGCAGCCCGTTTGGAGCGGGCGGCGGCAGGAAGCGCTATTTGAGAACGAGGAGGTTGCGGCGGTACTTTGCGCCGGCCAGGTGGCTCAGGGCCTGGTCCGTGGTGACGAGGATGCCGTCTTCCTTCACTGCGAGGCCGAGCAGATACGCGTCCGTAATCTGTTGGTGCCCAAACAGCCGGCCCTGAAAAGGCGCGGCAAGGGTGGTCCAGCCGGTGGAGATTGGCCAAAAGCGATAACCAGGATGCTGCGAAAAGCGCTCGAGGAGTTCCGTTGCCGCCTGGAGGGAGCGGGCGCCAGCGGCAGCACGAGTGATAACGCGCAGAAAACCCGCTTCGGTGAAAGCACATACGCCCCAGCCAGACCGGCCAGCGGAACGAAACCAATTGGCTACGAGTTCATGATGGATGTGCTCGCGGTCGGCGAGGGCGATCAGCGCGTTGACGTCGAGCAGATGCCCCGCGCTATTCAGCGTCGTCCTCCTGGAACTTCCTGACCATTTCAGGGGTGATCACATGGCCGCGCGAGCGGAACACCGGAAGACCGTGGGGCCCCATTTCGATCTCGGAGGACGCCGCTTCCGGTGCCTGCTGCCCCTTGCGAACGAGTTCTCCGAGGGCGGCGCCGAGCGTAATTCCACGCGCATTGGCGTAGATCGATGCCAACTCATGAATGTCGTCGTCAAGTGTCACACTGGTGCGCATGTGGCTATACTGCATCATTCTGGATATTGATGCAACGGGCGCGACAAGGGCTGATATTCGACCCTGCTTCTTCGCGATCCTGCCTTTCGCGGTCACTACATTTTGCCGCGTCAAGTGTGGCATCATGTAGGGCATGGTTGCTGCCAACTATCAAAGTGTCGCCGGCGGGAAATGCGACGGAGGCTCAGAAGATCAAGGGCCAACAAAAAGCCCGTCAAGGCAAAGGATAAGAGTTCATCCTAATGCAACGGAAAAAGGACCCTCAAAGTGCTAAAGGGGATGAAATCCTCCGCCAAATGCGGGAGGACACCAGTTCCAAACAGCATCTTGATCGGCAGAAGATTAGAGCAGAGATTGCTATACGCAAGCAATGGAAGCGAGAGACGGGTAGTATCTCAAACCCGTGCGCGTTTACCAGGCAAGAAGAAACGGGCTTCGTCTCTCGACGAAGCCCGGTGCTTGCCGCACGGGCGGACGCGCTTCGCGCCGCTCGAATGGCTGGTGCTTAGTACATGCCTTCCATGCCGCCGCCGTGTCCGCCGCCCGCGGGGGCTCCGGACTTGGCTTCCGGAATTTCGGAAACCATGGCTTCGGTGGTCAGCATCAGACCGGCGATCGACGCGGCGTTCTGCAGCGCCGTGCGCGTCACCTTGGTTGGGTCGATAACGCCCGCCTTCACCAGGTCCTCAAAGGTGTTGGTCTGAGCGTTGTAGCCGTAGTGGGGGTCCTTGCTTTCGAGGATCTTGCCCACCACAACCGCGCCTTCTTCGCCGGCGTTGCCGACGATCTGGCGAAGAGGCTCTTCGAGCGCGCGGCGAACGATCTGCGCGCCGATCTTCTCGTCACCCACGAGGGTGCCGATCAGGTCGAGAACGTCCTTCTCGCAGCGAACCAGAGCCACACCGCCGCCGGGGACAATGCCTTCCTCGACCGCAGCGCGAGTTGCGTGCATCGCATCCTCGACGCGAGCCTTCTTCTCCTTCATCTCGGTTTCGGTAGCTGCACCGACCTTGATGATGGCGACGCCGCCGACCAGCTTGGCGAGCCGCTCCTGGAGCTTCTCGCGATCGTAGTCGGAGGTGGTCTTCTCGACCTGGCTGCGAATTTCCTTCACGCGGCCTTCGATGGCCTTGGACTCGCCACGGCCTTCGACGATCGTGGTGTTGTCCTTGTCGATGGTNNGCGCTTGGCCTTGCCCAGGTCCTCAAGCTTGATGTTCTCCAGCTTGATACCGAGGTCTTCGGTGACAGCCTTGCCGCCGGTGAGGACGGCGATGTCGCCCAGCATTGCCTTGCGGCGATCCCCGAAGCCGGGCGCCTTGACGGCGGCGACGTTCAGCGTGCCACGCAGCTTGTTCACGACCAGGGTGGCTAGCGCTTCGCCGTCGACATCCTCGGCAATGATGACCAGCGGCTTGCTGTTGCGGGCAACCTGCTCGAGCAGCGGAAGCAGATCCTTCATCGAGCTGATCTTCTTCTCGTAGATCAGAATGTAGGGCTCTTCGAGGACCACTTCCATGCGGTCGGGATCGGTGACGAAATAGGGGCTCAGATAGCCGCGGTCGAACTGCATGCCTTCGACCACTTCCAGCTGCGTCTCGAGCGTCTTCGACTCTTCAACCGTGATGACCCCGTCCTTGCCGACCTTCTTCATCGCCTCGGCAATGATGTTGCCGATGGTGATGTCGGAGTTGGCGGAGATGGTGCCGACCTGTGCGATCATGTCGCCGGTCACGGGCTTGGAGAACTTCGCCAGCGCTCCACCGGTCACGGTGCCGTCCTCGGCACGCTTGCCGACCACAGCCTCAACCGCCTTGTTGATGCCGCGTTGCAGCGCCATCGGGTTCGCGCCGGCGGCAACAGTCTTGACGCCTTCGCGATAGATGGCCTNNTGGTGGTGCCGTCGCCGGCTACATCACTGGTCTTCGACGCCACTTCGCGCACCATCTGGGCGCCCATGTTCTCGAGCCCATCCTTCAACTCGATCTCTTTCGCCACCGTCACACCGTCTTTGGTGATGGTGGGCGAACCGAATTTCTTTTCGATGACGACGTTGCGGCCCTTTGGCCCCAGCGTCACTTTCACCGCATCCGCCAGAATATTCACGCCGCGCAGAATTGCCTGGCGCGAATCTTCTCCGTGCAGAATTTGCTTTGCCATTTGCTTAATCTCCTTGATGAATCTTTCCCTGCTGTTTCAATTTCGCGGGCAGCTCCCCTCGACCGTCATCCTGAGCGGAGCGCCGCAGGCGCGCAGTCGAAGGACCTGCATTTACTTCTTCAATATGCCGAGGACTTCTTCTTCGCGCATGATCAGGAACTCTTCCCCGTCGATGCGAATCTCGGTGCCGGAGTATTTGCCGAAGAGGATGCGGTCGCCCTTCTTCACATCGAGCGGGAAAACCTTGCCCTCATCGTTGGATTTGCCCTTGCCCACGGAGATGACTTCGCCTTCCTGGGGCTTTTCCTTGGCTGTGTCGGGGATGATGATGCCGCCGCGCACGGATTCGCTCTCCTCGATCCGGCGGACGAGGATTCGATCATGCAGCGGAGTAAATGTGCTGATTGCGGTTGCGGATGCAGTTGCTGTAGGCATTGCGTTGCTTCTCCTTCAGAGTTCCTGGAGCGCGCGCTTACGCGCCGGTCGCTCCGCGTGGCGTTACCCGCGAGAACCATCCCGCGGAAGAAAACGATACTTTGAGGCCATTACCTGTTTCGGGTTCGGGCGACCGCTGGACGGGTATTTCGGGTCCAGAACGGCAAGGCGCGGTTTCTTGTGCGCGAATACCGTCATTTAGCACTTTCGCCCTATGACTGCTAACATATCCGGCTGATGCTGTGAATGTCAAGGGGGGCCAAGGTAAAAAGTGAGTGAATTACGCTCATATAATGAGAGCGGGCCGACGGAGGGCGGAAAAGCCCCGAAAGGACGGGTTCCCGATCATTCCCGAACATCACTCTGCGTGCAGAGCCACGGTCGGATCGACCGACGCCGCCCGGCGAGCCGGAAGATAACTCGCCAGCAGTGACGCTAATCCGAGAATGATGGGAACTGCAACCAGGGTGGGCAGATCCCAGGCGCGGACCTGAAAAAGCAGGGTGCGGAGAAGCATGGCAGTGGCGAGCGAGCAGAGCAGTCCGGCCCCGATACCGAGGAGCGTGAGCCAGGCTGCTTCGCGCAGGATGAGGCGGTAGACGGCGCTGCGTTGCGCGCCGAGGGCCATGCGCACGCCGATTTCGCGGGTACGCTGGCTGACCGAATACGCGATCACTCCATAGAGGCCGACTACGCTCAGCAGAAGCGCGAGAGCGGCGAAGCCTCCGACGACCCATGCGGAGGAACGATGCAGCCAGGCCGATGGGGAGTCGTGGAGGCGGCGGCTCATCGTATCGGGCTGGTAGGTGGCGAGGCCGGGATCGATGCCGTGAATCGCCGCGGAGACGGTGGGGAGAAGCGAGTCTTCGTCCTGTGCGGCGCGGAGGAGGACGGCGAAGTCGTTGGGCGGCGTTTGGTTAAAGGGGACGTAGAGGGCGGAGCGCGGGGCGGCGTCGAGTTGGCCTTCCTGAATGTCGTTGACGATGCCAACGACGGTGATATGGGCCTTGGGGTCGCCGTCGGAGTAAACCTGCTGGCCGATGGGATCCTGATTGGGAAAGAACTGTTTGGCGAGTTGCTGATTGATGACGCCGACGAGGAGCTTCGAGGCGTCTTCATCTTCGGTGAAGAGGCGGCCGCGAATGAGCTGTGCCTGGAGGGTGGTGAAATAGCTGGCGCTGACTTCGCGGTCGATGACTTCCCGGAGGTCGTCGTGATGGGGCTGCCCGAAGACAGCCAGGGTGATGGTGCCGTCTCCGTCGCCGAGGGGGAGCACGCTGGTGAACGCTACGGAGCGGACGCCGGGGAGGGTGGCGACGCGTGTCTGAATCTGGCGCTCGAGCGCAATGAGAGCAGGATTTTTAGCGTAGGCAGGCGACTCGGCGCTGACTTGCAGCGTGGCGAGGTGGTCGGAGATGAGGCCGGTATCGGTATGGAGGAGGCGGTAAAAGCTTTTGCCGAGGAGGCCCGCGCTGACGAGGAGCACGACGGCCATGGTGAGTTCAACGACGACGAGATTGGAGCCGAAGCGGCGCCAGACGGTGCCGGCGAAACCGCGGCCGCCGGAAGAGAGGTCGGCGTGGAGGTCGGCGAGCGAAACGCGAAGCGCGGGCATGATCGAAAAGAGCACGGCGGAAGCCAGGGAGACGACGATCGCGAAGAGGACGACGCGGAAGTTGAGCCCGAGTTCGGTGAGGTAAGGCATGGTCGCGAGTTGGTCTTTGGGGATGAAGCCGGTGGCGGAGCGCATGGCGAGGAGGGCGAGCGCCGTTCCGAGGATTCCGGCGAATGCGGCGAGGACAACGCCTTCGGTGATGAAGAGGAGGGTGAGCCGCACGCGCGAGGCTCCGACGGCGCCGCGGACGGCGAACTCGCGACGGCGGCTTTCAGAGCGGACCAGGAGAAGGCTGGCGACGTTGGCGCACGCGATCAGCAGCACCAATCCC
>PMSS01000262.1 GCA_003167515.1 Acidobacterium sp. | reverse complement strand
CTCGACATGCATCCGCGCGAGGGCAAGGACAAATGGTTCTCGGCGCACCCGCTGATTCCAGGCATCCGCGACCGGCAGCTGCCGGAGGCCGCGCTCATCTGCAATTTCCCTGAGCCGAAGGAAGGCAATCCGGGACTGCTGCAGTATTCCGACGTGGTGACGTTCTTTCACGAATTCGGGCACCTGATGCACGCATTGCTGGGCGGGCGGCAGGCGTGGGCCGGCATCAGCGGCATTGCTACCGAGGGTGATTTTGTCGAGGTTCCCTCGCAGATGCTCGAAGAGTTCTTCCGCGATCCACGGCTGCTGGCGAGCTTCGCGCATCACTTTGAAACCGGCGAGCGTATTCCCGCGGAGCTGGTGATGCGCATGAATCGCGCCGGAGCATTTGGGCGCGCGGACTGGGTGCGGAGCCAGCTTTTCTACACGACCTATTCGCTTGAAACGCACCGGCTCGATCCTGCGACGCTCGATCTTGACGCGCTGTTCCGCAGGCTCTACGAGCGGTTTCTGCCGTATGCGTGGATCGAGGGCAACCGCATGTACGCGAGCTTCACGCACCTGACCGGGTATTCGTCGAACTACTACACGTATCTCTACGACAAGGTGATAGCGCTGGATTTCTTTGCGCAGTTTCCGCGTCATGCGCTGCTTGACTCGCCGGCGGCGATGCGCTATCGCAGGACGGTGCTGGAGCCAGGCGGGTCGATGCCGGGGCGGGAGATAGTGCACCAGTTCCTGGGACGGAGCCAGTCGAGCGACGCGTTTACGGAGTGGATCGGCGAGGAGTTCCAGGCGATGAGCGCGGCTTACGTTGAGGGCTCGCGAGAGCTGGCGAGGACCGATCAGGTAAGCTGAATCGCGAAACAGGTTGGGGGCTTTGGATGGCGCGAAGGATGCGGCTGCTTCCTCTATTTTTCTTTTTGCTGCTGTGCGGGGCGCAGGGTCAGCAGGCGGTCATCACCGTCGAGCATGGGCCGAATGCGGCGACTCAGCAGAACAAGCATTATGTGGTTCTGGTTTCGCTGGATGGGTTTCGCTACGACTACGCGAAGAAATACGGAGCGAAGCATCTGCTGACGATTGCGGCGCGGGGTGCGAGCGTGCCGGAGGGGATGATTCCGGCGTACCCGTCGCTGACTTTTCCGAATCATTACACGCTGGTGACCGGGCTGTATCCCGAGCATCACGGCATTGTGGGGAATCAGTTCTACGATCCGCAGCGGAAGGAGCGGTATTCGTATACCGATCCGAAGACGAACAGCGATGGCTCCTGGTATGGGGGAACGCCGTTATGGTCGCTGGCGGAAAAGCAGGGCATGCGCAGCGCGTGCTTTTTCTGGCCGGGGTCGGAGGCGGAGATTGCGGGTGAGCGGCCGACGTATTATCTGCATTACGACGACAAGTTTCCGGATGAACAGCGCATCGATCAGGTGATCGCGTGGCTGAAGCTGCCGGAGGAGCGGCGTCCGCACTTCATCACGCTGTACTACTCAGCGGTGGATCATGCGGGGCACGAGTTCGGGCCGGACGCTCCGCAGACGGCGGAGGCGGTGAAGCACGTCGATGAGCTGATGGCGACGCTCGAAGCGGATCTGAAGGCGCTGCATCTGCCGATCGATCTGATCATTGTTTCCGATCATGGGATGGAGAAGATTCAGGGGGGCTGGATCGATCTGGATAAGTATGCGCCGCTGGATGGGTTGATCACGGTGGGGCAATATTTGTACGCGCCGACGGAAGAGGCGGCGAACGCGGCGTACCAGAAGCTGAAGGCGGCGGATGCGGCGTTCATGGTGTATCGGCGGGCGAATGTGCCGGCGGAGCTGCACTTCAACAGCAATCCGCGGGAAGGCGATCCGATTATTGTGGCGCGGGGGCCGTATGCGATTCGGGCGCATGCGCCGCCGCCGGATCGCGAGGATCGGGCGCCGACGGTGGGGAACCACGGATTCGATCCGTACATGATGCCTTCAATGAAGGCGGTGTTTTATGCGGAGGGGCCGGACATTCGCGCGGGCGTGAAGCTGAGGTCATTTGAGAACGTGAATGTGTATCCACTGCTGGTGAAGATTCTCGGTCTGGATGCGCCGCCGGTGGATGGCAGCCTGGGTGTGCTATCGGGTGTGCTGACGGCAAAGGCGAGCCAGTGAATGTCGGGGACTGGTACGAGGCGACGAGCAGCGCGATGAAGGTCAGCCGTTGAGGTAGCCCTGCGTGGATGGGACCAACTGCGGTTCTCCGGCCAGGAAGGTTTCGATCACTTCGTTCTTTGGGGACAGGACGGCAATGTCGGCGGAGCGGCCTGGGGTGAGGGTGCCGATTTCTGCATCGAGGCCGATCATGCGGGCCGGGTTGCGCGTAGCCAGTGCGACTGATTCGGCGAGGCTGGCGCCGGTGAAGTCCACGAAGTTGCGAACGGCCCGGTCGAGGGTGAGGGTGCTTCCGGCGAGGGTCTCTTCGCCGATGATGGCGCGGCCGTTCTTCACGCGAACCTCGAGTTCGCCCAGCCAGTAAGAACCGTCGGGCATGCCGGTGCCGGCCATGGCATCGGTTACGAGTAGGGCGCGTTCCGAACCTTTGGCTTTCCAGAACAGGCGAACGATGGTGGGGGCGACGTGGAGGCCGTCGGAGATGATTTCGGCGAAGAGGTTGTCGTTGGTGAGGACCTCGCCCAGCAGGCCTGGATCGCGATGGTCGAAGCGGCGCATGGCGTTGAAGGTGTGGGTGGCGGTGACGGCTCCTGCGAGCACGCCGCGACGAGCAGCGTGGGCGTCTGCATCGCTGTGGCCGAGGCTGACGCGGACTCCGAGCTTCGCGGCGTGGGCGATGGTCTCTTCCGCGCCGGGTAATTCAGGAGCGATGGTCATGACGCGGATGTTAGCTTCCGCCGCTTGCCAAAGGCGGTCGAAGAGCGCTACGGAAGGCTCGAGGAGCTGGCTTTCCGCGTGGGCTCCGCGCTTGTGCGGCGAGAGGAATGGACCCTCGAGATGGATGCCCACGGGGCGCGCGCCGTCGAGCGGTGAGCGTAGCAGCTGCGCAAGGCCTGTGAGGGAGCGCAGCAGCGAGTCCAGCGGCGCGGTGACGGTGGTTGCGCAATACGCGCCGACACCGCGGCGGGCCAGGAACGAGCCGATGTGGTTGAGCGCGGTGCCCGTGGCCTCCATGACATCGTGACCGCCGGAGCCGTGGATGTGGACGTCGAAGAGCGCCGGGATCAGCGTGGATTCGGGCAGCTCGACATGACGGCCGGGGGGAAGCTCGCTGTGGGATTGGGAGGCAAGACTGGCAATGACGCCGTCTTCGACGACGACAACGGGCCGGTCGAGAATTCGATCGGGGGTAAAAAGACGGCTCGCTGTTAGTACCGTGCGCACAGAACAGAGTACAGCCAGGCGCTAATTCTGAGAATTATCGGAAGCGGGAGCGGGGACGGCGACTCCGGGAGCTTTGCGGGAGTGGGGTGCGATGCGGGCGCGTCCTGGTCCGGAGCGACGTGAGGAGCGGCCACGGGCGCCCTGGCCCGCGGGAACGGGCGCGGAGGCTGGCGCCGCAGAGTGAACGGCGGAGGCGGCTCCGATTCCGTGCGAGGGCAAAACCAGGACAGGAGGGGCGACGATCTGGCTGGAGTGGAGCTTGCGGGAGTGGCTGACGGAACCGGCCACGACGATTACGGCCAGAAGGCACGAGGTCACGAAGCCCAGAGCCCGCGCCGGAATGCGAGATGAACGGTTGAGGCCAGCGAGCAGAGGGAATCTCACGGGTGCGGATTCCATTTTCATGCGCTGGGAGGCCAGGCGCGTGAGGATGCGGCCTTCAAGGCCGGACGTGGGCGTGGCTGAGCCGATGCTCTGAAGGGCTTCATCGATGGTGGTACTGATGCGAGAATCGTTTTCGGGTTCCATTGCGTTGTTCATCGCGGAATCCCCTCTTTTTCGAGCAGGAGAGCCAACTCTCTGCGGGCGCGAAAGATGCGCGAGCGGATTGACGACTCAGTCGTGCCCAGGGCGGCGGCGATTTCAACTGTGGTCAGTTCTTCGACGGCGGAGAGCAGCAACGCTTCCCGCTCCCGATTCGGCAGACGGTCAATGAGGGCGAGGATGCGGGCATGCTCTTGTGAGGAGATGACGCTGGCATCGGCGGGCCGATCACCGGAGGGCAGCGCGCGGGCGTGGTCGGCGAGGTCCTCGCCTTCGGGACGAGTTTTGGCGCGGCGCTTCTTGTCGAGGACGATGTTCCAGACGATGCGGACCAGCCAAACGCGGTAGTCGCGAATTTCGCCGAGGCGCGACTCATGCCGGAGCACGCGCAGAAAGGTCTCCTGCACGGCGTCCTCGGCTTCGGCGGCATTGCGCGTGACAGAAAAAGCCACGCGATAGAGCGCCGTTGAATACTCGGCTACCAGTGTTGCGATCGTCTGGGTCGTGCTCACAGTCTTTTGATGAGCAGGCGCCACCCAGGCGGCGAGCTGGCCTTCAAAGCAACTCATCCTTACTCACCCTGGCAATCCTTTCGCCGGAGATTTCGCCGGTTCGAGGAGAATGCATACGTCTGCCCTAAAGACGGAGGATACCGCGTTTTCGCTCATGGAATGAGCCGGGATGGGACGCGCGCACATTCGGAGACCGGCGAGCGATCAGAACACAGTTGATCGTCTGGTAACGTGTTTTTGAATACACTGAGCTTGATGCGCTTGAATTTCGTTGCCTCTTGCTTTTCTGTTGCGATTCTCGTGATTGGCGCGCCGGTTTTGGCGTCTGCGCAAACACCGGCCTCGCCTGCAGCCACGGGTTCCGGACTGCTCAGCCAGCCTGGGGCGAATTTCGCCGTCAAAGATTCCGAGCTGCCGCAGAATTTCTCGATCATTGTGTACGGCGATATGCGCTTCACCGATCCGACGGATACGAAAGACGCTGATCCAGACGCACGCCGAGCCCTGGTGGCCCAAATTGCTGAGGAGCATCCGGATGTTTTGATCCTGACCGGGGACGTTCCGTATCGGGGAACATTTGCGGCGGACTACGACGAGTACAGGCTGGAAACAGCGGCGTGGCGAACGGAGAACCTGCGCGTCTATCCGGCGCTGGGCAATCATGAATTTGGGGGCAAGGGCCCGGACGATCCGCTGAAGGGCTGGTGGGCGGCGTTTCCGGAGCTGAAGGATCGCCGATGGTATTCGGTAGCGCTGGGCAGCCGCGTTTATCTGTTATGCCTCGACAGCGACAGCGATCTGACGACGGGGAGCGGGCAGCGGGCGTGGCTCGAAGATCAGATAGCGCATTTGCCGAAGAAGGTGGAGTTCGTTTTTCTGGCCATGCATCATCCGCCCGTGGCGGATATCCAGACGAGGCTGCATGTGGATCACAATCCACGGCCCAACGAGATTGCGCTGCGCGATTATTTGTCGCAGGTGGCTCCGCGTTCACATGCGAGATTCATTGTGGCGGCGGGGCACATTCACAATTACGAGCGGACTGAGGTTGATGGGTTGACGTATCTGGTTTCCGGCGGAGGCGGAGCGCATCCTTATGAAGTGGACCGGACACCGCCGGATAAGTATCAGGCGACAGACTTTCCGAATTTTCACTACATTCTGTTTCATCTGGATGGGCGGCAGTTGAACGCGACGATGTTCCGGCTCGGTTACCCGATGGGCGCGAAGCCGGAATGGCAAGCGAGGGACTCGTTCGTCATTACCGCGAAATAAACATGCATCGACAGCGATGGTTCGAGATTCACGACCAGCCCTGGTTTCCGGCGTTTCTGCGTGACCTGGTGACGGAATCGCTGGAGGCGATCTGGAACGCGAATCGGACCTACAGTCCGATCGCGGCGCGGCTGCGCGAGGCGGTGCGGCGATCGGGGGCGGAGCGCATCGTGGATCTTTGCTCGGGCGGCGGAGGACCGTGGGCGGGGCTGTATGACGATGTGGCCGATGGCGTCGGGCTCGCGGTTTGGCTGACGGATTTCTATCCCAATGCGCTGGTATTGCGGCGGAATGCGGGCGCGCGGATTTCGGCGTGGGCAGAATCGGTGGATGCGCGGCATGTTCCGGCGGAGTTGCGCGGGTTTCGGACAATTTTTTCTTCGTTCCATCACTTCGATCCGGACGCGGCGCGCGCGATGCTGGCCGATGCGTTTGAAAGGCGGGAAGGCATTGCTGTTTTCGAGGGAGCGACGCGCCATGCATGGACCATGCTGGCGCTGACGGCGGTTCCCTTCCTGGCGATTCGGGCTGCTCTGGTGGCGAGGCCGTTCCGATGGGACCGGGTTTTCTGGAGCTGCGTAATTCCGGTGGTGCCGGCGGTGCTGTGGTTCGATGGGGTGCTGTCCTGTTTGCGCAGCTACTCAATCGACGACATGCGGGAGCTGACGCGAGGATTGGCAGCTCCGGATTATGAGTGGCAGGTGGGCGAGGAGCATGGAGGGCCGGTGGCGATCCGGTACCTGATCGGGACGCCTGCGGTTGCGGCTCCGAGACTGGCAGCGCCGACTGGCGCGCCTTCTGCATCGAATGTCGGGGCATAGGAGATCTCTGGGCCTGGCAGCCAGGGGTTCGGCCTTCCTGAGTTAGTGCCCTTGGAGAAGACGTGTGACGCGGGTCACAGTGGAAGACGCAGGTTCAAGATTAAATCGGACCGTTGCGGTCGTATATTTGGGAGAGTGCGGTGGGCGGAATTTCGATAAGACTGCGAGCGGGATTGATCGTGGGATGGATCGTGGGAGCTGTGTCGCTTTTCGGGGGCGCTCGAGCCTGCGCCCAGCTGGCCGCTCTTTCGGGAGTGGTGACGGATGTTTCCGGAGCGGTGATTCCCGGAGCCGACGTGACTGCAAAATCGGCCTCCGGCGGAAGTGCTGACGCAAAGGCTATTGCCGATGGCGAGGGCGCGTTTCATTTCGCAGCGCTGGCGCCGGGCGAATACCTGCTGAGGGCATGCGCACGGGGTTTCGCCCCGGCGGAGCAGAGGGTGACCCTGGGAACCCAGGCGATCACGGTACATATCTCCGTGAGCGTTGGGCAGGCCAGCGAAACGGTTGCGGTGAATGCGAGCGCCGCGGTGATCGAGACCAGCTCGACCGCAACGGGAGGGATGCTGGACGCGAAGGCGATGCAGGCGGTGCCTTTGAACGGGCGCAGCTTTACCGATGCGCTCGCAGTCCAGCCGGGGGTGACGCCGGCGAGTTCGTCGCAGGCGAGCGCGATTGTGATGAGCGGGGTGGCGAGCACGCCTCCGTCGGGGGAGCTGGATTCCGGGGCGCTTTCGATTGGCGGGCAGCGGGAGACGGCGAATAGTTTTCGCGTGAACGGAGCCGATGCGCAGGAAGAGGTCAACATGGGCGTTGCCATTGTGCCGACACTCGACTCGATTGCGGAGCTGAATGTGGTGACGGGGAATGATGCTGCGGAATATGGGACGGCGAGCGGCGGACAGATTGCCGTAGTGACGAAGAGCGGGACCGACGAGTGGCATGGGTTGGTGTTTGAGTTTTTGCGAAACACGAATCTGGATGCGCGGAATTATTTTTCGCTCGAGCGGGCAGGGTTTCATCAGAACCAATTCGGGGCGACGCTCGGCGGGCCGGTACGGAAGGACAAGCTGTTCTTCTTTGCGGATTATCAGGGGACCCGAGTGGCGGAGGGGATCGACACGGGGTTGATTTCGGTGCCGACGGCGGCGGCGCGGACCGGGGACTTGTCGGGGAGCGCGAGCGCGCTGACGCGGGCGGTGAGCGGGCCTTATTTTGCCCGGCTGCTTTCGCAGAAGCTCGGCTATAACGTAACAGCGGGTGAGCCTTATTATAAGATCGGCTGCGCGAGTACGTCACAGTGTGTGTTACCCAATGCGAGGATTCCGGCGGGGATGTGGTCGGCGGCTGCGCAGCGTCTGTTGGCCTATGTGCCGCAGGCGAATGAAGGCGCGGGGACGTTTTCGACATCGGTGGCGGACCAGTCGATTCGCGATGACAAGGGCGCGCTGCGGATGGACTGGAATACGCGGATGGGAACGGTGGCCGGTTACTACTTTTTCGACGATTACCGCGTCGATAATCCTTACCCGACGGGGACGGGGGGAGCCAGCGTGCCGGGATTCGACGCGCTGAATTTTGGGCGGGCACAGTTACTGGCGCTGAGCGACACGAAGACTCTTGGCGCGAATACGGTGAATCTGGCGCGGGTGAGCTATATGCGGAACGCGGCGAATGTGGGCGTTCCGCAGGGTGGCGTAGGGCCGACGGTCGCGTCGCAGGGATTTTCGGGGATTGTGGCGCTCGATCCGAAGATCGAGGGTGTGGAGAACGTGATCTTCAACGACTTCACGATGGGCGTGGATACGACAGCGCTATTCCAGGCGGAGAACATCCTCGAAGCGAGCGACGATTTCTCGCGTGTGATGGGCCGGCACAGTTTGAAGTTCGGCGCGGATGTGAATGGGGACCAGATCAATAATCATCCCGACGTGTATTTCAACGGGAGCTTCGGGTTTACGGGGAGCGAGACCGGGCTGGACTTTGCGGATTTTCTGCTGGGCGTGGATTCGAATTACACGCAGGGGGATGCGCAACATTTCTACAACCGGAATCTGTTGGCGGGAGCGTACGCGCAGGATTCATGGCAGGCGCGGCCGTCGTTGACGCTGAATTATGGGCTGCGCTGGGACAGGCTTCCGCCGTGGTATGAGAAGTACAACCAGCTGCAGACGCTGGTGCCGGGCGAGCAGTCGGTGGTGTTTCCGAATGCGCCAGTGGGGATTGTGTTTCCGGGCGATCCGGGAGTGCCGCGGACGTTGGCTCCGATTCGCTATGCGGATTTTGGACCGCGGGTGGGGCTGGCATGGAGTCCGAAGTTTTTGGGTGCGGGCAAGACGAGTTTGCGCACAAGCTGGGGGCAGTTTTATACGCCCATCGAGGGGTTGTCGCCGGCGATCATGAGCGGGAACCCGCCGTATGGAATTACATACACGAGCGCGGTGCCGACGCTGTTCGATACGCCGTGGACGGCGGCCGCGGATGGGTCGAGCCTGAACGCGAATGGGGAGCCGCGGTTTCCGCTGGCGAAGGTGCCGTATGGGGCGTCGCGTACGCATCCGGTGAGCAGCGTTAATTGGGCCGAGTTTGAGCCGTTCACTGGGATTCCCGCGGTAGCGCCGACGAACGTAACTCCGTACGCGGAGGACTACATGGTTTCCGCGGAGCGGGAGTTGGGGCGTGACACGGTGCTTGATGTGAGCTATGCGGGGACGCAGGCGCACCATCTGCTGACGCTGCTGGAGGCGAATCCTGGCGATCCGGCGTTGTGTTTGGGATTGAGCCGGGTGAGCGAGGTGGCGGAGGGATCGGCGACCTGCGGGCCATTCGGAGAGAGCGGAACGTACACGCGCGCAAATGGGCAGGTGGTTCAGGGGACGCGGACACGATTCTCGCCGGCGTTTGGGAGCGTGAGCTGGCAGAAGACGATCGGCAACTCGCATGACAACGCGCTACAGGTGAGTTTGAAGCGCAATGTGGGGGCGTTCGGCTTTAGCCTCGCCTACACATGGAGCCAATCCATAGATCAAAGTTCCAGCTTGGCGGATCCTGTCGATCCGGTTGATCCGAGCGTGAGCCGGGGGCTGTCGGCGTTCGACCTGACGCATAACTTTGTAGCGAATTATCACTACCGGCTGCCGGTGGGGCAGTTCTGGCGAGGTGGTCCGAAGTCGCTGACGAACGGGTGGGAGTTGTTCGGGTTGACGCGGCTAACGACGGGGTTTCCGGTGACGCTGGTGAACAACAATGACACTTCATTGCTGGGGACACAGCCGAATGGGGTCAACAACGAGGGAGCGGACCAGCTGAACTTTACGCCGGGGCCGCTGGAGCTGAAGGGCACGCCGACTGCGGGTGCGGGGTTCAATACATCTTTATTCAGCGTGCCGGTGCTGGGAGATTTTGGGGGTGCGCGGCGGCGGTTCTTCCATGGGCCGGGGTCGGACGACACGGATTTTGCGCTGGCGAAGTCGACCTCGATTCTGGATGGGAAGGAACTGCAGGTGCGGGCTGAGGCATTCAACGCTCTCAATCACGCGCAGTTCCATGGGCCGGGGTCGGTGGAGGGGAATGTGGGAGCTGCGAATTTCGGGCAGATTGTTTCGGCTGCCGCGCCGCGATTGATGCAGGTGAGCGCGCGGTTGCGGTGGTAGCGGCCGACGGCTCCGAACCTGGCGCTCCGATCCTACTCAGAGACGCTCTGGTATAACGGTTGCCGAAACTGGCATCGCTGGAGAGATTCGTGAAGAGCATGACGCGTGTTCGTGGGTTGGTGCGTGGCATCGGGTTGATCGGGCTCGGCGCGTGGATGGTTAGCGCCGCATTCCTGGGGGCTCAGGCGCAGAAGCCGGCGAGGGCGGGGCCCGCGGATGAGACTGCGGTGGTGAAGCCTGAAAGCGAAGGATTCTCGACGGAGCGGCTGGAAAATCTGCATCGGCTGATCCAGCAGGAAGTGGACGAAAGGCAGCTGGCGGGCGCGGTGACGATTCTGGCGCGGCACGGGAAGGTGGTCGATTATCGCGTGTACGGGCAGAAGGACATGGCCACGGGTGCGCCGATGACGAAGGATACGATCTTTCGCGACTACTCGATGACGAAACCGGTGACCGGCGTGGCCATGATGATCCTGTACGAGCAGACGAAGTGGCTGCCATGGGATCCGATTGCGAAGTATGTGCCTGAGTTCGCGAACCTGAAGGTGTATGGCGGATTCAACGCTGACGGAAAGATGGTGCTGGTGGATCCGGCGCACGCGCCGATGATGCGGGAGCTGATGTCGCACTCGGCGGGTTTCTCATACGGGAACGGGCACTCGCCGGTGGACGCGCTGTATCAGGAACAGAAGCCGATGCAGTCGGCGAACCTGCAGGAGATGATCGACAAACTGGCGAAGCTGCCGCTGAACTATCAGCCGGGCAACGCCTGGATGTATTCGGCGTCGATGGACATTGAGGGGTACATCATCGAGAAGCTGTCAGGCGAGACGCTGCCGCAGTTTATGCGTGAGCATATTTTCGATCCGCTGGGAATGAAGGATGCGGGGTTTTATGTGCAGGCGGAGAAGCGTGCGCGGTTTGCGACGAATTACCACGACGACGGGCAGGGGCATCTGACGCCGACCGCGGCGATGACCGGCGCGGGCGATTATCTGACGGAGCCGACGATGCCGTCAGGGGGCGGTGGCATGGTGTCGACCGCGGAGGACTACTACCGATTTGCGCAGATGCTGGCGAATGGCGGGGAACTCGATGGGAAGCGGGTGCTGTCTCCGGCGACGGTGAAGCTGATGGCGTCGAATCACCTGGCTCCGGAGCTCCTGACCGGCGAGTGGGGGATTGGACAGCATGTGATGCGGCCGGGATTCGGGTACGGATTCAACTGCGCGGTGGTGTTCGATCCGCCGACCGCGGGATTGCCGGTGGGCCAGGGAACATTTTTCTGGGACGGCGCGGCAGGGACATGGTTCTGGGTCGATCCGACGAACGATGTGGTTTTCGTGGGGATGATTCAGCGGATGCAGGGGCATGACAATCACACGCTCGCCTACAAGAGCTAGGCGGCGGTGTATGGCGCGCTGGTGAATTAGAACTGGTCTCATATATGGCGCAGCGGCTCCGGCAGGCTCCATGAGCCCCGCTTCGANNCTTCGATGGCGGGTCTCACACGTTGCATTTCGGTGGTTTGAGGTTTATGAGACCAGTTCTAGTGTCGAAAAACGGGATTCGCCGGATTGAGCAGACCTTTGGTTTATCGCCGGAGAACCTGCGTGCCCTGCGCAGGCTGACGACGCCGATGAGAATCCAGCAGTTCATCGACGCAATCGCATACCAGTACGCGAATACGGCGTGGTCTCCGCAGCGCGTGATGCGCGAGCGCAAAGGACATTGCCTCGAGGGAGCGCTGCTCGCCGCCGCCGCGTTGCGGGTCAACGGTCATCCGCCTCTGCTGATGGATCTGGAGGCCGTCCAGGATGATGACCATGTGGTGGCGCTCTACCGGGAACGCGGCCTGTGGGGCGGGATTGCCAAGTCGAATTTCGCGGGGCTGCGTTTTCGTGCGCCCGTTTACCGGACGCTGCGCGAGCTGGCGCTGAGCTACTTCGATCACTACTACAATCTGCGCGGAGAGCGCACGTTGCGTTCCTGGGCCGGGCCGGTGAATCTGGAGCGCCTGGACAGCCAGCACTGGATGACCTCGGAAAAGAACGTGTGGTGCGTGCCGGAGCTGCTGATTGCCGCCAGGCACTATCCGCTGTTTCCGGCGAAAGTGTCGCGTGCGTTGCCTCGGCTCGATCGCCGGAGCTTCGAGGCGGGGATGCATGGGTGGGTCAAGCACTGACTGGAGCAGCCGGTAGCCAGTAGCCGGTAGCTGGTAGCGAGTCGGCGTTCGGAAGGGAGTGGGGCGGGGTTCACCGGTCTGCCGGAGCGCGGATGATTTTCAGCTGCGGTCTTTGACCGGTTCCTGCCGGGCGGATTCCTGGCGTAGAGCGTGGATGACTACGCGGAGCATTTCTTCTTCGGGTGCGGGTTTGCCGGTCCAGATTTCGAACT
>PMSS01000012.1 GCA_003167515.1 Acidobacterium sp. | reverse complement strand
AACGGCAGAAGCCTCACCGCGACTCCGGGCGGGACAACTGTCCCTACGTCCGTTGAAAGAGAATTTAAGAACGTCGCTGTTGATACAGAATTTTCGAAAATCGCACAGTCCGAGCGTTGGCCCCCGAGCTCCTCGGGTTCTCCATCCTGATGGGATGCGGGCACAGTTGCACAATCGATGCTAAGGCTTGTCGGTGCCGACGCGACCTGTGGCGTTCCCTGTCCTCCTGGAGCAGCTTGTGAAATTGCTGCGCCTTTTGCAGCCGGTCCTTCTCCGTCAGTAGTTGCAATACTTTGAACGGTGAGTTTTGGAGCGGCTGGATTGTTGAAATCTTGAAGGAGAATCCTTTGTATGGTGGACGAGGTCTTGGTCTGCTTGTAACTCGCTGGTAGGGTAACGCCAGGTGGCAGCTTTGCATTCTGCAGCGACGCTGGATATGTGTTAGAAATGCTCACGTCAAGTTGTGCTGTGTCCGTGACCCCAACATCCGAACCTGACTTAAAAGCAAGCGAGGAAAAAAATGCAGACGGCGCTTGAGGCGCAGGCGTGGTCTGAGTCATGCCATGCGCGCTGCTCAAGCAGATCAAGAGAGCCTTCAACAGGTTCTTGACTGTCATCTGACCCCCTTAGAAATAGAATTTTGTAGATGTTGATTCGCAGGAAATGAGGGCAACGTCATTGTACTCACGTTTGAAGGCGACAATAGCAGTGAATTGTGTGTCGAGTCCTGCACTAGTCCCAGTGCCAATCCATTTTGAACAATCACGAATGTGGCCGGTGTTGTAATCCCAGGGATATTTAAAGATATCTTGCCGAGCGACACCGCCACTTGACCCGGGGTAAACTTCTCGGATTCGACCAGTGGAACAACATACGTGTAGACGCCAAAACTAGTTAGTATTCCTGCAGGTAAAGCGCAAGTGATATAGACCTGGGGATTAGCCATAAGGACCGAAATCACCGGATTGCCGTCGAATTGGATATCGAAATTCATGTCCTGGACGGTTGCTTGGATTGTGATTCCATCGGGACCGTTCCCAAGTTGGAGAGCCGATCCGGCCGTAAAGCCTGGGTTTGAAACCTGAACACCTGTTGGTGGAATCGTCATCGACTGATGTGGCCAACAAGCTGTAAAGACCCCCGCAAGCGGAGTTAAGTCAACGTTTGCGTGGCCTTGCACAATCCCGTGGAGTTGCAGGTTCGTTGATAGCTGTGTGTTGTTCAGATCTTTGGAAACGCTTAGTCGCAAAGCAGACGCGTTCATCGTAGCGGCTAGTTCGAGATCATAAGGTGACACATGTCCGAGATAGAGCCCAGCCGCCGCATCGAGCGCTGTTTTAGCAACCAAGCAAGTTGCGACGAATGGAGCAGTCGTCGCTATGCACGCCGCTCTAGCTCCTTCGCAAGCCCAACCGAATGGCCCTCCTCCGCAGCTCGGGCATGGTGGATCACAGCTCTTGATTATGTGGTGCATTACGATATCGAAGGGTTTCGGCTGCGGGTTCAAAGTCTGCTTTGGGAAGACTGCCTGGATCGTAATGTTGGCCTTGTTGAATGAAGTTGTAGCCGAATCCGCTAAGAATTCACGCGAGACATAAACTGAGGCTGCTTGCCAGTTGGCGGTCGATTCTGAACCGAGTCCGGATACTGCCTTGGCTTTAAACCCCTGTTCCAAATTGTTGAAATCAGAATCCAAGTCCGGGGCAGGAGCCAGCTGCGCCCTGCAGCTCCACGACACCGTGAATATCAGGAATGCCACCGTGAGTGACTGCTTCATTGCTAGCACCTCAATTAAGAAGGAGTCGCGCCAGAACGTGTATACCGTCCGAATCGATTAGAAGGTCCGCGCCAACTATATTGAGCGTCAACGTAGTCGGTGCGGATGTCAGGTTGATTTGTGTATGTGTTGCGGGATCGGGTGGAAGAGCCATACTCAAATCGATTGGCTGAAAGATATTTGTCGGGATCGGCAGAGTGACATTTGCATTGGGATCGCCAATCGTGGTCTGCATTTCTGAGGAATGAGACTGAATGAGCCCAAGTAGCTTTTCAAGTGGCACCGATCCTGGAATCTCAATGGATGTCAGAGCCGCAAGGGATAGCGAGTACCTAAGAACTATGGTTGACTTCTCGATTGATGGCGAAACAACTATTACGAAAGTTATGCCTTTCAAGCCCATTGCAGGGTCTATGACACGAGTTGTGATAAGTATCTGCTGTTTGTCGAAGCTTATGGTTGTGTCAGGCACATGAATCGATGTCAACTCATTTTCAAGAAGGTCCGACAACTGTTTGCTCGGTAAGTTCAGAAGGAAGCTCGGTCCGCTGTAAGTTGCTAACTGCTTTTGCGCTTGTTCAATTGCATCATGTTGCTGCTCCCCTGGCGAACCTAGATTCAGCTCTCCCAGGAATTGTTGTTCTCGTGCCGAAATCGAGACATGAGACGTATCGACACTAGCCTGCGGATTCGCTTCTCCCGGACTGAATGCCGCAAGCACAAGATGAGTGATTCGATGTGCCGGTGAATGGTTGTTATCGTCGTCGAGATCTGAAATGCTCGTTGCGCCCGGACTTAATGATATCCCTTTCAACTGCACATTCTGCAGCTTCGCTGATTCCCTCGACGGGCTTGAAGTTGCGCTGAGGTTTGAGATTCTCAACCTGCCGCTGGTGAGAACTGGAATTGGCGAAGCCAGCGCAATCTTTCCAACGAGCTCACCAGTGCAAGAGAGTCCTCTTACACCGAGTTCCAATTGATTACGAGTGAGATGTACGGAGAAAGCACCCACTGTCAATCCGCTAAAGTGCGATTTGTACGTGTCGGTGGAAACGTCGAAAGGCCGCTTAGACAATGAAGAGCCAATTTGAGAGTCGAAATCAGCCAGTGTAACTACGGGCTGAAGGGTATCGAGTGGAATCTCGATCGTGACCGAAGTCGCATCGCGGGACCGTAGGTCAAGTGGAATGGCATCTGGAAGATATGGAAACTCGAATTTCGCGTTCTTCCAGAAGGCTTGCTTTGCGGTTAAACTCAGAGCGCCGATCTGCCCGGTCAGCGATGTGCCTGTTATCTTGGTTTTCGACGTGTTAGTTAGTTGGACAAGAGACCCCTTTGGCACGCTGACGGTGCCGCCATATGACACCAAAGTCATGTCTTTGGTCAGTTGCACCGTACAGGAAAAGCCAAGCTTTTGGATTAACAGCTGGGGTTTATTGCCTCCTTGCAATAAGCTCTTTTCCCCTTCAATTGTGAGTGCGGAGATTGTCCCTTCTACTGTGGACAAAGTAGCGGATCGTTTTATGCGAAGATTTCCCCCGGTTGCAGAGACTTCGAATCCCAGAAACTGGACACCTTGCTCGTCGCTTGGTTGGCCACTATACTCTTTGTATTCATAACCTGTGAGACTAGTGAGAGACAGAGGGCCTCGTTCGAAACGATGCTCCTCAGCAGGTGGCGATTGAGCACCCGCGTAAGGGGCAAGTAGGAGGAGTCCCGCAGAGAACGCAACACGAGCTCTGTTCATAGCCGCCCCTGCGTTGAATTTGGCTCAGGTTCTATTCGATGGGAAATCCACTGGTGCGCGGATTGTATCGGAAGGCGCGATCCCTGTCAACCGAAACGCAACGGAGTGTCGTTAGCACATGATATGTCCGGTTGATGTAGCAAATGATCTGTCCGCAAAGCGGGCGGCGAGGATGGGCGACCATGCGGAGCATGGAAGCGTATCCGAGGGCCGCGCTGGAGCGGGCGATGAAGGTACAGGAAGTGATTTTGAGAGCCATGGCGAAGAAGATCACGTGGTGGCAGGCGGCGGAAATCATCGGCGTGAGCGACCGGTCGATGCGGCGGTGGCGGGAGCGGTATGAGCAGCACGGCTACGACGGACTGATCGACAGGCGGCGTGGCCGGCCCAGCCACCGGCGGGTGCCGTTGGCGCAGGCGGAGCAGGTGCTGGGGCTGTACCGGGAGCGCTATTTCGATCTGAACGTGCGGCACTTTCACGAGAAGCTGGTAGGAGATCATGGGATCGAGCTGAGCTACACGTGGGTAAAGCAGGCGCTGCAGGGCTCCGGGCTGGTGGCGAAGAGCCGGAAGCGGGGGGTGCATCGCAAGCGCCGCCCGCGCCGTCCGCTGCCCGGCATGCTTCTGCATCTGGACGGCAGCCACCATCGGTGGTTTCAGGACGAGCGCTGGTACGACCTGCTGGTGGTGCTCGATGACGCGACCAGCGAGATTCATTACGCGCAGCTGGTGGAGGAGGA
>PMSS01000181.1 GCA_003167515.1 Acidobacterium sp. | reverse complement strand
GGTCAGGGCCGCGGTCGGCGACCAGGTGACGCTGGTCGCGGACTACAACCAGGGCCTGAGCCTGGATGCGGCGCTCGACCGCTGCCGCGCGCTGGACGCGGAGGGCCTGGCCTGGATCGAGGAACCGCTGCGCTACGACGACCTGGACGGGCACGCCAGGCTCGCGGGTGGTCTAGCCACGCCCGTTATGCTCGGGGAAAACTTCTACGGTCCGCGCGCGATGTACGACGCGATCCGGTCCCGGGCCTGTGACCTGGTGATGCCGGACCTCATGCGGATCGGCGGGGTTTCCGGCTGGCTGCAGGCCGCCGCGATCGCCGACGTCACCGGCCTGCCGATGTCCTCGCACCTGTACCCGGAGGTCTCCGGGCACCTGCTGCGGGTCACGCCGACCCGGCACTGGCTGGAGTGGCAGGACTGGACGCATCCCGTGCTCGCGCGTCCCTTCGAAGTCCGCTCGGGTGAGCTGCACCTGCCCGACGTCCCCGGCAACGGCCTGGCCTGGGACGAAGACGCGGTCGCCCACTACCGGGCCGAGCTGTGACGCGGCGCCGGTGAGCCCGGTCAGCTCGCGGTGCCGCCGCCGGGCCCAGGCGTCCTGGCCAGCACGTCCGCCAGCTGCGACCGGGTGGTGATGCCAAGCTTGGGAAACAGGTGGTAAAGGTGCGAGCCCACGGTGCGGTGAGAAAGGAACAGCTGCCCGCCGATCTGCCGGTTGGACAGTCCCTGGGCCGCTAGCTGCGCTATCTGAAGCTCCTGCGGCGTGAGCTGAGCCAACCCGGGAGTTCCGTGCGGCCGGCCTGCTCCGCCGGCGGCCCGGAATTCCCGGGCTGCGCGGTAGGCGAATCCGCTCGTCCCCAGGCGGGTGAACGTCTCCTGGGCCGCGGCCAGCACGTCCCGGGCCTCGCGCAGGCGGCGGTGCCGCCGCAGCCATGAACCATAGGCCAGCCGCAGCCGGGCCCGGTTCAGCTCGCCGCCGCCGGGATCGGCGGCCAGGGCGGTCTGGAAACGGGTCATCACGGTGCTGGCGTCGGCGCCGGCTTGCGCGTCCGATTCCCCCACCAGCATCAACATCTTCTGCACATGGGCGCGGAACTTCTTGAGGGTCTCGACCGATTTGTCGTCGGTCTTTATGTAGTAGTCGCGATTGGGCAGGCTTAGACCGCCCTGATCAATCTGCGCCACCACCTTGGAGGCATCGTCGTAGTCCTGCTGTCCGGTAAAGCCGAAAAACGGGGAGTTTGTCTGATTGTCGCCTTGCTCCCAGGCGCCGGGAAATAAGTGATGAAGGTGAGCGATCTCCAGCGTGAGTTCTTTCTTGGACTTGAGCGCGGCAATGCGATCCAGTTCCGGCTGGATGGGCGCGAGGCCGCGCTTCTCGATCGCATCGGTGTCCATACAGCTGGCGTCATAGTCGCCGATCTTCCGTTCGTTGGAGCCAGGAGCGGCGTGGGCGGCGGCGGGCTTCTCGACGATTTCGCGGAGGGCGTGATTGTTGAACTCGATAAGATTCTCGAACTGATCGAATTCCGGCAAGTCGGCGGGAATGGGATGCAGTTTCGCAAAGTTGCCGCAGGCGAACTGGTAGAAGTCGACGCACGGATCGGCGGAGGTATCCATGGCCGCAGTGTCGAAGCCGGGGATGGGATTGAATTGCTGAGCGTCGCCGGCTGGGGCCGCGGTTTGCGCGGAGCAGGTGAGAGTGACGCGCAGCAGACAACCCGCAGCGGTCAACAAGGGGTTTCGCATGGATCTCCTCCAGAAAGCAAACAACGATGATAGCCGACGGAAAGGCCTGGAGTTCAGGCGGGGGGTGGCACGATTTGTGGTCAGCAGAATCGCGATGAAACGACGGAGGGGGATCGCGGGCTGTCCGACTCAGGGGCGCGGCAGGTCGCTGGGCGAAGATTCGCGGGGCGCCTCGGACGGCTCGCGCGTTGCTACCACCGGACCGAGGGCGGCCGAGGACGGCAGGCGCATCGCGGGGCCCGGTTCCGCATCGATTGCCGGATTGAAGACGGCGGCAAGCGGATCAGAATGGAAGCGGCCATCGCTGAAGTACGCGACGATCAGCGTTCCGGCGACATACGGATGCAGCACCGCGTAGCCGTCGACGCGATGATAGCGGCTGAGGACGACGCCATCTTCTCCATCCTGACAGGGGCGAAGGTGGGTGGGCGGGGCCGCGTCGGCGCGTGCTGATGCAAAGGCGAAAATGGCGCATGCGAAAACCAGCAGGATTTTCAGGGCGCTACGCATGGGATTCTGTGTTCTCAGTCACCTGATGTGAGTCGAGCAGAATGAAATGGGGCCCAGGCGGATATCCGATCATGAGCCGCCCTTTCGCAAAGTGTTGCTGCCTTCGACACCCTCTTTCGGCCTTCGGTGCAGGCCGAATCCTCGTTTCAATTCTGTGAGATGCGGTTTACTCTGCTGATACGGATGACTGAAGAGAGCCATTTCGCGCCAGGGCAGACGCTGCTGATCGATGCAGATGACACTCTGTGGGAGAACAACATCTATTTTGAGCGCGCGATTGCGGCCTTCATCTCGTATCTCGACCACAAGGAATACACACGGGAGCAGGTGCGGGAGAGATTGAACGAAGTGGAGCGCGAGAACGTGCGCCGGCACGGTTATGGGCTCGTGAGCTTCCGGCGCGCGCTGGTGACGTGCTTTGAGGGGCTCAGCACCGGCCCGATCACACCCGCGAAGCACGAGCGCATCATGAGTTTCGCGCAGTCGATCGCCGATCAGGAGATGGAGCTGCTGGAGGGGGTCGCGGAAACGCTGCCCGTGCTGGCCTCGCGGCATCGGCTGATCCTGATGACGAAGGGCAATCCAGTGGAGCAGGCGGATAAGCTGGCGCGTTCGGGCCTGAGCACGCATTTCACGGCGGTCGAGGTGCCGCGGGAGAAGGATCCCGACGCGTACCGCGAGGTGTGCGGGAAGTACGAGCTGACGCCGCACACGACGTGGATGATTGGGAACAGCCCGAAGTCGGATATTAACCCCGCGCTGGCCTGCGGGCTGCATGCGGTGTTTATTCATCACCCACACACCTGGGTGCTCGAACATGAGGTGCTGGATGAGGCGCCCGCAGGGCAGCATTTGCTTGAGGTGGAGAATTTTGGGGAATTGCTGAAGTACTTCTGACCCGTTCTAATGGTTGTTAGAATAAGGGCGGGAGAGTCGCGATGGTTAAGCTCAAAATCACAACGATCGGCAGTTCGGCCGGGATCGTCCTTCCGAAGGACGTGCTGTCGCGTTTGCGCGTTGCTAAGGGTGACACCGTCTTCCTCACCGAATCGCCAGACGGGTTTCGCATCACCTCGTACGATCCGGAATTCGAGGAACAGATGACGCATGCGCGGAAGTTTATGCGCCAGCGGCGTGACGCTTTGCGCGAGCTTGCAAAGTGAATCCTCCGGAGATTCGCTGGATCTCCGCGACCGCGGTATCGGCCATCCATGATGCGCAACTCGCGGAACATGGCGGGGCGACCGGATTGCGGGATGAGTCACTCCTCTTGTCTGCTCTAGCGCGTCCGCGAAATATTGCGACCTATGGCACACCGGACTTGGCCGACCTTGCCGCGGCGTATGCGGTTGGCATCGCGCGCAACCACGCATTTGTCGATGGAAATAAGCGCACGGCGATCATCGTCGCAGCCGGCGCCTTTCTGCCGATGAACGGCTATGAGATAACAGCCACGAACGAAGAGGTGGTCACAGTTATGCTTGCCGTTGCCGACGGATCGATTTCTGAACAAAACTTGGCCGCCTGGTTTCGTGAATGGATGCGTCCGGTCGGCGGGTAGCGCGGCACAATTGAGCTATCTAGCTCATTTGCTGTGATCTGAAGGATTATCACCTTTACACAAGCTTCCCCCAATGGGAGGATGGCGGTCATGAGTTTGGACACTTGGCTGCTCATTTTCAACGCTATCGTGACATTTGCCCTAGCTGCCTGGGGAGGTCACTTGGCCTCCGATAATCGTTGGCAAAAGAGCGGCTTCTGGGCTCTCGGCTTCATGGGTGTTGCTCTCGTTGTCGTGTCGGGCATACGCAGTGACCGGGATAGGAGCAGGCAGAATGCAGAGCAGACCGCAGGTACCCAAGGCACAGCCAACTCCCTCCAGCATATTTCGCAAGTAGTCGATCACGTCCAATCGAAACTTGACGACCTCAGCCGGCAACCGCCTTCTCTCTCTCGGCAGGCACAGGTACACCAGGTCAGGCGGCAGCTAAATGCCGCGCTGAACCCCTCAGGGAATCCGCTCTTGGAGAAATCTCAAAACATGCGGGATTCGCTCTGCGGGTTGGGTCAGCAGTGGATCGACGAAACAACGAACCGAGAACGAATGATTGAGTTTTCTTCGATGGGGCATGCTGATAACGCCGCACGACAACGGCATTTCTTTATGGGGCAGATTAACGCGGCATACACGAAAAGATATCTTCAGGAGTATGCGCATGATGCCGACAATTTGCGTATTCAACTAATTAACCAAGTACCTGGCGTCGAGGAGCCGGGGCTCGATTATCTGAATCCCGGCGAGTTTAAGACGGATAGCGGGGAGCCCTTCATTACATCGAACGAAATGAGTGAATATTGCGCGGATCTCACAAAACTCGTGTCGGCATTTCAGACAAAGCTCCTTATGCAGCCTCACCAGTGAATTCTTTGTACTCCAGAGCACCGCACTAGACCGCTGCAGTTTGTAGCGCGAGTTCCTCCAGTAGCGCCCGGACTTCGACCAGAACCTCGTCGGGCTTGGTCGCCGTTAGCGGGAAGCGCAGGATTCCCTGAGGCGTGAACTGGGCTCCGCGCTTCGCGTTTTTGGCGACGAGCTTCATCAGGCGGCCGGGATCGACCGAGGCGGTCTCGGTGAAGCGGATATGCAGCTGGTCGCGTTTGCGATCGACCTGGGCTACGCCGATCTTTTCGCATTCGATGCGGAGGCGCGCGGCCTGGAGCAGATGGGAGACGCTCGAGGGCAGAGGGCCGTAACGGTCTTCGAGTTCGGAGCGAACTTCTTCGAGGGCTCGGTCGCTGTCGACTCCGGCAATGCGCTTGTACATGCGCAGGCGCTGGTTCTCCTCGGAAATGTAACTTTCATCGATACGTAATGCGATGCCGAGCGAAAGCTGAACCGCGGGACGCTCGACGCGCTCCTCGCCTTTGAGCCGGCTGACCGCTTCTTCGAGCATGGAGGTGTACATTTCGAAGCCGACAGCTTCGATGTGGCCGCTTTGCTCGCCGCCGAGGAGATTGCCCGCGCCGCGGAGTTCGAGGTCGAGAGCGGCGATCTTGAAGCCTGCACCGAGATCGGAGAATTCCTTGAGCGCGGCGAGACGGCGGCGGGCCACTTCGGTCAGCTCCTGTTCGGGCGGTATTAGGAGATATGCGTATGCACGGCGATTGGAGCGGCCGACGCGGCCGCGCAGCTGATAGAGCTCAGACAGGCCGTGACGGTCGGCTCTGTTGACGATCATGGTGTTGGCGAGCGGGATGTCGAG
>PMSS01000225.1 GCA_003167515.1 Acidobacterium sp. | reverse complement strand
CAGCCAGCTGCCGCCGCCGCTGCGCCACCAGCGCCGGGTCCGTCGTCTCATGCGGGGGAATGTGCGCCGTATCGCGCAAAATGTCCCGGAAGAATTGCGGAACCTGCAGATCGTCCAGTTCCGCATCGCGAAAAATCATGGGCGTCGAACGCGCAGCAACCGGAATCAGGTAATCGAAATACTTCACCCGCAGCCGCCCATCGACGGCCACCACCTGAACGCGCTTCGCCTCCAGTTCGTCCCCGTACTGCGACCCCAGTATCGGCAGCAGCAGCTTGTCCTTCATGTCGGGGTTCAGCGGATTCCAGTCAATGTCGAAGTAGCTGGCATATTCCGACGCGCGCCCGTTCTCCAGCACGTCCTGCCACCACACCGAGTCGTTGCCCACGCCCATGTGGTTCGGCACGATGTCCAGCAGCAACCCCATTCCCTGTTCCCGCAGCCGCGCCGAAAACCGCGCGAACCCCCCATCCCCGCCCAGCTCAGGATTCAGCCGGTCGTGCCGCGTCACGTCATAGCCGTGCATGCTGCCTGGCCGCGCCTCGAAGATCGGCGACGCGTAGCAGTCCCCAATTCCCAGCTTTTTCAGGTAAGGCAGCACCGCCTCAGCGTCAGCGAAGGTGAAGCCCGCATGCAGTTGCAGACGGTACGTCGACAGCGGTGCCCGCGCCTCCATGCGCGGTGTCCGCTCGATGCAGTCCTTCATTGCCTGAATTCTGGAGTAGGATTCCATGGTCCGCACAGGTACGGACGTTTGGATGCAAAGAAGCCCAGCGGGATTTTCGGTCGTCGTCAAGCGCTGCCTCCGCGCAGGCCAAAACATCCCCGCACCCCAGCGAGGATCTGTCGCACCCTTATGATCAAGGCAGCTTAGACGAAGTGATCTCCGTCCGCGGCGGCGTGCTCCTCACGCTCTTTATTTCGCAGTACGTCGAACCCTGCTCGTAACCCGTTTAACACCGCTCCCACCTGTCGCACTGGACCAACCACAGCACGGTGTACCGTCGCGGTTGCATGGGCAATGGTGTTCAGCGTTCCCGTCACCATCTCATCCAGTCGCTCGGTCTGCGCCGTGGCCTTCTTCAGCAGATCGTCGACTGCGCCCGCCGTGCGTTTCGACTCTACACGCAGCGTCTGGCTCACTTCCAGCACATTCTGCGCCGCCACCTTCAGCTTGGGAGAAACCTCTTCCAGCAGTCGCCGCGTTGCTTCCAGCGTCGGCAGCAGGTGCTCCTCTGCTTTCTTCGTGACCTCATCCACCCGCCGCAGCGCGCTCTTCAAAGCGAACAGCATTCCCAGCAGCACCAGCGCCTGCATCAGCACGCCCGCCGCCGTCACGGCGGTGAAGACGATATAGACCCATTGCGGTATCTCCTGATGCATAGCTGTGCTCCTGGCCAGCCGTCAATATATCAGCGCGAGGCCACACCTTCGCCAGTTGCCTCGCGCATCCTTCCGTCCTTTTCCGATGTCAGGCGGATTCGGCTTTGTTCGTCGAACTGCTCTGGTAGGCCTGTCGCCCCGCGTCCACGGCTGCCGACACTCGCCCGCCCTGATCGTTCACATACTGCCGTCCCTGGTTCACGAATTCGTCCCACTGCGCGCGGCCCCGCTCCACATATTCCTTACCGCGGCCCACATATTCGTTTACCTGACCCTTGCTGCGGTCTACGATGTCGCCCACCTGGTCGACCGCCTCACGTCCCCGCTGCTTCAGATACTCCGTGCCTTCCTTGGCACTGCTAATCAGTCCCTCGCGCGTCTCTCGCCCCGACTTTGGCGCATACAGCACTCCAATCAGCGCTCCCAGTCCCAGACCTGCAAGAAACCAGCTAAAACCGCTTGACTGCTTTTCTTCCGACATACACTTTATCTCCTTAGGAATAAACCTGATTCGCCGGACACTGTGATCGTACCGGGAAGCCCCGGCCTGCGCAATGGGATGAGAAGGCCAGCGCCTGCCTTGCCAGGGGGCATACATCGACCTCTCCCAGCGCGCAGGACGCCTGCCCTATCAGATGCCTCCCTGAACAACTTCGGGTGCCTGGCTCATTGCCCGGTCGAGCGGGCACCCTACTGCCTGTTGCCTACTGCCTGTTGCCTGCCTCCAGATCCACCAGCTCCACATCCGCAATTGCCCGCCCCAGAAACCGCCCCCCCAGCACCCTGAATTTCGCCACCGAATCCGTCGCGAAAAATCGCGTCTTCGCGCTGGACCCCTGCCCGCCCAGCCTTAGCCTCCGCGCCACTTCATCCGCCGTCACCTCGGCCGAATCGATCACCCGCAGCGACTCCGGCACCGCCGCCTCAATCTGTCGCCGCAGCAACGGATAGTGCGTGCAACCAAGCACCAGCGTGTCCGCGTTCAGCCCCACGCCCCGTGCCACCTCCATCAGCTCCGCCATATATATGCGCAGAACATCGGCCGTCACGGGATGCTCGATCCATCCTTCCTCGACCAGCGGCACCAGCAGCGGGCATGCCTTCTCGATCGCCCGCATTCCACGCTCCGCGCACGCCGCCGTATACGCATGACTCTCCACCGTCGCCGCCGTGGCAATCACCATCACATCCCGCGATGTCGAACTGCGATCGGCAGCGTTCGCTCCTGTTTCCACCACCCCCAGCACCGGCACCGTAACCGCACTCCGAATCGCGTCCAGCGCCAGAGCGCTCGCCGTGTTGCACGCGATCACCAGGAACTCCGCGCCCTCCGCCGCCAGGAACCGCGCACTCGACGCCGCATAACGCGCCACCGTATCACGCGACTTCGCCCCATACGGCAGCCGCGCCGTGTCGCCCAGATACAAATAGTCCGCTTGCGGAATCCGCTCAAACAGCGCTCGCAGCACTGTCAACCCGCCGAATCCCGAATCGAAGACTCCGATTTTCATCGCCCCGCTCCTGTCGGACTCGGCCGCCGCTCCGCATCCGACGCCAAATAGGTCCGGGTCAGATCCGCATGTCCCGCCAGCGTATCGCGCGGCTGCCCATCTACCAGGAAGTGCACCTCCGTCACCGACGGCAGATTCGCATGCAGCGTCGCCATCATCGATAGCAGCGTCAGTGTCTCCGGCTCGATGCCCGAAGGTTGTGCCACCGCCAGCGCTCCGCTCAGATCCACAACCGCCATTTGCCCCCCATCGCCCGCCCCCTCCTGTCCTTTACCCTGCGGCACAGCCAGAAAATAAACATCGTTGATGCCCGCGGCCACGTTCATCGGATGTGTCGAACCCGGTGCGCGATACGCCTCCATCAGGTTCTCCAGCAGCACCCGCGCCTGTGCGTTCTCGTCCACCGGCAGCGGAATATTTCGCTCCACCGTAGTCAGCGAATCGTCCAGATCGTTCGGCACATACATCGTCACAGTCTTTGTCGGGTTTCCTGCCGATTCGCCCATCGCCGCCGGCGCTGCCGTGGCCTGCGCCTGCATGCGATCCTCCGCCCGATTCCTCAGCCGGATCAAAAATGCCGCCATCACCGCGCTCGCCACCAGCATGGCAAAGAAAAGATATTTCTGCAGACGGGAGATCATTACTGTCTCCAGTCGCTCCGCCACTGCTCCAGCGCCGCCGTCACCGCATCCACAACAGACTTCTGATAGCTCACATCTGTGATTGGACGCGCCTCCGTCACGTGCCCTCCCACCAGCGGCGCTATCTCTACCGCCACTTCCGGACAGGTAATGCTGTCCATCGGCTCCACCGACGCCCGCCCCAGACTCACCGGAATCTCAGCATGTGCCAGCGCCGAATCGATCTCCGACTCCAGCTTCAGGCTCTGCGTGACATAGGCGGACTGCGCCGTCTGCCACGGCATAAACCGCTCATTGGCCGCCGGGCTCAGCGAAGACGTAAACAGATGCACCCCGCTCCCCGTCGCCGTTGCGTGGATCACCAGGCAAGCTGCCCCCTGCGTCCGGTTCGCAGTCTCCGCGCGGTTCACCGGCAAAAGGTCCATGTCCGACTGCCGCGTCATCACCACTTCAATCCCATGCGCACGCAGCGTCGACCGCAAGCGCGCCGACAAGCTCAGAGTAATGTCCTTTTCGAGAATCCCCCCGCTGGTCCGCGCCCCGGTGTCGCTGCCCCCGTGCGCCGCATCCACCACCACCACAAATCGCGGCGGTTGCACCCGCGGAGGACCAACCACCTCAGGAATCGAAGGCGCCGCCGGAGCCGGCGGCAACGGCGGCTGCGGATTCTGCTGCATCCATACCGACACCGCCGCAATCCCCAGCGCCGCCGCTTCAGTCCAGCGCATAGATCGCCAGACCGCTCAGCAGCTTCGGATAAAAGTCCGTCGACTTCTGCGGCATTACTTCCCCTGCAAACGCCACTTCCCGCAACTGCTCCATCGTCACTGGATTGATCAGGAACGCCACGTTCGCCTCGCCGCGCGCCACCTGATCCGTCGCCTCCGCCGCTTCCCGCAAATACCGCAGATGCGTCTGGTCGCGGATCGCCTCCTGCGATATCCCCAGCAGTTTCTCCAGCGCCAGACTGTGCAGCTGCACGATGTCCAGCTGCCGCTGTCGCGCCGGAACCCCCTTCAGCGCCTCTGCTATCGCCTCCGGCTTCGCCGTAAGCAGGGACCACCCCTTTGCCGTCACCGCCACAAAAGCCGTCTTGCCGCCTGCAGCCGCAAGTCGCGCCATCGCAACCGCCGGATCCCGTTCCACCAGCTCCTCAATTTCAAAGTAAGGCCGCGCCGCCTCCAGCAATCGCGCCGCTTCAAATCCTGCCAGACCAAACACCACCCGATGCGTCGGCAGAATCACCAGCCCCTCCGAATCCATATTGATGAACGTCATCATCGCCGCTGCTTCCGGATACGCAGGCTGCGCCAGACCCGTGCTGTTCCGCCCCGCGCTGTTCGGCTCGCTCGACTCCGCCGCCTTCCCCGCTCCTCGCTCCTTCGCATAATTCAGCGCTGTCTCGTAGCGATGGTGACCGTCCGCAATGATCAGCTTCTTATCTTCGAGCCCCGTCGCCAGCAGGTTGATCTTCGCCGGATCGGTGACCTTCCACACCCGGTGCACCACGCCATACTCGTCCGTCACTTCGATATCCGGCAGCGTCTCCCCCGCCGTCCCGTTGGCGAACAGCACCCCTTCCGCACTGTGAGCCGGGTCCGAATACAGCATAAAAATCTGCCCAAAATGCGCCCGCGTCGCCCGCAGCAGATTCAACCGGTCCGACTTTGGCTTCGACAGCGTCTGCTCATGCCGGAACACCACCTCCCGGCTGTACTCATATAGCTCACCCAGCGCGATGAACCCACGCCGCTCTCGCACCACTCCCCCTTGTCCCGGAACCTCGAACCGCTGCGCGTAGGCAAAAACGCACGGCTGCCGTTCCTGCGCCAGAATCCCCGCCTTCCGCCACTCCGCGAAATCCCGCGCCGCATTCGTATAGAGGTCGCCCTCCTTGTCGAACAGCTCCGGCATCCGCAGAATAATGCGCACCAGGTTATAAGGGCTGCGCTGGTAGTACGCCTGCTGCATTGCCGGCGTGATCTTGTCATAAGGCTGGGTCACAACGTCCTGTGCGGACACCAGGGCCAGGTTGTAGCGCAACGCGCGAAACGGGTAAATGCGAGCCATAATTGGTTTTACGTTCTCCCCGATTCTATCGTGTCATTCTGAGCGAAGCATCCAGCGAGATACCAGCCTCTCAGGTGCCCGCTATTCCCTAAGGGCTTTAGGAAGCAAACGCTCAGAAGAAACGAGCTAAGCTTCTGTG
>PMSS01000463.1 GCA_003167515.1 Acidobacterium sp. | reverse complement strand
ACCGACTTCACCATCGCGGATTTCGTCGCCGACCTGCGCGCGCCCACTCCCTCCGCCGCAGCCGAGCTGGTCACCGCCGCCCTCCACAACATCGCCGACCGCGTCCACACCCTCGACCAGCGCCTCCTGCGCGCTTCTCGCTATCGGCTTATGCAGGCCTCGAACGCCCTGGCGCGCGTGCGCGTCGATACCATCCTCATGCGTGAGCGCGACCAGCTGCGCCGCCGCCAGCAGCGTGTCGACGATCTCACCCTCCGCGCCGAATCGAATTGGCGCGCCCGTCATCGCCGGTTCGCCGACAGACTCCAGCTGGCCTCCTTTCGCCTTCTGGGCCAGGATGTCGTCGCCCGCGCCGGTGTCGCCCGCGAACGCCTCGCCTCCCTTGAAGCGCGAATGGCCCGTGCCCAGCGTGACCACCTTCGCGTTCGCCGCGACAGTGAAGCAGCCCTCGCGCGTCAGCTAAACGCCCTCTCCCCCCTCGCCGTGCTCAGTCGCGGCTACGCATTGGTGTACGATGACGGCGGCGTGCTGATAAAAGATACAAAGGACGTCACAGAAGGACAGTCGATCGTCACTCGCCTTGCTTGCGGTCGCATCGGCAGCCGGGTCACCCGGGTTGAGAAGGAAACGCTGGGCTCATGAGAAAGCTGTTTGGCACCGACGGAATCCGCGCAGTCGCCGGCGAAGCTCCGCTGGACGCGAAGACCATCTACGCCGTGGGTCTCGCGCTCGCCCATCAGCTCAACAGCTCCCACCAGCACCCTCGCGTTCTGCTCGGCATGGACACCCGCGAATCGAGCCAGTGGATTGCGGCGACGATTGCAGCCGGCCTTGCGGAAGCCGGTGCGCACGTCGAGAACGCCGGCGTCATCACCACTCCCGCCGTCGCATACCTCGCCCGCCAGCATGGATTCTCCGCAGGCGTCGTCATCTCCGCCTCTCACAATCCATGGCAGGACAACGGCATTAAGATTTTCGGCAGCGACGGTTACAAATTGCCCGACGAAACCGAGCTGCGCATCGAAGCGGAAATCTTTCGCCGCATTGAAAGCCTCGACACCCACCGCGCCGGCTCAACGCTCGCAGTCAACGTGAAATTTCTCAAGGATTACGAAAGCTTCCTGCGCTCAGTGGTGCCCGGACTGAACCTCAACGGCCTTCGCGTCGTCCTCGACTGCGCCAACGGCGCCGCCTCGGCCATTGCGCCCGAACTCTTTGCGCATCTCGGCGGCAGCATTCACCTCACCCACGCCGCTCCTGACGGCCACAACATCAACGCAAATTGTGGCGCCCTGCATCCCGATGTCGTTGCCGCCGAAACAAAGAACCTAGGAGCCAACTTAGGCGTGACCTTCGACGGCGATGCCGACCGCGCCATGTTTGCCGATGCCCACGGCAATGTAGTCAATGGCGATGCTGTCATGTTGCTCGCTGCCCGTGACATGAAAGCGCGCGGAATGCTGCATAACTGCACAGTCGTCGCGACCACTATGTCCAACATGGGACTCGAAGCTGCGCTCCGCCGCGACGGCATCCGCATGCTTCGCGCGCCCGTTGGCGACAAATATGTTCTGGAGCGCATGCGCCAGGAACACGCCTCCCTCGGCGGCGAGCAGTCGGGCCACATTCTCTTCCCGCATCTTTCGACCACCGGCGACGGTTTGTTGACCGCCCTCGTCGTCCTCGACGTCGTCCGCCGCTCCGGGCGCGCTCTTCACGAACTCGTCGCCGACCTTAAAGTTTTTCCCCAGGTCATCGTCAACGTTCGCGTACGTGAAAAGAAGCCGCTCGATCAAATTGTCACCGTCACGGATACAATTCGCGACGCCGAGACGGAGTTAGCCGAAAGTGGCCGCGTCGTCGTGCGCTATTCCGGCACAGAAGCGCTCGCCCGCGTCATGATCGAAGCTGAATCCGAAGAAGCCATGCGCCGCCACGCCGATCGCATCGCCGCGGCCATCCGCACCGAACTGGGAAGCTGACCCGCCCCGTCCCAAAACGGGACAACCGCTCCGCTCCCGCCTCGAAAACGTGCCCGGCCCCAGCCCGCTCCAGAGGTATACTGACCTCGAAGTAGTTCCCGGAAGGAGGTGCACCTCCCGGGAGGTTTGTGCTACTTCAACAGCAGCACGAGGACCAAAAGGATCACGATTGCCATCACAAAGCGCCAATCAATGGCGAATGTGATGGCAATTCGTGTCCAGGACGCTTTTTTGTCCATGGGCCTGCCTCCTTCATCGGAACGGCCCGCAGGTCGCTTTGGGCGCACTGCGGACCGTCGGCTCGCTCTTCCGAGCCGATTTCCGGCTTTGCCGATTGCACCCTTTGTAAGGAAGCGGGCTCAGTGTAGGTCGACGAGTACACCCATCAACCTCGCGCCGGCCATTTTCCAGGCGAAAAGTAACGTTCCTTCCGGCTACTTTAGATCTCTCCAGTTAGCGCCCACGCCCACATCCGCAACCAGCGGCACGCTCAGTTCAATCACATGCTCCATCTCGTGCCGCACCATTGCGCTCACCGGCTCAACTTCATCTTCCGGCACATCGAACACCAGCTCGTCATGGACCTGCAGCGTCATCCGCGTCTTCAACTTCTCTTCCGTCAGCCGCCGGTCGATGCGAATCATCGCCAGTTTGATCAAATCCGCCGCTGTCCCCTGCAACGGCGTGTTGATCGCCGTCCGCTCCGCAAACCCGCGCTGATTCGCATTGCGGCTCTGAATATCCGGAATCGGCCGCACCCGCCCAAAGATCGTCCGCACCATCTGCTCGTGCCGCGTCTCTTCCAGCATCCGATCGATGTACGTACGCACACCGGAATAGCGCTCAAAATAAGTCTCAATGTACAGCCGCGCCTCGTTCTGCTCGATCCCCAACTGCGCCGCCAGTCCAAACGGCGAGATCCCATACACGATCCCGAAGTTCACCGCCTT
>PMSS01000362.1 GCA_003167515.1 Acidobacterium sp. | reverse complement strand
TTCTGGTTCTATTCGCACCCCGCTGTGTACATCATGATTTTGCCGGGGATGGGTGTGATCTCGGAAGTGATCAGCACGTTCTCGCGGAAGCGGGTGTTTGGTTACACGGCAGTCGCGTTCTCGTCGGTGGCGATTGCGGTGTTTGGGTTCTTTGTGTGGGCGCACCACATGTTTGTGATGGGAATTTCGAGTTACTCTGCGCTGGTGTTTTCGCTGCTGACGATGCTGGTGGCGGTGCCTTCGGCGATTAAGATATTTAACTGGTCGGCGACGTTATACAAAGGGTCGATCACGTTCGAGACACCGATGCTGTATGCGTTCGGGTTTCTCGGCCTGTTTACCATCGGTGGACTAACGGGCGTCTTTCTCGGGTCGATGGGGATGGATATCCACCTGACGGAGACTTACTTCATCGTGGCGCATTTTCACTTTGTGATGGTTGGCGGGATGCTGATGGCGTATCTGTCGGGCGTGCATTTCTGGTGGCCGAAGATTACGGGACGGATGTATCCGGAAGGGGTATCGAAGCTGGCCGCGGTGATTACGTTTGTCGGATTTATTCTGACGTTCTTCCCGCAGTTCCTCCTAGGGTATCTGGGCATGCCGCGGCGGTATGCGGCGTATCCGCCGGAGTTCCAGGTTCTGAACGTATTTTCGAGCGCGGGGGCAAGCGTGCTGGGCGTGGGCTACTTGTTACCGCTGCTGTATCTTACCTGGTCGCTGAAATATGGGAAGATAGCGGGGCCGAATCCGTGGCAGGCAACGGGGCTGGAGTGGCAGATTCAATCACCGCCGCTGACGGAGAATTTTGTCGAGACGCCGATTGTGACGCACGAGGCTTACGACTACGAGTGGCTGGAAAGTAAGAAGGGGAGCGAGGTGCCTACAGTTGGATAGCCACACAGTTGCGGCTCAGACGGCGGAGGCGGCGCACACCGAGCACGAGCACCCGGCGTTTCTGCGCCACCATTTCGCGAGCGTGGAGCAGCAGCGGGAGACCGCTACGTTTGGCATGTGGCTGTTTCTGCTGACGGAAATTATGTTCTTCGGCGGCTTGTTCTGCGCCTATCTGATTTTCCGCAACTGGTATTACCCGGCGTTCGTTGACGGCAGCCACTCGCTGCACATCTGGGCAGGAACGCTGAATACGACGCTGCTGATTGTCTCGAGCTTCACGATGGCCATGGGGGTGCACGCGTCGGAGACGCGCATGCGTAAGGCTCTGGTGGGCTGGTGCATTGCGACGATCATTCTCGGATGCGGCTTTTTGTGCGTCAAGGCGTATGAGTGGCACGACGAATGGGTGGAGCACCATGTGCCAGGATTGAACTTCAGCCCGGAAGGATTCATGAAGGTGAATCCGGATTATCCGGCCGATAAGCCGTTGCAACTGGATATGGCGGAGAAGACGCAGGTTTATTTCTCGCTGTACTTCGCGATGACGGGAATGCACGCGCTGCACATGATCATCGGGGTTTCGCTGCTGACGATTCTTACGATTCGGGCGTGGGGCGGGGCGTATACGAGCGGGCATGTTGCGCCTGTCGAGAATTTTGGATTGTATTGGCACTTTGTCGATATTGTGTGGATTTTTTTGTTTCCACTGCTGTATCTGATCAGTCGACACCAATAATGCAGGCAACAGGGAACAGGCAATAGGGAATTGAAAGGCAGCTATGGCTGAAGCGAAACATCACGACGAACCTACGCATCACGAGGAGCACATCGTCAGCCCGAAGGTATACCTGTTGATCGGGGCGGCACTGCTGGTCCTGACTGCGACTACCACGGCGGTTTCCTATGTGGAGCTGGGCGACTTTAACGCAGTGGTGGCGCTGGCGATTGCGTGCATCAAGATGACGCTGGTGGTTCTGTTCTTCATGCATGTGAAGTACAGCTCGAAACTGACGAAGCTGACGGTGGGAGCGGGGTTCCTGACGTTTATTGTGCTGATCACGATGACAATGACGGATTACATCAGCCGGGCATGGGGACGCTGGTAGGACTAGCCGTCCAGGCGGACGCGCTTCGCGCAAAAGCAAAAACAATCCATGAGGGAAGCGGCTGGGGTTGCTCCCTTTTGCTTTTGGGCTTTGGGGCATAATGGTGCGAAGCGGGCTGCGCATGAAGATTCGCGTCCCGGCTTTCCCCAGGTTCCTGACCGTCGATTGAGATCATCGTTACAGGTATTCGGGCACAGCGCTGAATGAGGTCGTCATCATGTTGAAAACTGTTCTGCTGGCGGGGCGGATTTTGAGGAAGAATCCGGGGTTCACTTTGATTGCGGTATTGACGATTGCGTTGGGTGTGGGCGCGAGCACGGCGATTTTCAGCGTCACGAATGCGGTGTTACTGCGGCCGCTTCCTTATAAGGATCCGGGGCAGCTTGTGGTCGGGGGGAATGATCTGACGAAGCGGCATGTGAAAGGGCTGCCTTTTTCGAATGCCGATTACATCGATCTGCGGGATGGAACGAAGTCCGTGTTCTCGGATATGGCCGGAGTATTCACGTTCCGCAATGTTGTGGTGCGCGCGGATGGGACGCCGGAACAACTGCGTTTCGGAATTGCGACAACCAACTTTTTTCAGGTGATGGGGGCGAAGATTCCGTACGGCCGGGATTTCACGGCGGAAGATGGAACGCCGGCAGCGCAGCCTCCGGCTGGGGGCGCTGCTGGCGCGGGGCCGTTGCCGGCGCCGCCGCCCGCAATCGGCATCCTCAGCTATGAGTACTTCATGCGGCGCTACGGCGGCGACCCAAAGGTGGTTGGGCGCAGCATGCAGGCGCAGGGACGGCCGGGGCCGCTGATTGTGGGCGTGCTGGCGCCGGGATTCAGGCTGTACCTGCCGCCGGAGGCCAACCAGGAAGAGGCACCGGATGTGTGGATCGCGAATCGGTTGGCGTACGATGCGGCGAACCGCAATGGATTTTCCATCGTTCCGGTCGCCCGGTTGAAGGAGGGCGTGACGGCGCGACAGGCGCAGACCGCGGCGGATGCGGTGGCTGCGGAGGGCCGCAGGACGATTCCGATGGACGCGTCGATTGGTTATGAGATCACGCTAGAGCCGATGGCGCAGCATCTGGTGGCGGAGGTGCGGCCGGCGATTCTGGCGCTGATGGGGTCGGTGATCTTTCTGCTGCTGATTGCGTGCGCGAATGTCGCGAATCTGCTGCTGGTGCGCGCGTCGCTGCGGGAGCACGAGTTTGCAGTGCGTGCGGCGCTGGGCGCGAGCCGCTGGCGGCTGATTGCCCCGCTTCTGGCCGAGGCTGCGCTGCTGGGGTTGATGGGCACAGCGGTGGGACTGGTGCTGGCGTGGGCGGGAATTCGCGAGCTTCGAGACCTGGCCCCAGCAAATTTGCCGCGCCTCGACAGCATCCGCATCGACGGGACGGTGCTGGGGTTCACGGTGCTGGCGGGATCACTGGCCGCAGTAGTGTTCGGTCTGGCTCCGGCGTGGCGGGCGACGCTGCCGGCGCTGATGAACGTGTTGCGCGGGAGCAGCCGCACGTCGGGGCTGGCGAGCGGAGCTTCGGTGCGGAATCTGGTGGTGATGGCGGAGGTAGCGCTGTCGTTTGTGCTGCTGGTAGGGTCGGGACTGATGTTCAGGAGTTTTCTGGATCTCGAGCGAATCGACCCGGGATTCGATGCGCACAACCTGCTTACATTTCAGCTGCAATTTCCAGGGAATCCGACGCATCGGCCGACGCCGGAGGAGCGAGCGGCGACGGTGCGACAGGTCGAGGATCGGCTGCGGGAGATCTCCGGCGTGCAAAGTGTAACAGCTTCATTTCCATTTCCGCTGACGGGGGATTTCAGCCCGATCCGGTGGGGAACGGAAGATGCGGGTAGGGATCCGAGCCGGTATCAGGCGACGGATTTTGAAGTTGTGCTGCCTGGATATTTCGAGACAACGCGCACACCGCTGCTGGCGGGGCGCACGTTTACGGAGGACGACAATTTACCGGACAGGAATCACGTGATTGTCGATCAGATGCTGGCGGACAAGGCGTTTCCGGGACAGTCGGCAGTGGGGAAGCGAATCCTGACGAGGATTCGGACGAAAGAGGCGGAATTTGTGGAGATTGTCGGAGTGGTTGCGCATCAGCGGGAGAACTCGCTGGCCGAACCAGGGCGGGAGCAGATTTACTTCACCGATGGATTTTTGGGGAACGGCAGCGTTCGGTCCTGGGCACTGCGCACGGGAAGCGATCCGGCAACTTACGAGAACCAGGTACGCCAGGCGCTGCATGAGCTTAATCCTCAGTTTCTGATGACCGAGATCGGGACGGGCGATGAGATTGTTCATACGGCGCAGGCGAGCACGCGGTTTTCGCTGTTGCTGATATCGGTGTTCGCTGTGATTGCGGGAGCGCTGGCGGGCGTGGGTCTGTATGGGGTGCTGTCGACAGCGGTGCGGCAGCGGACGGCGGAGATCGGCGTGCGGATGGCGATGGGTGCGCGGCGCGGCGATATTGTGAAGCTGGTGGTTCTGGAGGGACTACGGTTGAGCGGGATCGGGATTGGGATCGGGCTGGTCGCGGCGGTCGTCCTGGGGCGGGTGATGATGGCGATGTTAGTGGGGGTGAAGGCGACCGATCCGGCGACGTTTGCGAGCATGACGGTTGTTTTCCTAGGGATTTCGGTTTTCGCTTCGTGGCTTCCGGCGAGACGGGCTGCGGGGCTGGATCCGAAGACGGCGCTGCACGAGAACTGAGGGCATGTTTACAGGGTGCAGGGTTCAGGTGCGAGGCAGATGCTGCGTTTCGTTGTCTGGCCAGGAGAATTCGTGTCGCGGTTAGTATGTCTCTAAGCTGATCAAGATCTGAAGAGCAATGGAGGTTTGGATGAGGTCCTTCGCTTTGGCGGGAGTGTCTCTGTTTTTGACAGGCGCAGCTGCCGCGCAGGGAACGCCCATTGTGCTGAACGCTACGCCGTCGACGGTGGCGTGGGGGTATTACTGGTCAAAGGCGAAGCCGGTGCTGACGGTGCATTCAGGTGACACGGTGCGGATGCAGACGCTGTCGACGTGCGGGCCGAATGACCGGCTGCAGGAAGAGGGCGTGAATGCGGCGGATATTCCTGCCTACAACCAGCCGATCTTCGATCAAGTGAAGGACAAGGGACCGGGTTGGCACATTTTGACAGGGCCCATGGCTATTGAGGAGGCGGAGCCAGGCGATGTGCTGGAGGTGCAGATTCTGAAGATCGATATTGATGCGCCGTTTGCGTGCAATGGGTTCGGCGCGGGGCGTGGATTTCTGCCCAATGATTTTCCTTATGGGCGTCGGAAGATTATTCCTTTGGATCGGGAGAAGATGATCGGGCATTTCGGGCCGGGGATCGACATTCCGCTGCATCCGTTTTTCGGGAGCATGGGTGTTGCTCCGCCGGAGTCAGCGGGGCGTTACGACTGCGCTCCGCCGTGGACGCACGCGGGGAACATCGATAACAAGGAGATGGTGGCGGGGACGACGCTGTTTATTCCGGTGCACGCGAAGGGCGCGCTGTTTGAAGCGGGCGACGGGCACGCGGGGCAGGGCAACGGCGAGGTGGACATCACGGCGATGGAGACGTTCCTGACGGGGACGTTTCGGTTTGTGGTGCACAAGGACGAGCATCTGCTGTGGCCGCGGGCGGAGACGCCGACCAGCTACATCAGCATGGGGTTCAGTCCCGACCTGAAGACGGCGACGGAGATGGCTGTACGGAACATGATCGACTTTCTGGTGACAGAGAAGCATCTTTCGCGCGATGAGGCGTACATGCTGACCAGCGTGGCGGTGGATGTGGACATCACGCAACTGGTGGACGGGAATGTGGGGGTCCACGCGATTTGCCCCCAGGGGATCTTCAAGGAGTAAGGAAGCTAGGCGCGGGGCGCATTGGAGGCGCGGAGCTCGGGCCGGGATTCAGATTCGCGCAGTGCAATGGGCTGCGGGATCGGTGGCGCCGATGCAGACGGCTGTACAAGTTGCTGGATCTCGACGACGGGCGCGAGATGGCGGGTCTGCTGGTAGGTGTAGAGGATGCGGTGGACGACGGTGACGGTGGAGATGACGGCGAGGACCCAGAGGACGGGCGCCATGACTCCCCAGCGTTCGAAGAGTGCGCCGAGGATGATCAGGACGACGCGCTCGGGGCGTTCCATGAAGCCGACCTTGCAACTGCCGATGAGGGCCTCGGCGCGGGCGCGGGTATAGCTGACCATCAGCGAGGTGATCATGACAAACGCGGCGAGGAAGACGTAGAAGAGGCGATTGCCACGCGCGTAGAAGACCAGGAGTCCGAAGAAGAGGACGACGTCGGAGTAGCGGTCGATGACGGAATCGAAGAAGGCTCCGAAGACGGTGACCTGGTGGGTTTGGCGGGCAACGCGGCCGTCGACCATGTCAAAGATGCCTGCGCCGATGATGACGAGGCCGGCGAAGAGAAACATGCGGACGTAGTTTTGCTGATTGCCGAAGCCGAACAGGATTGCCGCGCCGGTGTTGATGACGAGGCCGAGAAACGTGAGGACGTTAGGCGAGATGCGGGTGAGCGAAAGGCCGTCAACGATGGCCTGGAGGATTACGCCACAGCCGGTGCCGAACGCACGGGTCCACGTGATTTGGGGGTCTTTGCTCACTACTTACCGGCTTCGGCTTCCGCCTGCGTCTCGTCGTGAATGGTGGCCAGTTTCAAGACTTCGAGCTCGCGCTTGCCATTGGGAGTAACCACGGTGGCCATATCGCCGACCTGCTTACCCACGAGCGCCTTGCCGATGGGCGAGGTGGTGGAGATGAGGCCCTTGCTTACGTCCGACTCTTCGCTGGTCACGAGCTTGTACTCGATTTTCTCATCTTTTGAGGTGTCGTAGACGAGGACGGTGGAGCCGAAAGCGGCGCGGTCGCGGGGGATGTTGGAGAGATTGACGAGGGCGAGTTCGGCCATGCGCTTTTTGAGCTGGCCGAGGCGCGCGTTGACGAAGTCCTGGCGCTGTTTGGCCATGTGATACTCGGCGTTTTCACTGAGATCGCCCATAGCCACTGCCTTTTTGATTTCAGCGGGCAGTTCATGGGTGAGCTCGTGTTCGAGCTGTTTGATTTCTCCCAGCAGCTTTTGCTTGATGTGTTCAGGCATGAATCAATTCCCCTCAGGGGCCGTTCCGGAATACGCCGCACCGTGAGCAAAAGAAGTGCAATGCGGAACGGAAGCTGGCCTCCGCGCCGCGACAGAGGAACAAAAAACCCTTGGCAGGGAATATGGGTCCGAAGGCTGGTGTACGGCCTCATTCAGGATTATACGACGGCTGGGGGGAGCGGTGGGCATCGAGAAAGCTCTGCAAAATCAACACGGCGGCGACCTGGTCGACGACCTCGCGGTGACCGGAGAGGGGACGTCCCGCGGCGTGAAGATGGCGGTGGGCTTCGGCCGAGGTAAGGCGCTCGTCCCAGAGGTGGACGGGTAGGGAGAACGCGGCGCGGAGGGCTTCGGCGAAGGCGTGGGTCTTCGTTGCCTGCGGGCTTATGTCGCCGGACATATAGAGGGGATTGCCGAGGACGATGGCGGTGCAGCCGAATTTGCGGAGGAGGCGGCCGAGGGATTTCAGGTCCAACTTCGCGTTTTTGCGGATCAGCGTGAGGACGGGCTGGGCGGTGAGGCCGAGCTCATCGGAGACAGCGACGCCGATGCGGCGGGAGCCGAAATCGAGGCCCAGGAGGCGGGGTTGCACAGTACCGATAGTAGCGGAGAGCAGTAGCGGGGAGCGAAGAGAAAGCCGCATCTTACAATGGGTTAGGGAATCAAAGAGACATCATTAAAGGAACAGGTCTTTCCCCTTCGTGCGACGCTTTTTTCTCCTTATTTTTCTCGCGGCTTTGGTGGTGGCTGGCGTGGCCGGATACGCGCTGCTGGTCCCGGCAGGTCCGCGGACGGAGACATTCGCGGACATTGCGCCGGGGATGTCGAGCATGCAGATTGCGACCGAGCTGAAACAACAGGGAATCATCCGGAGCGCATATGTGTTTCGCGGGCTGCATGAGGTGAAGGGCGGAACGCTGAAGGCGGGAGAGTATCGCTTCGATCATCCGGTGCGGATGGAGGAAGTTTGGGACCGGATTCGGCGCGGCGATGTGTATACGGTGGCGCTGACGATTCCTGAGGGGTCGAATCTGTTCGATATAGCGGCGCGGGTGGAGGAGGAAGGACTGGGGCCGAAAGCGGCGTTTATTGCCGCGGCGAAGCAGGGTGCTTCGTTGGTCAGCGATCTTGATCCGGCGGCGCCGAGTCTTGAGGGGTATCTGTTTCCGGACACGTATCGGTTTGCGCGGCACACGGAGCCGGAGGAGATGATGGCGGCGATGGTGAGGCGCTTCCGCGAGGTGGCGCAGGGGATTGGGTTGACGGCCGACTTTCATCGCACGGTCACGCTGGCGTCGCTGGTGGAGAAGGAGACGCCGATGGATGCGGAGCGGCCGCTGGTGGCAAGTGTCTTTGCGAATCGGATGGCGAAGAAGATGCCGCTGATGACGGATCCGTCGGTTATTTATGCGGCGCTGCTGGATGGGCGGTACCGGGGAACGATTTATCAGTCCGATCTGCAGGCCGATTCGGCCTACAACACCTATCGTCATGCGGGGCTGCCGCCGGGACCGATCTGCAATCCGGGGTTGAAGTCGCTGGAGGCGGCGATGCATCCGGCGCAGACGAATTATTTGTATTTTGTGGCGGCGGGGGCCGATCCGTCGGGGCAGTCGCGCTTCTCGGCGACGCTGGAACAACACGCGAAAGATGTGGAAACCTACCGGCGCGCGGTGCGTAATGCGAGCCAGCCGCAATGAATGCGATGGGCGGGCGGTTGTGCGGGAGGAAGGCCAGCCGAGTTGACGGAACATACTCGCGGCTTGCTGCTTTGAGCGGAACGCGACGCGTTCGGGGTGGAGTTTCTGTTGCGCTGATGCTGGCGCTGCCTGCGCTGAATGGGTGCCTGTGGCATACACGCAAGGTGCCGCAGGCGATTATGCCGGCGAATGTGCTGACGGCGCTGCCCGAGCAGCTGGTCGATGGAATTAACAAGCAGTACGACGCGATCGACACCATCAAGGCCACGGTCACGTTTACGGCGACGCAGGGCGGATCGCTGAAGGGCAGCGAGACGACCTACACGTCGTTCAGCGGGTACATTCTGTTGCGGAAGCCGGAGTCGCTGCGGGTCATCGGGTTCCTGCCGGTCGTGCACACTGTCGCGTTCGATATGGCCAGCGATGGGCAGACGTTCGAACTGTTGATTCCGCCGAAGAGCAAGGTCGTCGAAGGGACGAATGCCGCGCCGAAGAAGCCGTCGACGAACGCTTTCGAGAACATGCGGCCGTACATCTTTGTCGATTCGCTGTTGATCCGGAGGATTGGGCCGGAAGACGAGCTGCTGCCGACAGCCGACAGCAAGACGGAAGTGAATCCGAAGACAAAGAAACTGGAGCTGGTGCCGGAATACCTGCTGACGATTCTGAATCGGCAGGGGACCAGCAACATTCTGCATGCGAAGCGTGTGATCTACTTCAGCCGGATCGATCTGCGGCCTATCGAGGAAGATATTTACGACCAGAATGGTCAAATCCAGACGCAGGCGACTTATGGGCGGCCGCAGAAGTTTGGGGACGAGATTTTTCCTGGGACGATCACGATCAAGCGGCCGCTGGATCAATATCAGATCCTGATCAGCTTTCAGAAGGTGACGGTGAACCAGCCTCTCACGGACGATCAGTTTCAGCTGACGATTCCGGAGGGGACGGCGGTGCAGAAGCTGCCTTAAAGCAGGGAACCGGGAACAGAACTACAGAGGGCGATCGGTGTAGAGGGTTTTGTCGGAGAGGTCCAGGACGGGGTAGAGGCGGGATCCGAGGAGCGTCTCTACGTGGCTGTGGAAGTCGCCGGGGACGAAGAGGAATTTGCGCGGGCCGGCGCCCCACATGCTGAGCAGATCTGCATCGCTTAGGAAAATATGCGGCGCGTCGGGATAGTCGGAACCCCAGATCATGGAGGAGCCGAAGAGCTGGCCGTACGTTTCCGGATCGGGAGAGAAATACTGCGTGGATCCGTGAACGAGCAGGGCCTGGTGGTGCGTGTAGAAGACGATCGACGAGCCGTCGGACTGGTCGCCGTAGAGCATGAGCTGGGCCTTGGCGTTGGCCGGTTGCGCAGTGAGGTGGTTGATGGTCTCGGCCATGGTCTTCGATGACAGCATGGGCTGGAAGCGCACCAGGGCGATGTGCGCTGCGATGAGGATGACCGCGGTGGTAAAGGCGACGGTGGCGGTCGATTCGAAGGAGTGTCCCTGACGGCGGAGACGCCAGGCGGCGAGCGGGCCGAGGAAGAACGCGAGGGCGGCGAGGATCGCTGGCATGCGGAGCGCGGCGAAGGACGGGCCAGTGAGGTCGAAGAAGTGTGACATGGAGAGGGTGTAGCCGCCGACTCCGCGATGGGCCATCAGGGTGCCGATGTCGGCGATGTGCGGGAGATGGCGCGACTGCCATAGTCCCCAGGCGAGCAGGGAGGCCGCGACTAGACCGATGACCACGAAGAAGACTTGCGCGCCGATGAGCCAGCGGGACTTTCGGCCGCCGGTTGGGGATTCTTCGATGACGGAGAGGGCTCCGGCGATGAGCATGAGCAGCGCCGGGTACATGGGCCAGGTGTAGTACTCCTGATTGGTAGAGAGGGCGAAGAAGATCAGGATGAAGCCGGCGTAGAGGGTGAGCAGGAGGCTGGTGCGGGCGCGAAAGCGCAGGCGCGCGGCGAGGGCGGAGGATTCGTACGCGGTGAGTTTAGGATCGAGAAACTGGATGGTGTTGGTGACCTCGTAGCGGAGGTCGGAGTAGAAGATGTGGCGATTGCGCCAGGCGCGGCGGATGGCGACGGGGAGGTAGAGGCTCCACGGAAAGAGCCAGATGAGCTGGCCGAGCCAGAAGACGTACCAGGGCTGGCGGTTGTAGTCGTGCGGGTAGCGGAGTCCGAGGAAGCGGAGGAAGTGCTCATTGATGAAGTAGAAGTAGAAGAATCCGTGGACGCGGCCGGGGGTGGGGATGTTGCCGGTGGGGTTGCCGTGGTCTGGGTTGCGCAGGGCGGCGAGGATATGCCACGGAGCGCCGATGGCAAGGAAGAGCAGGAGTCCGGTGAAGAGATGAAACTGACGCCAGCGGCGCCACTCTCCAGTGATGACGAGGTAGGGAACGACGGCGGCGACGAAGAAGACGGGGGCGATGAGTCCTTTGGCGAGCAGGGCCAGGGCAAGGGCAGCGTAGGCGAGATAGAAGCGCGCGGGTTTGCGATCCTCCATGCCGGTGAGGAAGCTGTATAGGGCGAGGATGAGAAAGAAGGTGAGGATCGATTCCGGGATGAGGGTGCGGGTGAAGAGAAAAACGCCGACCGAAGTGAGCATGGCGAGGGCAGAGTAGAATGCGGCTCTGTCCCCCCAGGCGCGGCGAGCCCAGAGCCAGACGATGACGGCGCAGCCGAGCAGAGCGAGCGCCATGGGGAGGTGGGTAGCGAAAACGTTGTAGCCGAAGAGGTGATAGTCGACGGCGACCATCCAATAAGGAAGGGGCGGCTTTTCGAGGTACCGGATGCCGTTAACGTAGAGCGTGACCCAGTCGCCGGTGGTGGCGATGTGCTGAGCGGCCTGGGCGTGGGTGGCGTCGGCGTCGTCGAGGAGCGCAGGCGAGAAGAGTGCGGTGAAGTAGACGGCGATGAAGATGGGGAGCAGAATAGTCCACGCACGCGCCGGCGTAGAGTAGAGCGAAGGCTGCGGTGCTGTGGGCTGGGGTGCGGACAGAGGGGGAAATGTCATTGGGTCGTGACCTTGCGCGTGACCTTGAATGGGATCGGGAATATGATTCGGCACAAAACTCAGAATAGCAGTGAGAAGGCGCGGGGGACGGGTGTGCGGCGATGACAGACGATCTCCAGAACGTGCGTCGGCTGGCAGCAACGTTGCGCGAGAATCTGGTGAAATGCGCTGATGATCCGAATGTAGACGCGGTTCATGACACGCGCACGGGAACGCGCCGCCTGCAGGCGACGCTCGAAGATTTGGTGCGGGAGACTCCCGACGGGGAGCCGTTACAGAGTGCGGCGACGGCTGCAATGCGGCTGCTGAAGAAGATTCGTCACGAGGCGGGACCGGTGCGGGATTTGGATGTGCATCGGAAACTGGTGGAGAAGCTGATCAGGCAGGCGCTCGATCCTGCAGGTGCGCAGACGGAGAAGCAAGACGGAGAGGCGGCCGCAGTGACGCTCGATGCGCTTGAGACACACGAGGCTGGATTGCGGATGACGGGCGTCGGCCAGCAGGCCAGCGATCTGGATGCGTGGCTGAAACACCGGCGCAACGAACTGGCGGATGGGTTGCGCGGGCACGCGAACGACCTGGCGGAGAAACTCGATAAGCGGCTGGAGGAGCTGGAGGCTGCATTCAAAACGAAGGGTGTGCGACGGGCGCGGAAGAAGCCGCCGGGAGTGGTGGCGCTGGACAGCTTTGCGCGGCTGGCGACGGAGATGCAGGTGCTGGATGCGGGGAATCTGCACGATTTTCGGAAGGGCGCGAAGAAGGCGCGGTATGTGGCGGAACTGGCGGCGCATGGAGATGAGCAGGCGAAGCAAGTGGGAGAGGCGCTGAAGAAGCTGCAGGATGAGATCGGCGACTGGCACGACTGGCTGGTGCTTGCGGAAGAAGCGCACACGGCGCTGGGCCATGATGCGAAGGAGCTGACTGAGTTGATCGAGGAACAACGCGAGCGGCATTTTGTAGCAGCGATGAAGACGGCGTCGAAGCTGCGCGGGCGATTGATGGGGGAGTGGCTCGCGGTTTCGCGTCGTCCGGTCGGGCGGTCGGTGCGGCCGGCGAGTGCGGTCCGGCGACGTGTGGCGGGTCAGACCGGCAAGGCTGTTTCGTAACGCGGCTTGTGTTCGGCTCGTGTATGGTGCTGAGTAAATCTCTCTTTCGCTAAGACTCTCTGAAATTTTCGTCCATCATGCAGACTTTTGCAGCTATCGACATCGGTTCGAACTCCTGCCGGCTAAAGATTGCCCGCGTGGTGCAGCATCGGCTGCGGACGGTACACGAGGATCGCGAGGTCACACGGCTCGGCGGGAGCGTCTTCGAGACCGGGATCGTCTCGCCGGAGGCGATGGCGCTAACGCTGCGGACGCTGAAGCGCTTTTACAAGGCGGTGCAATTTCACGGTACGAACAAGGTGCGCGCGGTGGCGACTTCCGCGATGCGCGATGCGCGCAATTCGCGGGCATTTCAGGCGTGGGTGCGGGACGAGACGGGCTGGGATGTGGAGATCATCTCCGGGCTCGAAGAGGGGCGGCTGATTCATCGCGGCGTGGTGGAGAACGAGCCGGGCGCGGGCGGACGCTGCGTGCTGGTCGACGTCGGCGGCGGCAGTTGCGAGATCACGCTCTCAGAGCACAAGAGGATTCACGAGACGATCAGTTTGCCGCTGGGGGCGGTGCGGCTGACGCAGGAATTTGTGCGCAGCGATGTTCCGGGCAAGGATGAGGTGCGCCGGCTGCGGCAGTTCATCGATCGCGAGCTGCGGCGGGCGAAGCGGCGGATTCATCCCGATGGAGCGCGTTTGGTGATTGGGACGTCGGGAACGGCGGCGGCTCTTTATGACGCGGGACGGGCGCTAAGCAAAAAGCGAACGGTCAAGGGCGGGGCGGCCAAGTCAGGGGCGGCGAAAGAGCTGGTCCCGACGCCAACAGTGCGGCGGCTGACTTCAAAGCTGACGAAGATGAAGATGGGCGAGCGGTCGGCGGTCCCGGGAATTGGGCCGAAGCGTTCGGAGATTATTGTCGCGGGCGCGCAGGTGTTTGCGGAGATCCTCGAGGGGTTCGGGCTGCCGGGGTTTCGCTATTCGCCGATGGGGTTGCGGGATGGCATTCTCGCGCAGATGCTGGCGGAGCAGGATCCGCGGGCATCGGTGCATCAGGAGTTCGAGCGGGAGCGCTGGCAGGCGGTCGAGGAGGCGTGCCGGCGGTACGGGACCGATCCGCGGCAGGCGGAGCCGGTGCGGCAGCATGCGGCGCAGATGTTTCGCGATTTGGCAGCGGTGCATGGGCTGCCACCGGAATATCAAACCTGGGTGGAAGCGGCGGCGATGCTGCGGGACATCGGGAAATTTCTGAATCACCAGGGCTATCACCGGCATGCGCAGTACATCATCGCCAACTCGGAGCTCTATGGATTCACGCCGCAGCAGCGCGTGGTCACGTCGGCAATTGCGCGTTATCTGGGGAAAAGCCGGCCGGCGCCGGAAGGCCGCACCATGCGGCAGGTGCCTCCGGAGGAGTACGAGCACGTACGGCGAGCGGTGGTGTTGCTGCGGCTGGCTGTGGCGCTGAATCAGGACCGCGCCAGCGATGTGCTGAAGGTGCGGGTGAGGGTGTATCCGAAGCGCGTGCTGCTGGAGCTTTTGCCAGGGCGCACCGGCGCGGAGCTCGAGCTGTGGTCGCTGCGAAAAGAGGCGGGCTACTTTCGCGAGGTCTTCGGGCGCGATCTTTTTGTGGCTTTGGAGTAGATGCCGCGAAGAATCCTGGGATCGACAAGCCAGTGGAGGGTGCCGGGAAGGCGTGTGCAGTCGATGCGGGCGACTGCGCCCTTGCGGAGGCGCGTGCTGATGCGGCTGGAGGGCGCGAGGAGCGATCCGAAGAAAGTCGTGAGATTGGGATTGTGGCCGACGACGAGGACGTTGTCGTATTTGTCGAGACTGCGGACGAGGTCGTGAAACTTCTGCACGGTGGCTTCGGGCGCGAGGGCATCGGAGATGTCGATTTTGCTTTCGTAGCCGGTTTCAGTGCCGACCAGCGAGGCAGTCTGCAGGGCGCGCTTGAGGGGGCTGGAGACGACGCGGTCGAACTGGACATTCAAAGCGCTGAGGAATCTGCCGACGAGGAGGCATTGTTGCTTGCCTTCCTTATCGAGGGGGCGTTTGACATCGACGACGGGGTTGGCGCGGCGAGTGCCCGCGCTGGCATGACGAAGAATGTAGAGATTCATGGGTGAAAGCCGGGAGTGTGCTCCAGTCCTCTTTGGGAGAGCTTTTAACCTGATTGTAACAATCGAACGGGGCGGCGAATGTTAATTTCGCGGGGCTTTCGATGGGCGGATGCAGTGAGAATTCTCTAATTTTCGGGATTTCTCTTGACCGGCGCGCGGACTACGGGTTGCAGGGAAGTCTGCGATGGGGGGACGGGAGCCGATCAGCGTGGCGTCGTTGCCGTCTGCCGTGCGGGACGGGCTGAGGCATCATGCGGCCGGTCGTTTGCTCGAGGCGGGACGCTGTTATCAACAGGCTTTTGAGGTGGACCCCTCCGACGCGGAGGTGCTGGTCTTGCTGGGGCTTCTGGCGCGCCAGAGTGGTCAGCATGATTCGGCGATCCGGCTGGCGGCACGGGCTGTGGAACTGCGGCCTGCGAATGCGGGGTTCGAGGTCAGCCTGGCGCAGGCGTATCTGGCGGCTGGGGACCTCCAGAATGCGGAGGCCAGTTGCCGGAGGTCGCTGGAATTGCAGCCTGGGTTCGGGGTTGCGTGGTGCTGCATCGGGGATATTGAAGGGGCCCGTGGGCGAGTGGCGGAGGCGCGTCTGGCGTGGGAAAAGGCGGTGGGCCTCACGAGCAAGTCGGGCCGGGCGGAGAAATCGCTGGGACATCTGCTGTGCCGGCAAGGCCGATGGGATGAAGCTATTGAGATGTATCGGGCGGGGCTATGTAAGTCACCTCGGGATGCTGTGCTGCACTATGCGCTGGGAGCGGCTCTGGCAGTGGCTGGCAAGAAGCCCGAGGCGAGGGCAGCTTATCGGGAGGCATTGCATTTACGTCCCAGGTTTCCTGAAGTCCTGCTGAGCCTTGGGAATCTGGATTATGACGAAGGGGCATTTGTGCAGGCGGCGATTTGTTGCCGCAAGGCGCTGGTGCTGCGTCCTGGGTATGCGAAGGCATGGTGCAACCTGGGCAATGCATTGCAGATGCTGGGTCAGGCTCGCATCGCGACCGCGTGCTACGAGCGAACGCTGGCGATCGATCCGAAGACGGTGGCGGCGCAGCACAATCTGGGAAACGCCTGGCTGGGGCTGAGGGAGTATCGGCGCGCAGAAGATTGTTTTCGTCGCGCGCTGGCAACGGAGGGGCAGGCGCGGCATTACAGCAGTTTGGGCAACGCGCTCTTCCACCAGCGGCGTGATGAGGAGGCGGCAGCGTGCTATCGGCGGGCCCTTGAGCTCGAACCTGAATTTGCGGCGGCCCATACGAATCTTGGCAACGTACTGATGCGGCTTGGCGACGGAGCGGCGATGATCCTGCACTATGAACGGGCGCTGGAACTCGATCCGGGAAGCGCGGGCGGGCATTACAATCTGGCGCTCGCTTATCTGCGCCAGGGGCGGTATGAGGAGGGCTGGCGGGAGCACGAATGGCGGTGGGATTTTCGCGAGCTGCGGCTGCAGAGGAGGCGATTCGCTGCCCCGCAATGGAGAGGCGAGGAACTGGGCGGGGAGACGATTCTGCTGCACGCGGAGCAGGGGCTGGGGGACACGCTGCAGTTTGTCCGCTATGCGCCGCCGGTGGCTGAGCGGGGCGGACGAGTGGTGCTGGAGGTGCAGCCGGGGCTGAAGCGGCTGCTCGAGAATCTGCCGGGGTGTGAGAAGGTGATTGGGCACGGAGAGCCGCTGCCGGAGTTTCGGTGGCATTGCCCGCTGATGAGCTTGCCGCTGGCGTTCGGGGGGTCTCTGGAGACGATTCCGGCTCGGATTCCCTATGTGTATGCCGATGATGCGGAGGCCGAAGCTGCAGGGCGGCGATGGCCTGGCAAGGGGCTGCGGGTGGGGATCGCGTGGGCGGGCAATCCCAAACACAAGAGCGACGATCAGCGATCGATGCCGCTGCGGGCGCTGGTGGCCCTGGCGGAGGTTCCGGGGATTTCATGGTTCTCGCTGCAGAAGGGGGCGGCGGCCGAACAGATGCGCGGGGTGGCGGCGGAGTTTCCGCTGGTGGCTGCGTGCTCCGCGAGCCTCGATTTCGCGGAAACTGCGGCGCTTGTGGCAACGCTCGATGTGGTGATCAGCGTGGACACTGCGATTGCGCATCTTGCGGGGGCTATGGGGAAACCGGCGTGGGTGATTCTGCCACATCTGGCTGACTGGCGCTGGATGGACGAGCGCGAGGACTCGGATTGGTATCCCACGGCGCGGCTCTTTCGACAGAAAGTGGCAGGCGATTGGCGAACGCCGGTGGCGCGGATGCGCGATGAGCTGCGGAGACTGGTTGCGGTGCGGGGCGCTTTACGAGGAAACGAAGCGGTCGAGGTCGGTGCGGAGATTCGACGGGAACGGGTAGGTGCAGGTGCTTCGCCTCGGGGGGCTATGTGACTGGCTGCGGGGCGGGAATGGGGCCTGGGTAAGGCTCGGGATCTGGTTCCGGTGCGGGACCTGGAGCGGGGTCGGAAGTGGGCGGCGTTGGCGGGTCGGGGAAGGGCTGCGGGCCGGGGTCGATGCCGGGGATGGAGCTGAGACCGATGTTGGTTTCAGTGGCGAGGGGCATCGATTGATGGGAGCGCGGATGGTTGAAGGCGGTTGCCTGGGGGAGTTGCCATAGCTCGGAGACGAGGAGGCCGCGGAGCCAGGAACGAGAGGCTTTGCGCTGGAAGCCGTGGCGCGCGAGCAGAGTGGGCCAGGGTGGAACTTGGCGGACGGCCAGGCCGGTGAGGATGTGGAAGGCCGTATAAAGAGCGGAGATAATGCGGCGGGCGAGCCATGCTTCGAGCGGGGCCCCAGCTGGTACTTGAAAATCTGAGACGAGCCATTGTGCGTCGGGAGCCAAGTGCGGGCGCAGGCGGGCGATGAGGTGGTCGGCTTCGCTTTCAGTAAGGCAATCGAGAAAAAAGTGGGTTGCGACGAGGTCGTACTTTGCGACGAGAGGTTCGAAGGTGCGGGCGTCTGTGCGAATTGCGGTGAGACGGTGTTGCGCGCCGATGCGGGCCACGCGAGTTTTGAGGAGACGCAGCATTGCTGGGCTCAGGTCGATGGCTTCGGCGCAGATCTGCGGGTTGGTGGTGAGGAGCTTTGCGAGGAAACGGCCATCGCCGTCTCCGATGATGAGTGCCTGGCGGGAATTTCTGAGGGCGGGCAGATGGTGGAAGCGGCAGCGCTCGAGCATTGGGCCGAAGGAGAGATACTCCATCGCGCGGTAGAGGTGTGCTATGCGGTCAAAGCGAAGCGCGCTCTTGGAGTTTGCGGTGCTCTCGATCATCCGTGCCATGGAAGGACGAAGAGGAGTGGGGTTAGGAGAGCGGCATCGGCGGCGATGCGCATTGCAAGGAGAAAGCTGGTGGCTTCTTCCAGGTTGGGCTCTCGTTGCGCGAAACGGCCGTGGATTCGGTCGAGAGCGAGGATGAGCAGAGCGGAAACGAGAGCGGCGGCGGTCAGGCGGATTTCTCCGGAGTTGCGAAGGGTGAGCATGACTACGGCAGAGGCGGCTACAACGCAGAGGACGATGGCAGGGATGGTGAGTTGGCGGATTGGGGCGATGGGACGTTCCCAGATCTCGATTGCGAGGCAATTGAGGCAGCAGAGTCCGGCGAAGAGCAGGATGGACGGGAGCAGCGCTGCGTGGGGTGACTGTGGCTGGGACCAGGCCGGAACTGCTGTGGCGCATGCGAAGAGGATGCCGACGGCTAGTTCGCGAGGGAATGATTTGCGAATGCGGATGAAGGGTAGATGCACGATGGCGAAGTAGAGCATGGATACGGCGAAGAGGAGGGTGTCCTCGAAGCGAGCATCGGGCGTCATGATGCTGATCAGCCAGAGAAGGACGATTGTCGCGATGGCCGCGGCAACGAGGAACGGGCGGCGATGACCGGCGTGGAAGAAGTGGCGTTCGCGGAGGTCGTGATTCAGCGGTGAGTGGCGGGCGGAGTGGGCATCGAGCAGGCGATCGGCTACGTAGATGAGCCAGGTTCCGATGCCCAGGACGGCGATCGCTGAGGCGGATGCGGGAAGCTGGGCTGTACGCGCGAAGCTACAGGCCCAGAGGACGGCGATGCTGGGCGCGTCGAGGCTGAAGAAGTGCCAGTAAACGGGGACGCTGAGCATTTTCGCCCGGCGTCGTTCGTTTGCAGTGAGGACTGGAGCGGCTACACCCACACTTCCATTCTAAAAGTGAAAGCGGTAGCGAACCTCGCCGTAAATCTGGCGCGGGTCATTTTCGTGAAAACCGCCGAAGGTGAGGCTGTTGTCGAGCAGGACCCTGGTGTTGGCTACGTTGGTGGCGTTGGCGCTGACCGACCAGTTTTCTCCCACTTCTTTGCCGGCCGCGAGGTCGAAGGTGGTGTGAGCGGGGAGGTACGCCCCGGTATAGGGCGATGGCGGAGCGGTGTAGCCGTTGGAGAAGCCTGAGCCGTAGTAGACGTTGAACGATACATAGGCTCTCATCGGCAAATGCCCGTCGAAGCCCAAGTTCAGCGTATTGCGCTGATCGTGATCGAGCGCTGAGTATCCAAGAACGACCGTGCTTGGGCAATAGCCCGGGTTTGAGGGGTCGTAGCAGATGAGGCCTCCGGTGATGGGGCCGATCTGCCGGGCGATCTGGTTGGAGTAGGCGAGGTGCGCCTGCCCATAGTGCCACAGACGCGGGGATCGCAGGGTCAGTTCCCACGCCTGAATGAGCGCGCCCTGCACCGTGATCGGGATGAAGATGTCCGATTCGCCTATGTTGCTGTGGTCGAGAAAATTGTTGGCGCGGGTCTGGAAGGTATCGGCATCAAGGAGCCAGCCATGCCAGGGAATCTGCAGGCCGAACTGGTGCTCTTCGTCGCGTTCGCCGCGCAGAGGGAGAAAACTGGTGTTAGTGTCCTGGGCGTAAGCCAGCGCGGGGCCGTTAAGGCTGGTGAGCGGCGGGGGCTGATAGAAGTGGCCGTAGAAACCGCGGAAGACCCAGCCGAGTTTGGGAACCTGCACGGCCATGCCGATGCGCGGGTAGATGGCGTTTTCGGAAATGGAGGCCTGGAAGTGGCTTTGGCGTTCGCCGCCGATCAGGGTGAGCCAGGAGGTCGGGCGGTAGTTGTCTTCGACGAATAGTTCTTCGACGCCTCCGTTGACTAGGGAGGTTTCAGAGAAGCTGGTCGCGCTGCCGTCGTTGAAGATTACGCCGAAGAGGTCGTTTTCATGCTGGTCGTAGCCATAGAGGCCAGCTTTGAGGGAATTGCGTGCAACGCTGGTGGAGTAATACGCCTGCGCTCCGGTATACTGGCCGGTTTGCTTCGCGTTCGTTGCGGTGGGCAGATCATTCGCCGAGGGCTGATAGTTGGCGTCGTTGTAGTGGTAAAAGGGTGAGACTTCGACGAGAGTCGACGGGCTGAAGGTGTGAATCCAGGAGAATATCGAAAACCCGTCTGCCTCGTGCTCGCCGTCGCGCAGGCCGGACGAGTTGTATAGCTGGTTCTCCCAATCGTTGGGATTGGGGTCGTCCGGGATCTGGTAGTAGTCGGAGCGTAGCTGGGCGTCAAACCGAAACTGGTCGCGCGGATCGCGGTTGAGGATGAGCGAAGTGGAACCACCGTAGCCGTTTTCGGTGTCGTGAATCGGTGTCTCGATGGGGGCCATAAGGCCGTAGTTGGAACGGTTGCCGTTGAGGGCAGCGAACCAGGAAAAGCGCTCGGAGTGATCCCCGAGGCTGAGCTGGCTGTCAGTCTGATAAAAACTACCAAGCGTTGTTACGAATTCGCCTTCGCGGTCCATCTCGAAGCCGCTGCGGGGGATGACGTTGAACATGCCATAGGTGCGGTCGCCAAGGTCGGCGCCATAGCTGCCGCGGTCGATCTCGACGGTATCGATGTCGCGCGGGTCGACCTGGGGGCCGACGTTGCTGGCGATGTTGGTGTTGGGGATGGGGACGCCGTCGACCATCCAGTTGAGCTCGTGGCCGCCGCGCATGTGCAGCATGTCATGACTCATGTAAGCGCCGGGAGTGTAGTCGGTGATCATGGCGAGCGAGTTGGTGCGGTCGGCGCCGGGAGTCTCCATGATCTCGGCGCGGCTGACCATGGTGGCCGGCGTTACTGAGTCGGGGTTCGCGACTTCGGGTTCGGCGTGGACCACGGCGGTTTGGCGCACGGACGCGAGTTCCATCGGGAAGTGGAGAATCTCGGCACCGTTCGAGGTAACAGTGAGGGTCTGCTCGACTTCGGCGAAGCCTTTACTGGAGACGGTGATGGTGAAGACGCCAGGTGGAACTGCGGGGATGAAGAAGGCGCCGTCGAGGTTGGTATCGGCGGTGAAGGAGAGGTCGGAGTGGGCGGCGCGCAATACGATGTGCGCTCCGGCGATGGGGCGATGACCGGGATCGTGCACGATGCCCTGCACCTGGCCGAGCAGAGAAGCATAGGCGAGAGGGACTGCCGGCAGAGACACGAGCGCGGACCCCAGCACGGAAACCAGGGGTTGCAAAATCTTTCGCAGCATCGGAGGCTCCTCAAGGAGGCCCGCAAAATGTAACGGTGATGGTTGCAAATGGGAGCGCCACGGCGTGGAGCCGCGGGTTGCTTTCGATTGCAGGGTTACAGGGCGAGGTTTTGAGGAGGGCCGCGCTTGTGGCGGGCGCGATCCGTGGAGATGCGGTAGCCGGCTTCGGCTTCGCGGACGATGGCGGCGGTGCCGACGGTCTGAAGAGGCGCTGGGGAGTTATTCAGCGAGAAAGCGTGGGGCGCCATCAGCGGTGTATGGGCGAAGGGCGAGTACGGGCACTTCTCAGAAACGACGTGATAGCGGGAGGGGACGTTTCCCATCTCCATGCTCATCGCGCAGTGGTGGTTGCCATTGCGGCGGCAGCAGGCGGGAAGCTTCGAGTCATCGGGAGCAGACACAAAGGCGGGCGCGATCAGCGGAAGGCTGAACGCGAGCAATAAGAGCGCCGACCAGACGCGTCGCATAGGGTCATGGTAGCAGAGGTCCGCGGGCGGAGGCGCGCCAGCTACTGGGTGGAGTAGTCCTGCTGGACGACGGCCCACACGTCGTTCTTCTTTGAGGTGAGGGTCAGGTGGTGGGAGACGGAATCCGCTGCATCCTTATCGGGCGTGTAGGAGAGCGTGTACTGAGTCTTGAGCAGAGCAGAGATTTTGTTATAGGAATCGTCGGCCTTGTCCTTTTTGCCTTCGACCATGTAGCCGCCGGTAGCCGAGCAGATGTGCTCGAGGATCTCTTTGCCGTCGACGTGTGGCTCCGATGAGGGAGTCTGGCCGCCGCGGCGACCACCGCCTCCTCCACCAGGATAGCCACCTCCGCCACCGGGGTATCCACCGCCGCCGCCGGGATAGCCGCCCCCGCCCATGCCACCGCGACGGCCGGTGTTCTGGTTGGGATTGCTGGTCTTTTCCTCCTCGCCCTTGTAATAGATGGCAAAGATGGCGGTGTGGGAGGCCTGTGCGGCGTCGATGGCGTCGTTGACGGTCTCTTTGCTGTCGCGATCGATGCCGTCGCTGATCAGTACGATGACGTGATGGCCCGGCGCCTTCTTCAGGATTTCATTCGCAGAGAGATAGATGGCGTCGTAGAGAGTTCCGCCGCTCGAGCCGGAATGCTGGGTGGTTTGGTCGCTGCCGCTGTCGGTGCTTTGACTGCCGGACTGGCTGCCGAATTGAGGCGATCCCAGCTGGTTGAGGGCGTCGTGCAGTTTATTGACGGTGGCGGTGGGGTCTTCGAGAAGATCGACCTCGTGGGCGAACTGCACGACAAAAGCTTTGTCGTCGGTGCCGGGAAGGGTGTGGTCGATGAAGTGGACGCTGGCCAGGCGCTCATCGCCGAGCTCGGTGCGGAGGTTGGTGGTGGTTTGCCCGAGGACGCCTAAAGTGATGGGCGCAGGCTGGGCGAGTGCGAACGACGCAATGGTCTGCAGGTGACCGTTGTCGGTAAGCGTGACGTCAGCGGGGCTGAGGTTCTTCACCGGGTCGCCCTTTTTATCGACCACGGTAACGGGAAGGCTGATGGGCAGGCCCGCGGATGGAGTGGCCGATGTGGGCGCGGGGGCTGGAGCAGCCGGGGCGGTGGTTTGGGCCGGCGCGTGGCTTACGAAAAGTGTTAGAGCGGCCAGCACGGCCGCCGGGAGCGAAGGTAGAGTACAGGTGCGAATCTTCATGGCGTGTCAGGGTGTCGTCAGACCACCCATTAGACGTTAGCACCGCGAGAGTGGTTTCGCGGAGCTGGGAGGATTGGTCGCAGATTAACAGCCCTGGCGGCGCCAGATGAGGTAGTCCACGGAATAACGGCCGGCTCCAAAAACGAGCGCGATCAGCGAAGCAAACAGGAACGTATACGCCGCGTCGTTGTAGAGATTGCTGGGATCGCTGAGGATTGTCTTCAGCGCCGTCAGATCCGTCGTCAGATAAGCCACGATCATGTCGATCGCCAGCAGCAGCCCGATCAATCGCGTAGCCAGCCCCGCAATCAGGAGAATTCCGCCGACGAACTCAAGCAGTGAAATGCAGATGACGGTGAAGTGTGGCGCTGGAATGTTGATGCTCGCGAAGAAGCGCGTGGCGCGGTCGAGATTGTGAAGGCGACCCCAGCCGGATTGGGAGAATTGCCATCCCCAGTAGACGCGGACGAGCAGGAGGAAGGGCGCGTCGAGTTTGGCGGACAGGAACTGAAAACGGCGATAGAGCCTGGGGATGAGGTTGGAGGGCTTGTCTTTTGGCGTGGTGGTCGCAGGGGTGCTCATTGGTGGTTGCCCTTTCTTGCGGGGAACGTTGGAGTCACGATAGCGCGGGCGGGGAAGAACCTCACGGGTGCGGCTCTCCGAGTAGATAGACGTCCATGGACTGGCGCTCCAGACGGATGTGGAAGTTGCCATAGCAGAGTCTGCGAAGAATCGAGTCCGGGCGGTTGTGCCAGCTGCCCCAGGAGAGGGGCGAATCACCGTTGACGTCCTTGGCTTCGCGGTTGGCTCCAGCGTCGAGGAGGAACTGAACGGTGGCTTCGGAGGCGAAGGCGGCGGCGCGGTGCAGCGGGGTCTCGCCGTAGGTTCGGCAATCGCGCATGAAGGCTCCCGTCTCCGCGCCAGGTATCGTGACGGCGTTGGGGTTGGCTCCGGCTGCGAACAGCACGCGGACGACACGATCGTGGGCAGGGCTGCCTTTGGAGGTTGCGGCGTGGAGAGCGGTTTCGCCGGTTTCAGTTTCGGACTCGTTGCCCTTGGCGCCGGTTTCGAGGAGGAACTGACAGAGTCGCCAGTGTCCGTGAAAGGCTGCCGCGTTGAGTTCGTGATCGAGGGAGGAGCGGGATTCTCCATTGGCGAGGAGATAACGAATGGCGCTGACATCGCCATAGTAGGCGCACCACCGAATCAGCGAGACTCCTTTGGCGTCCTGGGAGCTGGCGGCGTGACCCTGGGCTAGGTATTCGAAGACGAGGTCGGTGCGTCCGTCGGTGATCTGGTCGAGCATGAGTAGCTTCTATTGGAGGGACTTTGGCGTCAGCTTGTGAACCACCCCAGCATAGCCCAGTTAGCGAATGCTTCCTGGAGAAACGCGGGACGCTGGTCTTCGGGGAGGGGGCTTGTGCTGAGGGCGAGATCGATGGAGTCGCCCAGAGGTTTCCCGTCAAGAAGCGCCGAGAGCAGGTGGAACTCTTCAGGGGAAAGGGGCTTGTACCAGACCGAGTTTTCGAGGCGATGTACGGCGATGTGGATCGCTTTCGGGGCGAGCGCGGCGACGTGGCGGACATGATGGCGCTTGCGAGTGGAGCTGGCATTGTTCGTCGATGAGGTCGCGCTGCCATCTTCATTGCGGACCTGCAGGAGCAGGTCATCGACGGGGTACGAGAGCGCAAGCACGCGCAGGTACGGCTGCAGGTGCAGCCTGGAATGTTCGTCGATGGCGGCTAGCTTCTGAGCGCTGAGGCGGGCGCGTTCTTCGGAGTCAAAGGCTTCGATGTGCGCCCATTCGAGGCGGGCCATGTCGCGGGCCAGCACGGGATGCGGCCCGAGGTGTTCAGGGTGCTGGTCAAACCATGCGTCGAGGCGTGAACCAAGATTGCGGAGGCTGAATGACTCCGAAGGGCAATCGGTGAGATAAGCGCGCATGAGGCGATCGAATTTGGCGCGGCCGAGGATGGCCTGGAGGCCGGGAAAATCCTCTTCGAAGCAGGAAAAGAGACGGTACCAGTACTGGCGGTTGTAGATTTCGAGGCGCTCAAAGGACGAGAGGCGGTCGTTGGGGCGGATGATGGCTTCGGCTTCCGCGATGTTGGAGGCGCCGTCGCGGCGGCGTCGCGGCATGTTCTCCTGGCGGGTGAGCGGGTGCATGACAGCCGCGGCCATGCGGCGCTGAACTTCGAGAAGACTGGTCGGGGAACTGGAGGGTTCGGTCACCGGGCGGATCCTGACTCCAAGAGGGCTGAGTCACTGAGGGTGGGTTCGAGCATGGACTTCGGGGCGGACTGGATCGCGGCGAGGCTGTTCCTGGTGGGAGCAGCCTCAGCAGCGGCCTTCAGGAATTTGTTGGCCTTGAGCGCTTCGGCGTGGACTTCTTCGAAGCTGGGGATGTTATCGTCCCATTCGAGCAGCGTCGCCGTGGGTCCGCAGCGTTCGATGGCGCGGGCGTAGAGTCGCCAGACGGCGGGCAAGACGGGGTGGTCGTGCGTATCGAGGATGTACTTCTCGAATTTGCTGTGGCCGGCGATGTGAATCTGCGCGACGCGATGGGCGGGGACGAAATTGACGTATTCGAAGGGGTCGAAGCTGTGGTTCTTCGAGGACACGTAAATGTTGTTGACGTCGAGCAGAATGCCGCAGTCGGCTCGCTCGACCACTTCGGTGAGGAACTCCCACTCGGTCATTTCGGAGGCGTGAAACTCGGCGTAACTGGAGACGTTTTCGACGACGACAGGAACTTCGGTAAAATCCTGGACCTGGCGGATTTTTTGTGCGGTGACCTCGACGGCTTCCCAGGTATAGGGCATGGGTAGGAGGTCATGGGTGTAGCGGCCATCGACGGATCCCCAGCAGAGATGATCGCTGAGCCAGGGCGTGTGGGTGCGGCGGACGAGCTGCTTGAGTCTCTTCAGATGTTCGCGGCTGAGAGGATCGACTGAGCCGAAGTACATGGAGACGCCGTGCTGGACGATCTTGTATTGCTCGATGATCTGATCGAGGACTTCGAGCGGGCGGCCGCCATCGACCATGTAGTTTTCCGAAATGATCTCGAACCAGTCAACAACCGGTTTGCGCGAGAGGATGTGCTGGTAGTGGGGAATGCGCAGACCGATGCCGACGCCGTAATCGGTAAAGCCATTGAAGCGGTTTGCGGGCACTGAAAAAACCTCGAGTGAAAAAAGCAGAAGGGCCGCGGGTTGCGCGGCCCCGCACGCTGGAGTGGAACTAGTCAGGCATCTTGGAGCCATCGGTTGCGCAGCCGCCCTTGCCCTTGCAGCTGTTCTTCTGTTTGCAGCCGTTGTCGCTGCTCTTGCAGCCGCCCTGGCCCTTACAATCGTTTTTCCCTTTACAGGAGTGTTTGGGCGCTTTGTCGAGGGTCGAGCCGCTGAACGACAGCTTGCCCGCCTTCAGAATGGGCGTTGCGGACGAGTTGACTGCTGCCGACGCGTGCATTGCTGTCGCGCCGCTCAGCAGGCCGGAGACGGCCGCTGCGACCATCATGGTCTTCATAGATTGCTTCATTTGTCATTCCTCCATCGGATTGAGAGGACCGAGACCAGGCGCGCATTGGGGACCGGAACACCCCTTCGAGTTCAGGAGCAACTCGCTGGGGACCCTTTGGGGAGCGCCGGGGCGGGGGACCTCACGGTGCGGATTAGACTACATAATCTACTACGCGGTGTGCCACCTTCCCGGATTGTTTATTTTGGCCGCGCTTGCGGGGTTTTCACCGAAGGGCTGGGGATGTAGTGAAACGATCGCCTGGGAGTGTGGCGCATCTCTAATGGAAGCAGGGGTTCAGGGACGAATGGCGGCTTTTGAAGGATCAAAGCGTACCGAGGCGGGGAAGGTCGCCCTGCGCTTTGTGCTGATGATCGGCGTGGTCAGCTTTTTCGCGGATTTTACCTATGAAGGGTCGCGCAGCATCACCGGACCGTTCCTGGAGACGCTGGGGGCGAGCGGCGCCATAGTCGGGGTTGTGGCTGGGCTGGGTGAGTTGCTGGGCTATGGGCTGCGGTTCTTTTCCGGACGGGTGAGCGAACGGACGCGGCAGTTCTGGCCGATGACGCTGTTTGGTTATTTCGTGCAGATGGCCGCGGTGCCGGCGCTGGCGCTGGCGGGGAGCTGGCAGGTGGCCTCGGTGCTGATTGTGCTGGAGCGGGTGGGGAAGGCGATTCGGAACCCACCGCGGGACGTGATGCTTTCGCACGCCGGACAGGAGATGGGGATTGGCTGGGCGTTCGGTTTGCACGAGGGACTGGACCAGGCGGGGGCGCTTGTGGGGCCGCTGGTGCTGGCGCTGATTTTGGCGCATGAGGGCGAATATCGGGTTGCGTTTGCGACCCTGCTGATTCCGGCGGTGATCACGGCGGTGCTGATTGTAGTGACGAAGTTTCTGTATCCGCGGCCGCAGGATTTGGAGCCGCATTCGGCGGCGATTCATGCGGAGGGACTGGGGCGTTCGTTCTGGATTTATCTCGTTGGGGCGGGGCTGGTGGCGGCGGGGTTCGCGGATTATCAGCTCATTGCGTTTCATCTGCAGAAGCATGGGGTGGCTTCGGCGATCTGGATTCCGATTTTCTATTCGGTGGCGATGGCAACGAGCGGGGCGGGATCGCTGCTGTTTGGGAAGCTGTTCGACCGATTTGGCGTAACGGTGCTCATCCCGCTGACCGTTATTTCGATTGCGTCTGCGCCGCTGGTGTTTTTGGGAGGGTTCGATCTCGCGTTGGTGGGAGCAGCGGTGTGGGGGCTGGGCATGGGCGTGCACGAATCGATCATTCCGGCGGCGGTGGCGGCGATGGTTCCGGTGGAACGACGACCTTCGGCCTATGGGTTGTTCACCGCGGCGTATGGAATTTTCTGGTTCCTGGGCAGCGCTGCCATTGGGTTTCTGTATGACGTGTCGGTGCAGGCTGCTGTGATTTTCTGCGTGATCACCGGTGTGGCTTCGTTGCCGTTCTTCGTCGTTGTTCGGAGAAGGGTTGAAACGTAAACCCGCATCTGCCAACTGCAGGCAGATACGGGCCAGCCA
>PMSS01000182.1:8198-8456 GCA_003167515.1 Acidobacterium sp. | reverse complement strand
CTGAAGCTGCTCGAGCACTTCGTAGCGAGGGTGACCGTAGAAATTTCTTCTTCCCACGGAAATTGCTGCCCACGAGGGTGAGACGGCTGCGAGGAAGTCGGGTGTGGTCGAGGTTCGGCTGCCGTGATGTCCGACTTTGAGGAAGTCGGAATGGAGGCCTCCTTCGGCAACCATACGATCTTCGCTGGGGGATTCGGCGTCGCCCTCAAGGAGCGCGGTCGTGCTTCCGAAGCGCATTTGTAACACTAACGAGTCGTT
>PMSS01000182.1:0-8068 GCA_003167515.1 Acidobacterium sp. | reverse complement strand
GGTCGGCGTGGGCGTGCGTGATGGCGACCGCATCGAGGCGACGGATGCCCCGCGACCAGAGGACAGGCGAGACGACATCGTCGCCGACGTCGAAGTTGGTGGCGTGGGCACTGGGGTCGGCGGCGTTTGGACCATTGGCGCCGACAATGCCACCGGCATCGATGAGCAGGGTTTTGCCGTGGGGCGTAATCACGAGCAGAGAATCTCCCTGACCGACGTCGATCGTTGAGATTTCGAGAGTGGCGGCTCGGTGGGCGATGGGGCGCGGCCATATTGTAACCACGGCTGCGACAATAAGGGCCACCATGGCGGCGGGGATGCCGAAGCGCCTCATCCGAATAAGGACCAGCGCGGCGGACGTGAAACCGATGATGGCGGCGATGGCACCTGTGTGCGGTGGTGGGATGCGGAGATCGCCGAGACGCATGGCTCCGAAGGCCTGCACGAGGGCGTGCACCCCGTGAAGCAGCAGAGCGACGGCCATGGCTGGGATGAAGGCAAGTTTGGGGAGCATAAGGACGAAAAGCAGCGTGATGAGGGCGAGCGGCAGGAGGAATCCGAGGAGCGGGACGATGAGGATGTTGACAGGCAGAGCAACCGCGGTGATGCGGTGGAAATAGATGGCCATGGGGAGAGCCATGAGGAGTTCGATCGCGAGCGACGTGGTGGTGAGCTCGAGGGTCAGCAGCAGGATACGGACGGTGCGGGGGAATGCGCCAAGTGCCATTCGCGGGCCGATCAGCGGACGCAGGGACGTTGCGAACATGCGCAGGATCACGCGAAATTCCGCGATGATTGGCGGGAGTGAAGGATCCATAGGTAACAGCCACAGATCTTTGGTAGCACGCAGGTAAGGGCCGAAGGTTTTCTCGGCGATGGGAGCAGCGATCCCGGCGACGGCGAGGACCGAGAGCAGTGTCATCTGTAAGCCCGCGTCGAGGAGGGCGGTGGGATTGACCGTCAACATCACGAGCGCGGCGAATCCGATAGCGTTCAGCGGATGGCGTTCGCGCCAGAGTATGCGGCCGAGAAGGTACAGGGTGACCATCCAGAATGCGCGCTGGACGGGCTGGCCAAATCCGGTGAATAGCGCGTAGCCGAGCGACACCGCGATGGTGGTGAGCGAGGCCCAGGTGCGCGGAAGACGCAGGCGCCGCGTGACGAAGAAGACCAAGCCGGAGAAGATAGCGAGATGCATCCCCGAAACGACGAGAAGATGGAACGAGCCGGTGCGCTCGAAGCCGACGCGGAGGCGATGACCGAGGAGGGAGCGATCGCCGGTAAGCATGGCGGTGAGCATCGCCGCGTCGTCGTGGGAGAGAAGCAGGAATTTCGGCAACCCTGAAGGGGCGGCCTTGTCGGAAAAGCTGACGAGGCGTTCGCTGGCCGCTTGCTGGATGCCGTGCAGCCGGCAGGGGAAGCTGGGGCGGATATTTGTCACAGTGACGGCTACATCCCGCAGATGGGCGCTGCCGAGAGCGCTGATTCCCTGCTGGCGCAGCCAGGCGGATGCATCCCAGACACCGGGGTCGAGAAAGCGCTCTTCGGTGTGCATGGCGACGTTGCCGCGCAGCGTTTGGCCGCAGGCAAGCGCGGGAAACGGTGCATCTGCGGGGGCGTAAAGGGTGAGGCGGAGGCCTTCGGGTGTGGGGAGTTTTTTGGCGTCGACTGCCGAGACGCGCAGGTCAATCTGCTGGCTGTGTTCGTGGCGGACGTTGTCCGAGTAGGGAGCAAGGGATTCGATCAGGCGCAGAGGCGTAGTGCGGACGAGGGCGCCCTCGACAGTGTGAGTGGTTTCGATGCCGAGGCGGCGCGTGAAGGGAGTGGAGGTGGGTGTTGCGAAGGCGATGCGTTCGAGAAGTGTCGTGGTGGGTGGATGCGGTTGGACTTCCTCGCAGAAAGCGCCCACCAGGAAGCACAGGATTGCGGCTGGCAGCGGGGCGACGCGTGGGGCGCGGAAGACAGCGGCAATCGCCACGATGACGAGGAGCGCCATCGCGATGAGGAGATGTGCGGGCCGGAGCCACAGGCGTTGCGCGGCTGCGTCGCCGCAGACAAAACAGACAGCTATGAAAAGGGCGGGAGCTCCGAGGATTGTGAGGGCGGGCTGGTCTTTTTTTGGAGGCTGCGCCGGGGCCGATTGCGCCGGGGCGCGCGGGAGGGCATGCTGCGGAATGGCAAGGGAGGTGCCCATTGCGAGGCGTCGCCTCCGGTGCGGTCAATCCAGAGACAGATGCGTGATGCTCTCCAGATGGTAGGTCTGCGGGAAGAGGTCCAGCAGATGCATGTTTCTGAGGCGATAACCGGATTCTACTAACGCTGCAAGGTCGCGGCTGAGGGTAGAGGGATCGCAGGAAACGTAAGTAATCTTGCGCGGGCGGATTTCCCCCAGGGCGGTGGTGACGTCGCGTAGCAGGCCGGCGCGTGGCGGGTCGACGACGACGAGGTCGGGGGCGGGGTAGCGCTGCTGGAAAGCCTGGCGGAGGAAAGCGGCGGCGCTGGAGGCGACGATGCGGTGCCTGGTTCCCCGGAGGTTTTCATTGAGGTCTCGGACGGCTGATGGGGAGGATTCGACGGCGGTGATCTCGGCGAAATGTTGGGTGAGGGGCAAGGAGAAGAGGCCTACGCCGGCATAGAGGTCCCAAACGAGACCTCCCTGCTCTCCGGCGGTGACCACGTCGACGAGTTGATCGATGAGGAAACGGTTGATCTGGAAGAAGGAGCCGAGGCCGACTCGGTAATGGCGATCGTTGGAGCGGTAAATCAGGAAATCGGAGCCGGAATGGGCGAGAAAACGGTTGGTCGTGCGGCCCGTTTCTTTGGAGAAGATTCCAATGCCCTGGATTTCCGGAATAATTTGTCGCATTCGCGGTGACATGTTGTTGAGAAACTGCTTTGCTGCGGGCTCAGGGAGGTCGGTCCAAAGGGAGGCGAGCAGAGTGGATTCGTCGGAAGCGGCAAAAAGCTCCAGGTCGGTTACAAATGTGCCCAGACTGAGACTCTCGCCTTCGCGGTTGAGCATTTCGATGGACCGTTGGAGGATCGGCGCGGCGATAGGGCATGTGGCGATGGGAAGATTGACGTGCGACTTGTGGAATTTGTAACAGAGACAGAACGGATTGTCCTGGACGTGAAGGCGAATGCGGTTGCGATAACCCAGGGGCTCGGCAGTGATGGCGTTGATATTGGGGATTTCGGCGATCCGGGCACGATCGAGGGTTTCGCGGAGAATCGAGATTTTCATCTCGATCTGCGTCGCGTAGTCGGCGTGCTGATAATGACAGCCGCCGCATTGCCCGTAGTAAGGGCATGGTGGCTGAACCCGCGCTGGGCTTGGCCCAATGACCGACTGGAGCTCGGCGGTCGCAAAGCCGCCTTTGTCGGCGACGATTTGGGCTTCGACGGTTTCACCGGGCAGGGTGAACGGGACGAAGATGGCCTTGCGGTCGGCGCGCGCGAGCCCCGATCCACCGTAGATGGCTTTTTCTATGTAGAGTTTCAAGGCTGACTTAATCCTGCCTCATGTAGAAGAGGCTGAGGCGTGGGAGATTATGGCTTTCGAGCAGGCTTTTGTGGAGGAACTGCTGCTCGATCTGGCGAATCTGAAGCGCTTGCATGCGGCGTCGGTAGGGGGCGATTTCCTGAGCGCTCTGCTCGCGGAGTGCGGTCAGGGCCCCTTCAGATGTTGTTGCGATGAGGGCATTGAGGAGTTTTTCTTCGAGGACCGTGAGGTTGCGTTCGAGGTCTTCGAGGTTGGGTGCGTGTTCTGGCGGAGTGGCGAGGATCGCGAGGCGATCGGCGATTTCTGATGCCGTTTGTGCAGCGAGACCGGTTAATGGCGCGACTTTCAGCGCCGCGGCGGCCTGGTTGAGATGGCCAGCGATGCGCTCCCATTCGAGGCCCGCTCTGGCGGCATCGGATTGCGGTTTTGCAGTCCCCAGCGAGGCCTCACGCATATCTTCCGCGGCCGTCATCACTTCCTGGGAGCACCAGGCGAGACCGTTGATACGGCGCGAGGTGGAGCGCTTGCGCGCGTCGTATCGATCGAAGGCGGTGTCGATGCCGCGCAGGACGGCTTCAAGAGGGATCCCGGCTTCTCGCCAGGTATCGATCAGCGCCCAGTCGAGAGTGGAGAGCAGAAGAATGGAGCCGCGGCGGCGCTGGAAGTGGTCTTCGATTTCCGTAAAGTAGTTGAAGTAATTTTCCACGGCGTCATGCGCCAGAGGTGCGGGCGATTTGCGGCTCGACTTGGGCCGGGTTCCGTGCAGCGCGATTGCGATCGTAGATGAGGCGCAGGCCTTCGAGGGTGAGGCGGTCGTTGACTTCGGAGATGTACTTCGATTGGGGGGCAATGAGGTGCGAAAGGCCCCCGGTGGCAACGCATTTTGTGTCGGGGCCGAGCTCGGCGATCATGCGCTCGAGAATCGAGTCGACCAAACCGATGTGGCCCCAAAACAGGCCAATCTGGAGATTGTCGACGGTGTTGGTTCCGATGATCTTGGCGGGGCGGCGGATTTCCACGCGAGGCAGACGCGCGGCGCGGGCGAACAGCGCCTCTGCAGAGATGTTGAGGCCGGGGGCGATCGCTCCGCCGAGAAATTCGCCCTTGCGGGAGACAACGTCGAAGTTGGTGGCCGTGCCAAAGTCGACGACGATGGTGGGTCCTCCATATTTGTGAAACGCGCCGACGCAGTTGGCGACGCGATCGGCGCCAACTTCTGAGGGATTGTCGGTGAGAATGGGCAGACCGGTTTTGACGCCGGGCTCGATGAAGAGCGGCTTCTGGGCGAAGGTGCGCTCGCAGAACTGGCGGAGGATCCAGTCGATCGGCGGCACGACTGAAGCGATGACGACGCCGCGAATAGAGGTGCTCTCGACTCCTTCATTCTGAAGAAGGCTGCGGATGAGAATGCCGTATTCGTCGGCGGTTTGACCCTGGCGCGTACTGATGCGCCAGGTGGCGCGCAGGTCGCCGGTGAGGCCGTCGGGCAGGAGCGCGTAGAGGGCGATGACAGTGTTGGTGTTGTTAACGTTCAGCACCAGAAGCATGTTCTGATTTTATGCCTGATCTTATGCCCGATCCTTTGCGGGACGGGCTTCGCGCACGCCGCCGGAGAGGACGATGCGCAGGCCTTGCGGCGTTCGGACCTGGAGAAAGCCGCGTTCGTCGAGGCCCTGGGTCGTGCCGATGTAGCCTTCGGCTTCGTCCACGCGCACGCGCTTGCCGCGAATCCAGGAGGAACCGCGCTCAAGGCGCTCGCGAATTCTATGTGCGGCGGCGACCAGGCCAGCGGCATCAGTGAGTGCTGCGACTTCGGATTCCAGAGACTGTAACAGTGCGAGGAGCAAATCCTGTCGCGGCCAGTTGCGGCCGGTTTCTATAACGAGGGAAGTTGCAATGGGGCGTAGCTCATCCGGAAATTGCGGGGTGTGGACGTTGATGCCGATGCCGATGACCACATGGCGAACGCGCGTGACTTCCGCGTTGAGCTCGGTGAGGATGCCGCAGAATTTCCTCGCGCCGAAGAGGAGATCGTTGGGCCAGCGCAGGTCGGGCTGCAGCGAAGTGACTTTGCGGATCGCGTTCTGCGCGGCGAGTCCGGCAGCGAGAGAGAGCCAGAGAATGTCGGCAGGGGCGATGGGGGGGCGGAGGAGGATGCTGACGTAGAGTCCCGACGCGGGCGGCGAGGTCCATGCGTGGGCGCCGCGGCCGCGCCCTTGTGTTTGCTCGTCGGCGAAGAAGACGCTGCCGTCGGGAGCACCTGCGTCGGCCTCCTGCATGGCGTGGGTGTTGGTGGAGGGGATAGCGTGGAAGAAGTGGAGCTTGCCGGCGAAGCGCGTGCCGGCGAGGGCGACGTCGAGAGCGTGGAGATCGAAGGCGTCGTAATCGGGGTCGTCGCGGTTCGCTTCGAGATTAAGGTTGGGCACAGTTCAGTAAATCTCCGCAGTGATGCGCATGGAGAGGTCGACGGCGGGCGCGGAGTGGGTGAGAGCGCCGACNNGGATGTTCTCGAGGGTGATGCCGCCGGAAGCTTCGATGGGGATTTTGAGGCCGCGCTCGCGCACGAAAGCAACGGCTTTCTTCACCTCCGCGGGGGTCATGTTGTCGAGGAGCAGCGATTCGGCGCCGTGATCGAGGGCCAGTTCGAGCTCGTGCCTGTCGCGCACTTCGATGTCGATGGTCTGGCCGGGCTTGCGGCGCTGCTTTGCGCGGGTCAGGACTTTTTCGATGCCGCCGCCGAGGGTGATGTGGTTGTTCTTGATGAGAATGCCGTCGGAAAGATCGAGGCGGTGATTTTCGCCGCCGCCACAGCGGACGGCGTACTTGTCGAGAATGCGCAGGCCGGGGATGGTTTTGCGCGTGTCGAGGATTTTGGCGCCCGTGTCCTCGACAGCCTGGACATATTTGCGGGTGAGGGTGGCTATGCCGCTCATACGCTGCATCAGGTTGAGGATGACGCGCTCGCATGCCAATATGACACGAGCATTGTGACGAATTACGGCGACGGCCTGGCCCTTGCGGAGGCGGACTCCGTCGAAGATCTCGGGATGGCTAACAACTTCGTGGCGTCCGCTCGATTTGCCGTCGAGGCGGGCGAAGATGTCGAGGAAACGAGGGATGCAGCCGACGCCGGAGAGGACGCACTCCTCCTTAGCGAGGACGGTCGCAGCAGCGCGAAGGCCGGGCTCGATGGTGAGCGCCGTGGTGACGTCGCTGGTGGCCTTGTCTTCGACGAGGGCTTGTTCGAGGATGGCTTCAATGCGGCGGCTTTTCCATTCCATGGTGAGCTAGTGGAGGCCCTCCGAACCGAGGTCGTCGAGAGCCTTGCGCGTTTTTTCGATCAGGAGACGGGTGTCGGCTTCGATCTTTCTAAGGCCTTCAACGACGTGGGGCGGAGCCTTATCGAGAAAGGCGGGGTTGCTGAGCTGGCGTTCGGCGGAGTCCAGGGCCTTTTCCAGTTTGGCTAGTTCTTTGGTATGGCGCTCGCGCTCGGCGTCTATATCGATTTGTTGTTGGTAGAGAATTGCTATATCGAACGACAGCGAGCTACGAGCGTAGCCACCTTCAAAACTGGCAGGCGGCGCGTTCAAATAGGTCAGGGCCGTTATTTTCGCAAAATGTTTGAAGAGTCGCTCCGCGTCGCCACCCTCGCTTAGCAATGGTTGGCGCTGATATATCTGGATCGGCACAGCCTCTTTTTCAGGCACACCGCATTCCTTTCGCGCGCTTCGCGTTAGCGTGATGATGTCCTGCAAGGCGCGAAACTCCCGGTCTGTAGCCATTTCGTCCAGCCCCAGAGCGTTGCCCGCCGGATACCGCGTCAACGCAATCGACTTGGCAGGCGGCTCACCTTCGTACAAAGCGTGCCAGAGTTCTTCGGTGAGGAAGGGCATGATCGGCGAAAGCATGCGCAGCGCCGACTCGAATGTCTGGAGCAGCGTCGTGAGCGCGGCTCTGGTTGCAGCCTTGTTCGCGGAATCGCCAAAGTCAAGGCGCAGTTTGACGATCTCGAGATACCAGTCGCAGAAATCGCCCCAGAAAAATTGGTAGATCAGGCTCGCGGCCTCGTCGAATCGGTACGCGGCGAAGGCGGCGTTGACTTCGGCAGCAACGGAGTTGAGGCGCGCGCCGATCCATCGGGCTTCGAGCGGCGCACCGGCGGGAACTGCCGGAGCTTGTCCCAGAAGAGATGGGTCGATCTCAATCCCCGCTTCTCTTGCGCGTTCCAAATTCATGAAGATGAAACGGGCGGCGTTCCAGATCTTATTCGCGAAGGCGCGGTAGCCCTCGGTCCGGGCTTCGTTGAAGGCGATGTCGGTGCCCGGTGACGCCATCGACGCCAGAGTGAAGCGCACGGCATCCGTCCCGTATTTTTCAACAATGGTGACGGGGTCGATGACGTTCCCTTTGGTCTTTGACATCTTCTGGCGGTCGGCGTCGCGCACGAGCGCGTGAATGTAGACCTCACGGAAGGGAACGCTGTCTTTGAGTTCGCGCTTCGATCCGTCGGCCAGCGGAACATCCTTGGAGAAGCAACATCCCAGCATGATCATGCGCGCGACCCAG
>PMSS01000215.1 GCA_003167515.1 Acidobacterium sp. | reverse complement strand
CCGTAGATGCCGTGGAGCATCCAGTTTTTGGCGATGTCGCCGTAGACGAGGGGGTCGCCTTCGACTTCCGGGTAAGCGTGGATGAACCACAGGCGCAGAGCGGCTCCGGCTGCGAGGGCGAGCGCGATGAGCCACCATCTTCGGAGAGCTGTGCGGGGCATTGGGGATATGGTAGCTGGTGGCAGCGAAGGAGCTGTTGGCTAAGAAGCGGTCAGCTAAGAAGCGGCCAGCGAAGATACTGGCGGCACAAGCACACACTGTTGCAGGCGATGCGATCAGGCGCCGCTTGCGCTGGCGCCGGCGAGTGCGTAGTACTTCGACGCGTCGCCCTTTTTGAAGAGCGAATACCATGCGTCGAGCGTCTGCTCGCTGTAGAGCTGGAGGGTGCCGAAGATCTGGTAAGCAAAGTCCACCGGCGCGAGTCCGGAGGCGGTAATCAGATGGCCGTCGGCGATGGCGGGGATGTTGCGGTACAAAGAGCTGCCGCGATATTTGGTGGTCCTGAGGTATTCGGGGGCGTTGCTGGTGTGCAGGCGATTGTCGAGGAAGCCGGCGCGGGCGAGGGCGAGCGTGGCGGCACAGATGGCGGCAACGGGAACGCCGACGGCGAGGAACTCGGCGGCGAGCTGGATCGCTTCGGTGTTTTCGCCCTGTTCCCAGCTCGAGCCACCGGGCAGGATGAGCATGGCGCTCGACGCAGGAGAAATGGCGTCGAGCGCCAGGTCGGGTTGAATGCGGACGCCACCCACGGTGACGATGGGGTCTGTGGTCAGGCCGACGGTGGCGACGCGATAGCGGCCGGGCTTGCGTTGAAAGCGCGGGTTATTGATGCCGGCGATGGCAAACGAGGCTTCCCAGTCCGCCATGGTGGTGAAGACGAAGAGATGAACAGTCCCGGCTTCCATGCGCCCTCAGCCGCGCGGTGAGGGGGTTTCAGCTTTCCGGCGGCAGGGTTGATTGTACGTCTCACGCTGCGAGGGCGGGAGCGAAGAGCAGGGTTCGGCTGCAACGATTTCGGGCGCAGAGTTCGCGATGGCCGGGCGCCGGGCGTTTATCGCGGATCGAGCGGGCGGGCAGTGCGCGCCGTTCTGGCCCGTTTCGCGGAGAAAAATCGGGCCAGGGAGCGCCTGCCTGGCTCAGGATCACCGGTGATGAGATACGCGAGCACAGCGCCCTGAAAGAGCTGGAGCACTTCTTCGACGATCGCCCGGCCGGGAAGAAAATTCTCAAGCAGATCGACCCAGAGGCGCTGCTGCTCGGCGTAGAAGGCTTTGGCTCGCGCGGAGCCATTCCACGCGCGCCGTGAGAGATCCATCACGAGGAGCAGGATCCCTCTTGAGCCAGGCGCGGTGGTCTGTTTCCAGAGGGTTTCGAGAACTGTTTTTGGAGCGGTGTGAGGAGCGAAGGCGCGAGGTTGAAACTGGGCTCGCAAACGATCCTCGAGCAGTGTCATCGCACCCTCTTCTATATTTTCCCGGCTGCCGAAGTAGTGGATCAGCATGCGCTTGCTGATGCCGACGCTTTGAGCCAGGCGGTCGAGGCTCAGATCGATGGTGCCGGATGCGATGAAGGCGGCGAGGCAGCGTTCGAGGAGTTGCTGTGGGTCGGGTTGTGCTTTCCGTTGCGCGCTCATGTACCATGTGGTACATCTATTCTTGTACCAACTGGTACATCATAACGCGGAGGGAAAGCGATGAAAGGTCAGGAGGTAGCGCTGCTGCTGGTACTGGGTCTGCTGATCTGGGTCGCAGGGACGATTTACTACGGCAATCGGGGTCCGGCGATTCTGGAAACCACGAGCGTGCGTTTTTGGGTAGCCTTTGCCCTGTCGCCGGTCCTGTCAGCCTTTCTATGCGTTGCGATCTTGTGGTGGCGACATATTCCGGCGGCGCAATGGGCTGCGGCGATGCTGTTGCTGGCGATCCCGGGAATGATGGGCGAAGCGGTCGTGCTCACTCACCTTTCGACATTTATGCCAAAACTGCATGCCGCCGCTGGAGGCAAGTATGGGGCGTTCTTGTTCGCAACTTATGCGGTTGTACTGGCGGTGGCTGAGATGGTCACGCTGCGAGCCCCGCGGTAGCCGCCTCTATTCCGCGCGCAGCGCTCTCATGGGGTTGATGGTGGCGGCGCGGCGTGCGGGCAGGAGCGACGCGGCCATGGCCAGCGTGAGCACGAGAAACGCGGCAACGACGAGGACGAGCGGATCGAGGGTACTGACGCCGAAGACGAAGGACTTGAGCAGTCGCGAGGCGGCAACAGCGCCGCCGAGGCCGATGATGCATCCGGCGGCGGCCAACTTGAGTCCGGAAACCAGGACAAGGCGGACGATGTCGGCGCGCTGCGATCCGAGGGCCATGCGGATGGCCATTTCGTGCACACGCATGGCGACGGTGAAGGCGATCACGCTGTAGATGCCGAGGATGGCGAGCAACAGCGCGACCGCGGCGAAGGATGAGATGAGGACAGTGTTGAAGCGGCGTGGGGATTCCGAGTCGCTGATGGCGTGCTCCATGGTCTGAATGCCGGTGAGCGGGAGCTGCGGATCGAGCGAGCGCACGGTGGAGCGGAGTTGGTTCTCCAGCAACTCAGGCGGTAAGTTGGTGCGCAGGGTGATGTAGCCGCCGTCGCCGTTGAGATCGGTCGCCGGATTGGCGAGCGAACCGAAGAGGGGCTCTGCCTGCTCGATGGGGCCGTAGTATTGCTGCCGCGGGTTGGCGTCGGGCGACCCTTCTTTGACGTCGGCGACTTCGCCGACGACGGCGGCCCAGGGGGTTTGCATCTCTGTCGTGCCGACGCGCAGGCGTTTGCCGATGGGGTTCTGGCCGGGCCAGGACTGCTGCGCGAGGGTGTGGTTGACGATGACCACGAGCTGAGCTTTGGCGTTGTCATCGGCGGGAGTGAAGAAGCGGCCGCGGATCAGCGGGGTGCCGATGGCCTGGAAGTAGTCGCCTTCGACCTGGATCGGGGAGGCGAGGTCGATGGTGCCGGCTTTGGCGGGAACGTAGCCTTCCGGGACGATGGCGGAGTTGCCCTGGGTTCCGTTGGCGGGAAGAAACGTAGTGAGACCTACGCGGCTGACGCCAGGGAGTGCGTGGAGGCGACGCAGGAGTTCCTGATTGAACTCGTCGACAGCGGGCTGAGTGCCGTATTGCTTGCGGGGAAGGCTGTAGGACGCGACGAGGGTGTGGTCAGGGCGGTAGCCAAGGTCGGCTTCGCGCATCTTTTCGAAGCTGCGCAACAGCAGGCCGGAGGCCGCGAGGAGGATGAGGGCAACGGCGATCTCGGCGATGACGAGGCCGGACCGGAGGCGCGCGTGGCCGGAGCCGGAGGTTCCGGTGCGGCCACCTTCTTTCAGGGTGTCGTTGACGCTGGTGCGGATGGCGGCGAAGGCGGGCGCGACGCCGCTGACGACGCCGGTGGCGATGGCGAGGGCCAGAGCAAAGGCGGCGACGGTCCAGTCGAGGCCGATGTTGCCGATGAGGGGGAGGGTCTCCGGCAGCAGGTTGAGGCCCACGCGCAGGGCCAGGGCGGCAGCGATGAGTCCGATGACGCCGCCAGTGACGCTGAGCACGAGGCTTTCGAGGAGCGCCTGGCGGAGGAGGGTGACGGCGCTCGAGCCGAGGGCGAGGCGGACGGCGATTTCGCGGCGGCGGCGGATGGCGCGAACGAGGAGGAGTCCGGCGAGATTGGCGCAGGCGATGAGGAGCACCACGGCTACGGCGAGAAAGAGGGTGCGGACGAGGGGACGGGCCTGGGAGATGGTGTCCTCATGGAGGCCGGGCACGATGGGGCTGATATGCAGGCTGGCCATGAAGGCCGGGTAGTTGCGCATCGTTTCTTTGGCGACGCGATCGGCGTCTTCGCGGGCCTGCGCCGGCGTGATTCCGGGCCTGAGGCGGCCGACCATGGCGAAGTTCCAGCTGGCCTGGGCGCCGCCGGTGAGCTCTTCGGGGCGCAGGCTCAGGGGGATCCAGAGCTCGCAGCGATTGAGGTGGCCGGGGACGAGGGGGAACTCAAAATTGCGAGGCATGACGCCGACGACAATGTAGGGCTTGCGGTCGAGGAGAGTTTTCCGGCCGAGGATGCCGCTGTCGCCATGAAAACGGCTCTGCCACGTGGCATAGCTGAGGACCGCGACCTGCTGATGTTGTTCGTCCTCCTGCTGGGTGAAGACGCGACCGAGGAGCGGCTCGACGGCGAGGGCCGAGAAGACGCCGGGGGTCATGCGGGCGGCGTTGATCTGGGCGGGATCGCCGATGCCGGAGAGTTCGTAACCGGCGAACGTATAGCCACCGAGGCTCGAGAAGCTGTGGGTATCGCGGATGTAGTTGACGATGTCGGGGCCGGTGACGCCGGCCTCGGTCTGGCCGTTGATTTCCGCGCCCTGAATGGTGTCGGAGAGGACGACGAGCTGCTCGGGATGCGGGAACGGCAGAGGACGGAGGAGCACGCCTTCGACGATGGAAAAGATGGCGGTGGTAGCGCCGATGCCGAGAGCCAGCATGAATACGGCGGTGAGGGAGAAGCCGGGGGATTTCGAGAGGTGGCGGATGGCAATCCTGAGGTCACGCAGCACGGGTGGCTCCTGTTACGGCTGAGGATTGGGAGTGAAGAGCATGTAAGTGTCCAGATACGGGGAGGGGGAAGTGGTTGTTCCGTCAATCGCAATTGGGGGAGTGGGGCGGGGTGGTGTGTCCGGAAACGGAAGGGGTTGTCCGGTTCGGGACAGGGTGCGGGTGGGGAGGCGCGCAGAGGGGCTGGGACTCAAGGGGAGCTGGGATTTCGCCGATGAGGGGGAGAGAAGCCCGTCCCACGGGTGGCGCCTGACGGTTGCGCGGGTGATGAGCGTGGCGGGAATGGGCGCGGGAGGTCCTCAGGCCGCATGTTCGCAATCATCGGCATTGTGGTGGTATTTGGCGCGGTGGTGGCCGGGTATCTGATGGAGCACGGACATCTGGCCGTGCTGGTGCAGCCAGCGGAGCTGCTGATCATTGGCGGAGCGGGTGGGGGAACGCTTTTGATTGCCAATCCGCTGCGGATTCTGAAGAAGATTGCGGGCGGAGCGGCGGGGGTGTTCGGGAGCTCGCATTTCGGGAAGGAGCGGTATCTTTCGACGCTGAGGATGATGTACGACCTGCTGCAGAAAGCACGGCGGGGAGGGATGCTGACCATCGAGTCGGACGTGGAGAAGCCGGATGAGAGTGCTGTCTTCCAGCCATTTCCGGAATTCGTCAAGGATCATCATGTGCGGGATTTTGTGTGCGACACGATACGCATGGTGATTACAGGGGGAGTGGACGCGTTCGACATGGACCAGATGATGGACCTGGACATGGAGGTGCAGCACAATTCGACCGAAGAGCCGGTGACGGCGCTGTCGACGATGGCGGATTCGCTGCCCGGTCTGGGAATTGTGGCGGCGGTGCTGGGAGTAGTGATCACGATGGGCGCGCTGGGCGGTCCGGCGGAAGAGATTGGGCACAAGGTGGCGGCGGCGCTGGTGGGCACGTTTTTGGGAATCCTGCTGTGCTACGGGCTGGTGGGGCCGGTGAGCCAGAACATGGCGAAGAACAGCGCGGAGGAGCATGCCTTTCTGTATGTGCTGCGGGTGTTGATGCTGGCGTTTATTCGCGGGCAGCCGCCGGTAGTCGCCATCGAGATGGGGCGGAGGGCGATACCGACGCATGTGCGGCCTACGTTTGCGGAGGTGGAAGAGGCGTGCCGGAATCACGGTGGCGCGGCGCCGGCAAAAGATGAGGTGGCGTGAGGAGAGAGCATGTCTGGTTCGAAGGTGATCATTCTCAAGAAGAAAACCGGCCACGGCGGGCACCACGGCGGGGCGTGGAAGGTCGCATACGCGGACTTTGTGACGGCGATGATGTCGCTGTTCATCGTGTTGTGGCTGATGAACGCGAACGTAAAGATCCGGCAGGCGGTGGCAGGGTACTTTAACGATCCGCGGGGCAAGTCGACCCTGACGGGGACGGATCAGTCGGGGACGAGCGATAATCTGGCGCTGACGGAGAACAATATTCCGGATTTGAAGAGGAAGATCGAGGAAGCGATCCGGAAGATGAACGACCTGAAGGCGCTGCAGAATCAGATTCAGATCACGATTACACCCGAGGGACTGCGGATCGAGCTGCTGGAGACGAAGGACGGGACGTTTTTCGACTCGGGCAGCGCAAAACTGAACAAGAACGGCCAGGAATTGCTGGAGATGCTGTCGCAACAACTGGGCGGGCTGCCGAACCGGATTTCGATTGAAGGCCACACGGATGCGCAGCCGTTCGCGTCGAAGGATGGATACGGGAACTGGGATTTGTCGACGGATCGGGCGAACGCGGCGCGGCGGGTGATGGAGAACTCAGGGCTGCGGGAGAACCAGGTGTCGCAGGTGCGCGGGTATGCGGATCAGAAGTTGCGCGTGCCGTCCAATCCGCTGGATCCATCGAACCGGAGAATTTCGATGATCGTGCAGTATCTGACGGCGGATGCGCCGCCGGTTCTCGGGAACGCGGGTGCGGGGCCGCAGATTGCGAATGCGGGCGGGCCTGCCGTAAAGCCGGGGACGGGGGCGACGGTGGACATCCCGTCGTCGAAGAGCGGGACGGGGACCAGCGCTGCGGAGAAACCGGGGGGCGCGGCGAGTGCGCCAAAGGGGAGCGCGAGCCAGCAGAGCGAAACAAAGAACGGGGCACCGAACGGAGCTCAGAACGGGCCACAGAACGGGCCACAGAACGCGCCACAGAACGCNNGCCGGGGCGCCGCAGGGCGGGGATAAAGCGGTGCCGGCGCAGAAGCCAGCGGCGGGCAAGCCGATGGCCCAGAATGCCGTCTCTCGGTTGTGGCAGAGGATTCATCCGAAATAGGAGGCGCGAAGCGGGACGGGCTGAAATCGGGTTCTCCCGGAACCCGGATACCGGCTCTGGGGGTTCCACGCAGGCAGCGCGGTCGATCCACAAAGAGGCGGAGCGCGGGGTGTAAGCTTGTGCCAGAATAAGGTTCTCAATTGGTTCACGGAAACGAGGCGGCCAGGAATTTCGTGATCGGATCGTTTGCGGCTTGTCTCCGACTCCGGCCGCTTTGAGCGCGATAAGAAATACAGAGACGAAACATCGTTGACGCGCCGCAGTGTTTTTCCCGGGAGTAGAGAACATTGGACGAGTTAGTGCACACACACGAAGAGACGAGCGATATCGATCTGCTGCACGAGATCGGGAGCCGGATGGCCGCGGCCGATCCGTTCCATGAGGTGCTGCAGCGGGTGATCGAGATGGTGACGGCGGCGGTGCGCTGCGATTCGTGCTTTATCTACGTGCTGGAGAAAGAAAAGCTGGTGATGCGGGCGTCGAAGAATCCGCACGAGGACGTGGTGGACCGGCTGGTGGTGGACATGGGCCAGGGCGTGACGGGATGGGTGGCGGAGCACAAGCAGACGGTGGCATTGCCGGCCAGGGCATGGGCCGATCCGCGTTTCGCGCGCTTTCCGAGCCTGCCCGAAGATCGGTTCGAGGCGTTCCTGGCGGTGCCGATTCTGTGCCGGGGGAAACTGGTGGGTGCGATCAACATGCAGCATCGGGAGCCGCACCACCATTCGCGGCGGGAGATCAAGCTGATCACGATGATCGGCTACCTCGTGGGAGCGGAAGTCGAACTGGCGCGAATGGAGTACGAAAAGACGCAGCTGGCGGACCAGCTGGAGACCCGCAAGGTGATGGAGCGCGCAAAGGGAATTCTGCAGCGCGAACTGAGCATCGACGAAGAGGCAGCGTATCTGATGCTGCAGAAGCAGAGCCGGCAAAAACGCAAGCCATTGCGCGAGATTGCCGAGGCCATCATTCTGATGGACGATATGAAGCGCGGGAAGAAGTAAAAGCAGGCAACAGGCAACAGGCAATAGGGAACAGCCGAAGTGACCTGAGATTCATCAACCCCGCTGTTCTGTCCGCTTCCGAACAATCGATCGCGATAGCGGACAGGGCGCAACCGCGCTGGTCTGACTAACCGTCTTGTTTTCAAAAGGAAAACTTTGGTACGGGAACTGCGGTTAGGACGCATACGCCCTTGGTGTGCGTCCCCCTTACTGGAAGTCAGGAGAGCAGAAATGCTGGCTGATCTGAAATATGCATGGCGGCAGCTGAGGAAGTCGCCGGGGTTTACGCTGACGGCGGTGGTGACGCTGGCGCTGGGAATTGGCGCGACGACGGCAATCTTCACCCTGGTGTATGACGCGATGCTGCGGCCGTTGCCGTTTGCTCACGCCGACCGGCTGGTCAATATCCAGGAGAAGGTAGCGGAGTGGAGCGACCTGTATCCAACGCTGCCGGTGAGCGCCAACCACTTCACCTTCTGGCAGCGACATAGCCGTAGTTTTGCGGCGATGGCCGTGATGTCGGAATACCCTTTGCCGCTGGGAGGGAGCGGGCGTCCGCTGCAGGTAGACGTTCTGCACTCAACGCCGGGGATCTTCTCGGTTCTGGAGGTGCAGCCATGGTTGGGACGAGCGTTCACGACGGAGGAGGCACAGCCTGGGCATGAGCACGTTGCCGTTCTGGCCTACGATGTGTGGCGGGAGCAATTTGGATCCGATCGGGAAATCGTGGGCAAGACCGTTAAGCTGGACGGCTTTCCATACACGGTGTTGGGGGTAATGCCGGAGTCTTTTCGCATGCCGTCTCTGGACAGCACGGCCCAGCGGAGGGAGTCAGTGGGTGTGCTGGCGCCGATGGCGTTCACGAAGGACCAGCTGGAAGAGGACATGGGGGACCTGAACTACTTCGGGCTGGCGCGGCTGAAGCCCGGGGTTTCTCTTGCGGCGGCGAATGCGGAACTGAATGCGGAGCAGCGCACGATTGCGGCGAGTCTGCCGGCAGATGAGAAATCGACGTTGTCAGCGGTGCTAACGCCCTGGCAGCAGGAATTGGTGGGCAACAACCGGAAGTCGCTGACGATTCTGCTGGCTGCAGTGGCGGGGCTGCTGCTGGTGGGGTGCGTGAACATTGCCAATCTGCTGCTGGCGCGGGCGACGGGGCAACGTCACCAGATGGCCGTGGCGGCGGCGCTGGGCGCGAGCCGCGTGGAGATGCTGCGGATGGCGATGCGCGAGACGGTCATGCTGGCGGCGGCGGGTTGCGGACTGGGCATTTTGCTGGCCATGGCGATTGTGCCGGCGATGCAGCAGTATTTGCCGGCGGCGCTGGACTTTCGCGGGCCGTTGCACCTGGACTGGACGGGCGCGGGGTGCGCGCTGCTGCTGGCGGCGCTGGCGACACTGACGGCGGGGGCCGCTCCGGCATGGATGGTTTCACGGACGGCTCCGCAGGAGGTGCTGCACAGCGAGTCGTGGCTGGCGAGCGAGTCGCGGGGAAGCAAACGGATGCGGCGCGCGCTGGTGGGCGTGGAAGTGGCAGTGAGCGTGGCGCTGGTGCTGATGACCGGGCTGGTGACAGCGAGCGTGACGAAGCTGATGCACGTGGATCGCGGATTCGATACAGAGCGGACGATGACGGCGAGCGTGGAACTGCCGAGGGAGACGTATCCGAACCGGCCGAGGCGGGCGGAGTTTTATCGCGATGTACTGGACAAGCTGAACGGGCTTCCAGGAGTGCAGCGGGCGGCGCTGACGTCGATTTTGCCGTTGGCCGGCGATGGGTGGGGCGATGCCGCACAGCTGGCGGGCGATACGCGGCCGTGGACACAGTTGCCGGAAGAGCACTGGCGCTGGGTGAGCCCGGGATATTTCGAGGCGATTCATTTGCGGTTGGTGGCGGGACGGTTCGTCACGGCAAGTGACTGGGGACGGAATGAGGCAGTAATTTCGGAGCTGACGGCGAAGACCCTGTGGCCCGGAAGGAATCCGCTGGGACAGCAGTTCGGGCGTGCCGGCGCGACGGGTGAAGATCCGTTCACCGTGGTGGGAGTCGTCGAGAATGCGCGGACGGTGACGCTGGCGAAGCCGGACCCGATGCTGATTTACGTGGGGTACTGGTTCCGTTGCGATCCAACGGGATGGCTGGTGGTGCGGACACAGCAGGACCCGGCGACGATGGCGGAGTCGATTCGGAAGGCGATCTGGAGCGTGGATGCGGCCGTTCCGGTGCTGGAGATGAGGACGCTGGGCGGCGTGGTGGCGGATTCGGTGGCGAACCGGAGGTTCGAGATGGACCTGCTGCTGCTGTTCGGGGCGAGCGCACTGCTGCTGGCAGCGCTGGGAGTGTATGGCGTAGTGACGTACTCCGTGTTGCAGAGACATCGCGAGATCGGATTGCGGATGGCGCTGGGCGCGCAGCGGGTGAATATTTATCGTCTGGTCTTTCGCGACGGTTTGTTGCCCGTTCTGGCGGGCGCCGCTGCCGGAATCGGCCTCGCTTTTGGGCTGGGGCGTGCGATCGGGAGCCTGCTTTTCGGTGTGAGTCCGTATAACCCGGCAATTGCCGCCGGCACGGTGTGCCTGCTGCTGGCGGTGGGCACAGTTGCCTGCCTGCTGCCGGCACGAAAAGCGGCGGGGGTGGAGCCTATGGAAGCGCTTCGCGGAGAGTAAAAGGGGCCCAGGCTCAGGTAACAGAGCACACACAAGAATACGTAACTGCGGCGGGAGCAAATATGTTCGGAGATTTGAAGTATGCATGGCGCCAGCTCAGGATGTCGCCGGGATTCGCAATCACGGCGGTTGTGACATTGGCGCTGGGGATTGGGGCGACGACGGCGATCTTCACTATGTTCGACCAGGTGCTGCTGCGGTTGCTGCCGGTGGAGCGGCCGAAGGAGCTGGTGCGCTTCGAGTGGCACGGCAGCTTCTCGGGTTCCGCAAGCAGCTTCGGCGGGGGGATAGGGAGCTACTACTCCTACCCGATGTACAAGGACCTGCGCGATCAAAATCGGGTATTCAGCGGAACGCTGGCGACGATGCGGACAAGCCTGGGCATTTCGTGGCACAACCAGGCCGAGGACAAGGATGCGGAGCTGGTGAGCGGAAATTATTTTCAGATGCTGGGACTGAAGCCGGCTGCGGGGCGGCTGTTCACCTCCGCGGATGAGACAGCGAAGAATACGAACCCCGTGGTGGTGCTGAGCTACGACTACTGGCGTACGCACTTCGGGGGCTCACGCGACGCGATCGGGCAGGCGGTGCTCATCAACGGACATCCATTGACAATCGTCGGTGTTGCTCCGGAGAACTTCGCGACGGCGATTGGGGGGTATCGTCCCGTGCTGTTCGTGCCGGTGACAATGGCGGATGTGGCGATGCCATGGACAGCGCCGCTGCACAGGCTCGACAATCGCCAGGCATTGTGGCTGACGATCGTCGCGCGGTTGAAGCCGGGCGTGACCATGGCCCAGGCGCAGGCGAATCTGTCGCAGGTATGGCATGCGCTGCGAACGCAGGAGCTGACGCTCTATAAGGATCAGTCGCCCACGTTCCGCGAGAGGTACCTCAACCGGGCCACGATCCTGGTGAAGGACGATTCGATGGGCTTCTCGCCAGGCCGGATGGAGCTGCGGACTCCGCTGATCATTCTGCTGAGCATGGCGGGCTTGCTGATTGCGATGTGCGCGCTGAATGTGGCCACGCTGCTGCTGCTGCGGTCGGCGGCGCGGGTGCGGGAGATGTCGATGCGCTACGCGCTGGGGGCGAAGAGTTCGCGCATCGTGCGGCAGTTGCTGATCGAGGGTGGGATGCTGGGCGCGGCCGGCGCGGCGGGAGGGCTGGCCTTGTCTCCGGTTGTGGCCATCACGCTGGTGCGGCTGCTGACCAACGCCAGTCCCGGCAGCGAGCCGTATTCGGCGGCTGTCGATCTGCGGGTGCTGCTGTTTACGTTGGCAATCTCGATGGTGGTGACGCTGCTGTTTTCGATTGCGCCGGCGCTGCATTTTGTTCGGCCCGATTTGGCGGGGGCGCTGCGGCAGAGCACGGGGACGGCGTCGAAGACATCGCAGCGATTCCGCAAGGCTGCGGTGGGGGTGCAGATCGCGCTGAGCGTCCTGCTGCTGGGCGGCGCGGGATTGTTCGTGAGGACGCTGCGGAATCTGCGAGAGCAGCCGGTAGGGTGGGAAACGAAGCACGTGGCGACGTTCGAGCTTGATCCTACGATCTCCGGTTATGGCGAAGACCGGGCGCCGCAGATTGTGACGGCGGCGCTGGAAGGACTGGGGCGGATTCCGGGCGTACTGAATGTGGCGGGGACGACCGACTCCGAACTCTCGGGGGACTCGAATACCGATGGTTACTTGATCCAGGGCTATAAGCGTGGGGCTGAGGAAGATATTAATTTCGAGTCGCCGTGGATCACGCCGGGGTTTTTCGCCACGCTGCGGCAGCCGCTGCTGACGGGCCGCGAGTTTTCTTTGGCGGACAAAAAGGGCGCGCCGCTGGTGGCGGTGGTGAATCTGGAATTCGCGAAAAAGTTTTACGGCTCGGCGCCAAATGCGCTGGGACGGCTGATCGGGGACGGCGACAAGCCGGACACGACCATCGTCGGTGTGGTGGGCGACGTGAAGCACCAGAATTTGCGCACGGATATTGGGCCGGCGGTGTATCGGCCGTATTTCCAGGAGGAGCATCAGGGCGGCGTACAGCTCTACGTGCGGACCGCGCACGATCCGGAGACAGCGGAGGGAGCGATCCAGCGGACGATGCACAACCTCGATGCCACGCTGGTGGTGGATGGTTTGCGGACGATGGAGGAGCAGGTTGATATGAGCGCCTCGGACGAGCGAGCACTCGCGATGCTGGCTGTGGCCTTTGCCGTGCTGGCGGCGCTGCTGGCCGCGGTGGGCTTGTACGGAGTGCTGGCGTACTCCACGCAGAGCCGCACGCGGGAGATCGGCGTGCGGCTGGCGCTGGGCGCGCCGCGGCACACTCTGGTGGCGCTGGTAGTGCGTGAGATGGCGTGGATTGCCGCGGGCGCTGCGCTGGTGGCACTGCCGGCCACGGTGGCGCTGGCACGGCTGTTCACCAGCCAGCTGTACGGGGTGAGCGCGTGGGATCCAATGACGCTGAGCGCAGCGCTGCTGCTGACCGCGCTCATGGTGGCGCTGGCTTCGGCGCTTCCCGCGCAGCGTGCCACGGCGGTGGATCCGATGGAGGCCCTGCGGACCGAATAAGGCAGGCGACAGGCGAGATCTGTAACGGAGAGTGTGACAGATATGCTCAGCGATCTGAAATATGCATGGCGACAGTTACGAAAGTCGCCAGGGTTCGCCCTGACGGCGGTGGTGACGCTGGCGCTGGGGATCGGGGCGAACACGGCGATTTTTTCGCTGCTCGATCAGGCTCTGTTGCGGGCGCTGCCGGTGCGCGATCCGCAGCAACTGGTGCTGCTGGAGGCGACTCCGTACGAGGTGTGGAACGGGCACACGTCGATTGAGGGCGGCGATGCGGAGGCATATTTTTCTTATCCGATGTACAAGGACCTGCGCGATCAGAACAAGGTGTTCGATGGGCTGATCGCTATGTTTCAGGCGCCCGTGGGAGTGCGGTGGCAGGGGCAGTCGGCGCTCGTGAATACGGAGCTGGTGAGCGGGAACTATTTCGATGTGCTGGGTGTGCGGCCAGCGGATGGGCGGCTGTTGACCCAGGCCGACGATCAGGTGAGAAATGGCAGCGCGGTCGTGGTGCTCAGCTTCAATTACTGGAAAACGCACCTGGCGCAGGACCCGCACGTGGTGGGGCAGACCCTGGACATCAACGGGCAGCCGTTTGAGATTGTGGGGATCGCAGGAGCTGGATTCGACAGCGCGATCTGGGGATCGCGTCCTGATTTGTTCGTTCCCATGACGATGAAGCCGGTGGTGACACCGGAATGGGATCAGCTGGACCAGCACAATTCGCGATGGCTGAACATTCTCGGCCGTCTGAAGCAGGGCGAGACGCGAGCGGAGGCGCAGGCGGGCGTGGCCCCGCTGTGGCATGCTCTGCGGGCGGCGGAGGTCCCAGTTATGGGGAATAATTCGCCCAAATTTGTAGCTGGATTTGTTACGAATACGCGCATCAATGTACTGGATGGCGCCAGAGGATTCTCATATTCGCGTAACGACCTGAGGGGACCGCTGCTGGTGGTGATGGGGATGGCGCTGCTGGTGCTGCTGATGGCCGCGGTGAATGTGGCCAGCCTGGTTTTGGTGCGCGCGGCAGGCCGGGTGCGGGAGATTTCTATGCGGTATGCGCTGGGCGCGCGCCGCGAGCGGGTGGTGCGGCAACTGCTGTCGGAGGGATTGCTGCTGGGGATTCTGGGCGGGGCGGCTGGGCTGGCGCTGGCTCCGGCGGCGATTCGTTATCTGGTGAGCCGCATGACGACGGGGAGCAACGAGCCGCCGTTCTCCACCCATTTAGATGGCCGGCTGCTTGCTTTCAACTTTGCCACGGCGGTTTTGGTGAGCCTGCTGTTCACGCTGGCTCCCGTGATTCAGCTGTGGAAGCCTGACCTGGTGAAGCACCTGAAGCAGCAGGGCGCGGGGAGCATGGGCGGACGTCTGGGATTCAGGCGCGCCATTGTGGGCGTGCAGATTGGGCTGAGTCTGCTGCTGCTGATCTGCGCGGGGTTGTTCGCGCGGACGCTGGGGAACCTGCGGCACGTGAGCGTGGGATTTGCCACGGATCATCTGATCACGGCATGGATCGATCCGCAGCTGGCGGGATACGCCGCCAAAGATGTGGGTCCGCTGAACAAGCGGCTTGTGGAGGCGCTGGCAGCGCTGCCGGGCGTGGCGAGTGCAGCGGCGACGGACGATCCAGAGCTGGCTGACAACGGGGACCATAGCAACTTCAGTATTCAGGGATACACGCCCTCGGAAGAAGAGGACATGAACATGGAGGAGGCGCGCATCACGCCGGATTATTTCGATACGCTGAAAGTGCCGTTGCTTGCGGGGCGGGCGTTTACGGATGCGGACGCGCCGGGTGGTCCGAAGGTGGCGATCGTGAACGAGAAGTTCGCGGATCGGTTCTTTGGAAGTCCGCAGAAGGCGATCGGACATATGATCGCGAATGGGGCGGGGAGCAAGACAAAGTATGACATCCAGATTGTGGGCGTGGTGCGGAATTATATTCACCGCGGGATGCGCGCCAAGCCGGAGATCGGGATGTACTGGCCGGCCGCACAGGACGCGAACCCGAGCGGCATGTGGTATTACGTGCGGACGTGGGGCGCTCCGGATGCGACGATGGGCATGATCCGCCAGACGGTGCAGCGGATGGACTCGAAGCTGGTGGTAGCGAGCCTGGGGACGCTCGATGCCGCTATTAACGACAACATTAACGACGACCGGATGATCGCGCTGCTGGCGGAGAGCTTCGGCGTGCTGGCGATGCTGTTGGCGGCGGTAGGACTGTACGGCGTGCTGGCGTATGCGACGGCGCAGCGGACGCGGGAGATCGGAGTGCGGATGGCGTTGGGGTCGGATCGCAGCGGCGTGGTGGCGCTGGTGTTGAAGGACGTGCTGAAGCTGGCTGGGATCAGTGTGCTTGTTGCCCTGCCGGTGGCGTTGCTGGCGACGCGTGGGCTGAAGAGCCAGCTGTTTGGCGTGTCGAATCTGGATCCGCTGGTGGTTGTGCCGGTGACGCTGCTGGTGCTGCTGGTGGCGTTGCTGGCGGCAGTGCTGCCGGCGCGCAGAGCGGCAAAGGTGGAACCGATGCAGGCGCTGCGGATGGAGTGAAGAGCAGGGAACAGGGAATAGGGAACAGGGAACAGGGAACAGGGAACAGGAACGGCGGCCCGAAGACGCGGGGGGACCGCCGAACAAGACTCTTCGTAAGGAGAAGTCATGATCGAAGATTTGCGTTTTGCATTACGGCAGTTGCACCGGAGTCCTGGATTTGCGGCGGCGGTGGTGGTGACGCTGGCGCTGGCGATTGGCGTGAACACCGCGGTTTTCAGTCTGCTGGATGGGTTCCTGCTGCGCACGTTGCCCTATCCGCAGCCGGAGCGGGTGGCCGCGCTGGTCACGCACCGGGAGGCGAAGAACAACCCTGCGCAGTTTGAGGACGATGACTCGTCAGACCGAGCAACGTGGCGCGCAGTATTGCAGGGCGTTCCAGCGGTTACGGCGGCTGCCGGTGGACAGCCATTCGGGGGAACGGAGGGCGTGAATCTGCAGGCGGGTGCGGCGGAGGGCGGGGCTGTCCGCTATGTTCACAACGTGACCGTCTCCGCGCATTATTTCGAGGTGCTGGGCATCCAGCCAGCGCTGGGGCGCGGCTTCACTGAGGAAGAAGATCGGCCGGGAGCGGGCAAGGCAGTCGTGCTGAGTTATGGGCTGTGGCGGACGACGTTTCGCCAGGACCCAGGCATATTGGGCAAGTCGATCCTGTTGCGTGGCGCGCCATATACGGTGGTGGGCGTGTTGCCGCAGGGCGCGCAGATGCCGAACCCTGCCGACGTGTGGACGCCGCTGATGCCGGATGACCCAAACGGCGTGTGCATGGGGACGAACTGTCTGATCCTGATGCGGCTGAAGCCGGGCGCCACGTGGGCGGAGGTGCGCGGACAATTGGCGCATCTGCCACCGACCCAGGAATACAACCTCGCGAAGTGGCGGGTGTGGTATTTCCCGAGCCCGCTGAACTTCTACGCGGGCAGCGCGATGCGTGAGCAGACGCAGGCTCTGATGCTGGCGGTGGGATTCATCCTGCTGATCGCGTGCGCCAACCTCGCGGGGCTGATGCTGGCGCGCATTCATCGCCGCACGCCGGAGATCGCGACGCGGCTGGCGATGGGGGCAACACGCGGGAGGATTCTGCGGCAGTTGTGGATCGAGAATCTGGTGCTGGCGCTGACCGGCGGCGCGGCGGGCGTTGGGTTGGCACTGGGACTGTTCCGCGCGATGAAACAGCTACTTCCCGACGAGATGATTCCAATCGGCGGCTTCGCGCTCAATGGGCACGTGCTGGTGTTTGCACTTGGCGTTTCTGTGGTGACGAGCCTGCTGTTTGGCGCGCTGCCGGCGCTGGAGACGCGGCGGGTGGACCTGCGCAGCTCGATCGCGTCGGGCGGTCGTTCAGTCGCTGGCGGGTCGGCACGGGTGCGGCAGTGGCTGATTGGCGCGGAGATTGCGCTGACGGTGGTGCTGCTGGCGGGCGCGGGGTTGCTGGTGCGGACGCTCGTTCACCTTGAATCGCTGCCGCCTGGATTCGATCCCCACAACGTAGTGGCGGCGAAGGCGTCGCTTGACGATGCGCGGTACCACGATCCGGCGGCGTTCCAGGCGCTCCTCTCGAAAAGCGTGAGAGCGATGAAACAAATCCCGGGCGTTGAAAATGCGGCGGTGGCGCTGAGCGCACCGTACGAAACATTCATCAACGATGACGTCGAGGTTCCCGACGGTAAGTTCGCGGGGAAGGAAGATGGCAGCAGTTTTAGTTACATCACGCCTGAATATTTTTCGGCGCTGAAGATTCCTTTGCTGGCGGGACGGCCATTACAGGACTCCGATAAGGCAACCTCGCAGCCGGTCGCGGTGGTGAACGAGGCCTTCGGCAAACACTTCTATGGCGAGACGAGTCCGATCGGACGCCATTTCGTGAGCGGAGACAGAGCGGTCACGATCGTCGGGGTCGTCCCCGACGTGCTGGATCAATCGAATGTGCGTCGCGATGCGCCGATTGGGGTCGATCCGATCTATTACGTGCCGTATACGCAGACGTCGCCGAAGCTGATCACGGTCGTGCATATGTGGGCTCAGCCGTCGTGGATCGTGCGCACGCGCGGACCGGTGGGCGATCTGACGGGGCAGATGCAGCGGGCGCTTTCGGCGGTCGATCCGGGGCTGCCTTTCTCGGGCTTCTACTCGATGCAGGATTTGCTCGATCGGCAGTTACAAATGCAGATGATCGAGGTGACGCTGCTGGGCACGCTGGCCGGACTGGCGCTGTTGCTGTCGGCGGTGGGCATTTATGCGCTGGTGTCGAACCTGGTGGTGCAGCGGACACGGGAGATCGGGATCCGCATCGCGCTGGGTTCGACGCTGGGACAGGCGATGCAGCAGATTGCGTCGTCAGGCGTGACGGCGGCTGTCGCTGGCGTTCTGGTGGGGTTGGTCTCCTCGTTCTTTGTGCTGCGCGTGATGAAGAGTGCGATCTATGGCGTCAGCACCTGGGATCCGGTGACGCTGGTGAGCGTGCCGCTGCTGCTGGTAGCGATTGCGGCTGGGGCGAGTGTGCTGCCGACGCTGCGGATTGCGAGGATCGATCCGGCGGAGACGCTGCGGGCGGAGTAGAAGCAGCCAGTAGCCGGTAGCCAGTAGCC
>PMSS01000252.1 GCA_003167515.1 Acidobacterium sp. | reverse complement strand
CGCTGCGGCCGCTTGAGTACCTGGCCGACGTCTGCGAGGCCTAACTTCAAGTAGCGTGGCCGGATGACCGGTCGCAGCGATTCCCTGTTTGCCCGGGCCCGCGAGGTTATCCCCGGCGGCGTCAACTCGCCGGTGCGCGCCTTTCGCGCTGTCGGCGGCGAGCCTCCCTTCGTGGTGCGCGGTGAAGGCGCTTATCTCTGGGACGCGGACGGCACCCGCTTTATCGACTACTTTGGCTCCTGGGGTCCTATGATCCTCGGACACGCGTTTCCGCCGGTTGTCGAAGCCATCCAGCAGGCAGCGGCTCGCAGCGCCAGCTTTGGAGCCTCAACCCAGGCCGAAGGCGATCTCGCTGAGCTGGTCCAGGCTGCTTACCCCTCGATTGAGAAGATGCGCTTCGTCAGCTCCGGCACTGAGGCGACCATGTCAGCGATTCGCGTGGCCCGTGCCTTCACGAATCGCAAGTACATCGTCAAGTTCGAAGGTTGCTATCACGGTCACGCCGACGGCCTTCTGGTGAAGGCCGGCTCCGGCGTCGCCACCTTCGGCATCCCTGGCTCCGCGGGCGTGCCGGAAGAAGCCGCCCATCTCACCCTGGCGCTGCCCTTCAACGATGTTGCTGCCGTTGAGACAGCGCTAGCTGGCCAATCCATCGCCTGCATCATCGTCGAGCCGGTGGTCGGCAACGCTGGCTGCATTCCACCCGCGCCCGGCTATCTCGAAGCGCTGCGAGCCCTCACCGCGAAACATGGAGCGCTGCTGATCTTCGACGAAGTTATGACTGGCTTCCGTGTCGCCTTCGGCGGCGCACAGGAGCTCTACGGCATCTGCCCCGACCTGACCACGCTGGGCAAGATTCTTGGCGGCGGCTTGCCCTGTGGCGCCTTCGGGGGCCGCGCGGACATCATGGATCAGCTCGCGCCTCTCGGTCCTGTATACCAAGCCGGTACTCTGAGCGGGAATCCGCTCGCCATGGCCGCTGGTATTGCCACTGTCGGGTATCTGCGCGAACACCGCGCCGCGGTCTACGCGAAATTAGAGAAGCTGAGCGCTGCCGTCGCCGATGGAGTTGCTGCAGCAGGCGACAGGGCTGGCGTTCCGCTCACGACCAACCGCGTGGGCGCGATGTTCACATGGTTTTTCAATTCAGCCCCGGTTACGGACTTCGCCACCGCGGCCCAATCCGACACGGGGCACTTCGCGGCCTTTCATCAGGCCATACTCAACGCGGGCGTCTGGCTCCCGCCGTCGCAGTTTGAGGCTGCGTTCATGAGCACAGCCCACACCGACGAGGACATCGCGCAGACCATCGACGCCGCCAGCCAGGCCTTCACATCTATCGCCCAGGGAAATTAGAGTCGCGCGAATCGCCTACCAAAGGTGCAACGTCAGCCCCGTACTTGCCACGACCGGGGAAACGCCCTGCCCCACGTAAATATGGCCGTACGCCACCTCAAGAACGCGCCAGTCCACTCGCGGCAGAATGCCGTGCGACACTCCGGCGTCCGCCTGCCACGCCGCTCCCCACGACGAGCCGGACTCGCCGAGGGCATTGTAGTAGTTGGTATATCCCGTCCCGCCTCCGGCCTCCACGAATACCCTCACGATGGGAAGACGGACCGCGATACGCGGGCCGATCACAGCGTTATAGATGCGAATGCCGGCGTTGCTGGGCAGAGCCGTTGCGCGCGCGACAAATCCCAGAATATGACCCTGGATATAGCCGCCGCCGTTGCCGCCCCAGACAACGCCTTCACCCTGTCCCGGCCGAGCAGCGGAGAATTCAGCGAAGACGCTGCCCCCACGTGGACCCGCGCCAATTCCGTCGTCCTGCGCGAACAGCGGAGCTGAGATCGAGGCAGAGAACAAAACGAGCGCGAGCCATGCTGAAGGGGTCTTCATGGGTGAATTCTCTCGCCCATGGGCGAGGAGCCGTCATGGGTTTGAGCTTGGATGCCTGCTGCGAAGGAAGAGATGCCCGCGATCTGCGATGCAACGAAAACCCCGGTTATGCTGTCTACACGGTGGAGAGGCAATTATGATCGAAACACCCAATACCATCGGCGTCCTTCTCCTTCTTGTCGTCATATTTCTCAGCTGCATCCTCTGGGCGACACGGGGCCGCAGCGCAACCTCCGATCCCGAAGAGGAGGACGTTGGCACGCCCGGCAAGACCTCCTGAGCAGACGAGGCTGGTTCTTCGTCAATCAGGCGGGACTATGCGGCTGGCGCTCGTTTCTTTGGCAGCATCGCCTTCGTGACCAGCGACAGCCCAAAGCAAACCACCAGGCACCGGATGAGCAGAACCGGGTCGTACCGCCACGCCAGTACGGCGAGGCATAGCGGGTACGTGACCGGGAGGGTTTCGGCCACAACGCTGGTGAGCCATTGTGGGCGTGCCGGCGACTTTGGAATGCGCGGGCGCAGCGTTGGCAGAAGACGCGGCACCTGCTGCCGGTAGGCCAGATAGTTTGGCCCTATCTCTTTGGCGAGGAATTCTTCTTCGCCCAGGATGAGCCGGAAATAGAACAAGCTCAGCACCACAAGAAAAACCACTGCGCCCGAGGGCGGCATCAGGATCGCGATGCTCACCGCCAGAAATATCGACCCAAGGTACAGCGGATTGCGCACGTAGCGGTAGGGGCCGGCGGCCATCACGCTCCCCGCCTGCATCGGCCCCGCATGCACGATGGAGGCTCCGAGAAACGCTGTTCCCCAGACGCGTAATGCAGCGCCTGCAAAGCCGCAGAGGATGGCAAGTCCGGTCACCAGGAGGGTCGCCTGGTCGATATGCCATCCCCAGCGCGCCAGCGTCGTGGAGAGCGCCAGCCATGCCGTGGTTGGGGGTGGACCGATCCGGCCATGCGTCCAGGTCCGGGGCGCCCAGAAGCCCACCGTATAAAGCAGAAGGATGATCACGAGCCGGAAGCGAAATTCAAACTGCGTAGCTTTCATACAGTCTCTTTCTCGTGCGACTACGAAATGTGGTCGATTGGTCCGGGGGAAGATGCGAGCCCCCGCGCGGATGAGCTGTTCTCAACGACTTCATCGCGGCTGCCTCACAAACCCGCCGGTCATCGCAGAGCATCTTTCAGCCGCCCATGCGCAGCTGCCAGTCGTGCCTCCGCGTCGATGCGGCTCAGCCCCAGCTTCTGCATCACCACGGCGGTCTTCACCGACTCCTCCCGGGCCAGCAACTCCGCGGCCTCTGCGTATCCCAACCCCGTGATCGCCGCGATAATTCGCGCCGCGCGATCCGCCAGTTTCGTGTTCGTCGGCTGCACGTTCACCATCAGGTTGCCGTACACATAGCCCAGCCGCACCAGGGCTCCCGTCGACAGCATATTCAGCACCAGCTTGGTCGCGGTCCCCGCCTTCATGCGCGTGGATCCCGACCAAGCTGGTGCTGAATAT
>PMSS01000265.1 GCA_003167515.1 Acidobacterium sp. | reverse complement strand
AAGCTGTTAAGCTTTCCCCCGGTTCTCCGTCGCGCCACAGCCTGATAGCTTGCAGAAAAAACGCCACACCCCCAAAACGCGGGGACGGCCAGGTTCACCCCATAGCAAGAAGCAAACTCCCAGCCTGCCCGGACGTCAACGCGAATCGATTCTGGGTTCACCCTAAAAGTGCTGGCTTGCACCATTTTGGGAAAAGTACTCAGGCTCAACTCCGCTTACGCACTTTCCGCAAAGCTGTTGAGCTTTCCTCCGGTTCTCCGTCACGCGGCTTTGAAGGGGGCCAGACAGCCATCCGTAAAAATCAGTGAAAAATGAGCCTTTGCCCTGAGGAATCGTTCTCGAAGGCTTAATCAGAGCTTCCTTAGGGGCCACCGGTGTCGTTCACCCGGCGGCCTGCACATCTTTGGCGGAGTAGTGCTCCAAAGTATCGCCAGAGACCATCCCAATAAACAAAAAGGCTCCTCGCAAGGAGCCTTTTTTCCCACCGCACCAATTCTGCCGTTCCTGTCAAGTTTCCACCACTTACCCAAAGTAACAAGTCAAGATAAATCGAGACTTACAAGCTAGGAAAGTTGGCAGTTTTTTCCTCTGAACCTGCTATTCTGATCTTATAGAGTAAAGAAAGAAAAAGCGTCCACCCAGGCGGCTTTTCTAATTCGGAAGGGAGGCGACTCCGCCATGGGATCAGCTTCGACGACTACACCAGCAGCACCGCAGAATGCCGGCCGTTCCGTCCCTGGCCGCCTTACCCCCGGCCGCCTCATCCCTTCATTCGCGAGTACGAATGCTGCATTCGCACTCGTGAACCAACTAACTTGTTTTCATAGGCTGTCAGGTACCGTAAAAAAAGAGTTACTGTCCAGCTTCAACAAAACAAAGGGCCAGCAGAAACACCCCCCCGGGGGCGCACTCTTCGCCGACTACGCCCGCAGATCGCGTTATTTCCTGCCCCACCCGCCCCCGCCCGGAGTCTCGATCCGCAGCACGTCTCCGGCCTCCAGTTGCAGGCTGCATTTTCCAGGCAACTCAATCTCCTCGCCGGTCGCTCCTTTTGTCACCACCGCCCGACCCGGCGCCCCGTCTTCGCCGCCCTCTAATCCCCACGGCCGAAATTTCCGCCGATCCGCAAGCAGCGTAACCTGCGCGGGCGCCAGCAACTCAATCTCGCGAATCAGCCCATCTCCGCCCCGAAATTTACCGTCCCCGCCAGACCCCTCCCGGTACGAGTACCGCCGAACCCGGAAGGGATATGCATATTCGAGCGCCTCAATCGGTGTATTCAGCGAGTTGGTCATGTGCGTCTGCACGCCCGAAATTCCGTCGATCCCAGGTCGCGCCCCCATTCCTCCCGCAGCCGTCTCGTAGTACGTAAATGGCTGCCCACTCCGCGGATCAACGCCGCCAATCGTCAGGTTGCTCATCGTTCCGGCGCTCGCCGCAGGCACTCGATCCGGTATCGCCTGCGCCAGAGCCCGCATCAGCACATCGACGATCCGCTGCGATGTCTCAACATTTCCGCCCGCCACCGGCGCCGGCGAACGAGCATCGACAACACTTCCCGGAGGAGTGAGCAGAGTCAGCGGACGCAATATCCCGGCAGTCGCAGGAGCGTCCCGCCCCAGCAGACAGCGCAACACATAGAAACACGCCGAGAGCGTGATGGCACGCACCGCATTCACGCTCCCCGTCACCTGCGCAGACGATCCCGCAAAATCGATCTCGATCGATGCCGCCTCCGGATCAATCCGGATGCGTGCGCAAATCCTGATCGGCGCATCATCGATGCCATCATCGTCAAGCCAGTCTTCGGCGCTGAACTCACCGCCCGGCATGCGCCGCAACTCAGCGCGCACTAGCCGCTCCGAGTAATCCATCAGCTCGTCAGTCAGCACGCGTAGCCGTTCTTCGCCATATTTCGCGACCAGCTCCAAAATGCGCTGCTCGCCCACACGGCAAGCGCCGATCTGCGCAGCCAGATCGCCCTCCCGCTCCCGCGGCGTGCGCACGTTCAGCAGAATCAGATCGAGCATCTCCCGATCGATCGCCCCGCCGCGCACGATGCGCACCGGCGGAATCCGTAATCCCTCCTGGAAAATCTCGCGCGCCGGCCCCATCGANNCCCCCCGCATAAGGATCGTTCAGCACCGCAACGTCGCCGCGATTGAAGCTCATCGCTGCGACTGCGGCCTCGACCGACATCGGCATCGAGCCAAGGTGCACTGGCATGTGATCGCCCATAGCAATCACCCGCGCTTCATGATCGAAAAGCGCGCAGGAATAATCGCGCCGTTCCTTGATATTCGGCGAAAGAGCCGTGCGCCGCAGCGCCGCCCCCATTTCCTCGGCGATCGAATGCACGCCGCTCCGAAAAATGGCGAGCTCGACAGAGTCAATGCTCATGCGCTCTCCGCTCCCACTGCGATCGTCAGATTCTCGAAAGCATCGACCGTGGCCCGGCAGCCAGGCGGCAAAACGGTAGCCGATGTATATTCCGTGATCATCGCGGGTCCCGGAATAACATCTCCGGCAACCAGTCGCTCACGCCGATACAAACGCGAAGTCAAAAATTTTCCATCGAAGAAAATCTTCCGCTCGCCGCAAAAAGCGCCACTTCCGTCCCCGGCCCTGAGTTCGTGCCCCACAGGAGCGTAGGGTTCACCCCCGGCCGTCATGCGAAGACGCAGATTCACAATCTGCACCGGCTTCTCCACATCGCAAAATCCATACCGCCGCCGATGAAGCTCATGAAATTCCCTGACCGAAGTTCTCGGCGACTCCGAGTCCCACGCAACGTTCAGCTCATATCCCTGGCCGGCATACCGGAGATCGAGCGAATACTCCGCAATCCCCTTGAGTCCCTCTGCCGCAAATTCCGCACTCGCCAGTTCTTCGAGTTCCCCGAATTGAGTTCTCAGTTCACCGACAGCATCGTCCGCCAGCATCACGGTCCGCGCGTGATCCCGAACCACATCCGCCAGCATGATCCCCAGCGCCGAAAGTGCCCCCGGCATCGTCGGAATCAGCACCGTGGGAATGCGTAGTGCCCGCGCCAGAGAGCAAGCGTGCAGTGGACCACCGCCCCCAAAAGCAACAAGCGTAGACTCGCGAGGATCGTACCCTTGTTCAACCGAGATCACGCGAATCGCCTTTTCCATCTCCGTCTCGACGACGCGCAGGATCCCCGCGGCGAATTCCTCAACCGACGCAAGAGTCCCCTTCTGCTCCCTCATCAGCTTCCCGGCCCGCTCCGCGTCGAGACGCACGCTTCCTCCCAAAAAGCTCGCCTCATCCAGCCTTCCCAGCAACAGGTTCGCATCCGTCACCGTCGCTGTCGTTCCGCGTCCAAAGCAAATCGGACCAGGGTCGGCTCCCGCGGATTCCGGCCCCACGCGCAGCATCCCCCCCTCATCGAAACGAGCCATCGACCCGCCTCCCGCCCCCGCGGTATGAATTTCGAGCATAGGCACGCTCACCGGCACGCCCGCCACCACAGACTCCCGCGTTCGCCGCACCCCGCCCCGCGCAGCGTCAGAGAGAAAAACATCGGTCGAAGTCCCGCCCATATCGAGGCCGATGATCCGCCCAAAGCCGGCCCATCCCGCAACGCGGCTCGCCCCCAGCACTCCGCCCGCGGGTCCCGAAAGCACCGTGCGCACCGGCTCCCGTGCGGCCAGCCGCGCAGAAACAATGCCGCCCGAAGATTGCATCACCTGTAGTGGACTGCCCTGGTGTTTAGCAGAAACCCGCTCCGAAAGCTGCAACAAATAATCCTGCATGCGAGGCGCAAGATAAGCATTGACGACGGTAGTCGACGCCCGCTCATACTCGCGAAACTCAGGCAGAATGCGGTGCGCAGCCGATACCGGCATCCCCAGCCCGCTCAAAGCCGCCTCAACCCGCTGCTCCGTTTCAGGATTAGCAAAAGAAAACAGCAGCGAAATGGCAACCGCCTTCGCCCCGCTGCCGCGAATCGCCTCGGCCAGATCCCGCAATTCGCCATCGGCTGGCGTGCCCAGCACCTCTCCCCCCGCGCCAACCCGCTCCGCGACTCCGAATCTCAACCCACGCGGCACAAGACAAACGGGAACCGGCGCGAACCAGTCATACAAATCGCTGCGCGTCTGCCGCCCGATCGCGATTGTGTCCTCAAAGCCGGCCGTGCTCACAGAGGCCACCGGTCCGCCGCGCCCCTCCAGCATGGCGTTGGTTCCAATGGTGGTCCCGTGCCGAACCTCGATCGCTCCCTGAGCCCCGATCAGCCTGAGAGCGTCGAGAACCGCGACAGCGGGATCGCCGGGAGTCGAGAACACCTTCAGAACGCGAATTTCCCCGCCTTCCAGATAAACGCAATCCGTAAAAGTGCCGCCGGTATCAATCGCTACACGCAAAGGCTCTGCTCTCGTATCGTGGTATCAGGTATTCCGTACTTCTTGAACTCTAAAGCACCAGAAGAACAAACTTGAACGGAATCTGTACTGTTAACCCGGAGCCTTATGAAGATCGGCATCACCTGTTATCCCACCTACGGCGGCAGCGGAGTTGTCGCCACCGAACTCGGCATCGAGCTGGCTGCTGCGGGGCATCAGGTGCACTTCATCGCCTATTCGCAGCCCTTCCGGCTGCGCGGCCGCGAGCAGGACATCGCGTTCCACGAAGTCCCCGTCTCAAACTACCCGCTCTTCGAATACCCCCCGTACGATCTTGCCCTCGCCACGCGCATGGCCGAGGTGGCGGCCTATTACGAACTGGACCTCCTCCACGTCCACTACGCGATCCCGCACTCCATATCGGCTTACCTGGCGCGCGAGATGCTCGCCCGCCAGAAACGCCGCCTGCCCTTCATCACTACCCTGCATGGAACGGACATCACGCTCGTCGGCCTCGACCACTCCTATCTCCCCATCACGCGTTTCGGTATAAACGAGAGTGACGGCGTCACCGCCATCTCCAGCTACCTGAGAGACAAGACCATCCACGAGTTCCATCCGGAGAAAGCCATCCACGTCATCCCTAATTTCGTGAATTGCGACGTCTACATGCCGCTGGCCGAACCCGAGCGCGCCGCAGGCCGTGCCCGCTACGCCGAGCCCGGCGAAAAGATCCTCGTCCACTTGTCCAATTTTCGGCCGGTCAAGCGCACCGCCGACGTCGTACGCATCTTCTCCCGCGTCGCCCAGGAACTCCCCGCTCGCCTGCTCATGATCGGCGATGGCCCCGACCGTTCCGCCACCGAGTGGACCGCGCACCGAAAGGGAATTCAGGACCAGGTCCACTTCCTCGGCAAACAAGGCAGCGTCTCAGAAATTCTGCCGCTCGCCGATTTGCTCCTGATGCCCAGCGAACAGGAATCCTTCGGCCTCGTTGCCCTCGAGGCTATGGCCTGCCGCGTACCCACCATCGCTACGCGCGTTGGCGGAGTACCGGAGCTGATCGAAGACGGAGTGAATGGCCGCCTCCTGCCCGTCGGCGATGTCGATGGAATGGCCGAAGCCGCCATCGAACTGCTGCGCGACTCCGGCCGTTATCTCGCCATGGCGGAAGCCGCCCGCCGCACCGCCCAGAACCGTTACTGCGCCTCGAAGATCGTTCCCCTCTATGAGCGCTTTTACGAGAGCATTCTGGACGGTTCGGCCGCAACCTCCGTTTAGTGGATCATGTTGAGCGTGTCCTGTGAGATGGTGTCGAATGTCGTGATCGCCTTCGAACTCGCGTCGAATGCCTGCTGCTCCACGATCAGATTCGAGAATTGCGTCGACATATCGACATTCGATTCCTCCAGTGTGTCATCTTCGAGCGTTCCGAGACCTCCCGTTCCGGCGATTCCCGCCGTCGCGTTGCCCGATGCCGTCGTCGTCGCGTAATTGTTCCCGGCTTCGATCGTCAGCCCCTGCGTGTTGGCCACATTGGCCAGCACAACCTGGCCAACCGCCTGGGTCTGTCCATTGCTGAAGGTGGCCGAAACGATCCCGGATGAATCGACCGCAAAGCCCTGATAGGTCCCGCTCGCGTACCCGTCCTGTGTCGTCCCCGTGACCGGATTGCTGGAGGAGGCCGCATCGGTCACGCTCTGCGTAATATCCCCCGTGCCGCCGCTTCCATACAGGTTCCACGTCAGGCTCAGATTCGCTGCTCCGTCGGACAGTCCGCCCAGTTGGATGCCCACAATATTCGATGTGGGCGCGATCAGGTTGCCGCTCGAATCAAAGGTCAGCGAGCCAGTAGCGTTTCCCGAAGCCGTTCCCGCCGCGCTTTCGATCAGACTTCCCCCAAGCGAGATCCCCGGGCCGGAGATGCTCAGCCCGTTGGCGGTCGCCGAAATCTGTACACCCTGGATGGATCCCAGCATCCCCGTCAGCGCCGTTGCGTAGCTGCTCAGATTCTCTCCCGGAGTCAGCGGCGGCACAGCCGTCGTTACGCTGTTTCCGCTGCTGTTGGTGCCAGTAATGGTCAGGTTGCTCGAGGGATCGACCGTCTCTCCCGCATCGAAGTTATACGCATACGTGGTGATGCCGCCTTCCACTACTTTCCCCGCCCCCCCAATGGTGCCACCGGTAATCGTCAGCGTGTTGCCGGTCACGCTGGCCGTGGCCTCGGTGGTGGAAAGGACCCCCTTCAGCGACGTCAGATAATTGCTCAGCGATTCGCCGGCGGTGGCAGTGGGAGCGGCGACCGTCACGTTGTTGCCGTCGGTAATCGTGAAGCTCGTCGAAGGATCCACCGTCCCGCCCGCATCGAACGCATAGGAAACGGTTCCGGCGCCCGGGGTTGCAGCCAGTGTTCGCGTCGTCGCCGAAGAAGTATCGGACAGCGTCTTCGGGTCGAGGGAAAGGCTGTAATTCCAGGTGTTGGTCCCCGTCTTGGTAAAGTACACCGTCGCTTCGTGGCTGGTGCCGAGCGAGTCGTAGATCGGTACCTGCCCCTGCACCGTCGTCCCCACCGCATCGGAAGCGTTCAGATTAGCGGTCATGGACATCGTCGTCGTCGCCTTTGCGATCTCCACCTGTCCTACCGGCAGCCGGATCGGCGTTAGCTCTGCACTGGTGTTGACAACGCCGTCCGTGGCCGGGTAGCCCATCACATTCTGCCCATCCTGAGTCACCAGATTTTCCCCGCTGGTCGTGAAGTTCCCGTCCCGCGTCAGTTCCGTGCCCCCGCCAGAGCCCTGAACCTCGAAGAACCCGTTCCCGTTGATATAGAGATCGGAAGCATTGCCCGTCGAGTCGACGCCTCCCTGCGAGAAATCCGTATCGGTCGCTGCCACCTGCGTGCCTGCGCCCACCTGCAGCGGATTGCCAGACCCCGTCGCCCCGATCTGCTGATAAAAGAGGTCGCTGAACATGACGCTCTGGCTCTTGAATGCCGTCGTATTCATGTTGGAGAGATTGTTGGCTATGGTATCGAGCGCTTCGGACGAAGCTTTGAGCCCGGTCAGCGGAATCGAAAAGGATGACATGGTTCCTCCGTGAGGTAGCCGCGCGCGGTTCTAATGCGCCGGGTTGGAAGTGGATGGGTGCGCATGTTGCGCGCGCGCTTTCAGAGAGCTGAGCATCGACTCCATCGGGCTCGCCGAAGATCCAGGCGCCGATGGTCCACTCCCAAGGCTCTGCGCCGCAGTTTCGAGCGCATTCGCGATCCGCGAGGTGGACGCTCCGGTGTTCGGGAAGCTCAGGTTTCCCGGAGCCGCGGTTGCCCCGTTGTTTCCGAGGATGCCGCTGCTGCCGGCTGTCTGACCTGCCGAGCCGCCGCTCCCCGAGCCGCCGCTGCTTCCCGATGATGCCGTCGGGGTCAGGTCCTGGTTAATGGAGATCAGCTGTTCAAGGCTGTTTACCTGCACCAGCTGATTGATGTACTCGTTTGGATCGGTATCGGCTGTCGGATCCTGATTCTGCATCTCGGTGACCAGCAGCTGCAAAAAATCATTGGCCGATATGGTTGCCGAATTCGTCGACGACGAAGAAGATGCATCGCTGCCCGACGATGTCCCTGCATCCGCCGCCTGCGCCGCCGCCCGTGTCGATCCTGTCAGCGGATTCGAAAATATCTGCATGTCTCTCCTCTCAACCGTCAGACCCGCACGTTGATGTACGACAAACTTTCCATCTCCGCGTCTGCGGATGTCGTGGCAATCGCCTCGTCCGCACTCTCCGCGTTGCGACTTCCTTCATTGCGGGCTTCATTGCCGGACCGCCCACCGGAGAATCCCTCGCCACCGCCGGAAGACGACGAAAACCTTTCCGACGCCAGATTGTCGATGCGAACATGTTCCCCGGCCAGATATTCCCGCACCGACGGCAACTGCGCCGACAAGGCGTTGTGAGACTCGACCGAACCGGTTGCAACCGTGGCGGAGACCTGCCCCGCGGTATTGTTGGTGCGTATTTCCACCCATCCCAGACCCGGGCTTCGGACCCCCACCGCAAGTCGCTGCGGAGTGCTTTCCATCACCTCCGGCGCCGCCGCTGAGTCCATCCGCTCAAAGGTGGCGCTCGCCGGGGCATGCGGAAAATGAGTCGCCGGCACAGTCGCCGGTAGAGACGGCGGCGTTACCGTGGTTCCGCTCGTTGCATGAGTTGCAGGCGAAAGTGTCGTCGTGTCCGGCGACGGCACGGCCGATTCAACGCCGGTACTCCCCGGCGTGTGTGCCATGGAGCCCGCAGCGAGAATCGGCATTCCGGAATGTCCCATCGTTTTGGTCGGTGCCGCGTTCACACCCTGCCCAGCTGTTTCGGCAGAGACCTCGGTGAGGGAGTGCTCCGGTTGAGGCGAACCGTGCGCTATATCTCCGCCGGACCACGCTTTTCGCGGCGCCGCGATCGCGCCCACGACCGGGCCCGCACCCTGCTCCCCCGCCGGCTCCATAGGATTTCTGCCGGTGGCCGGCGATGCTGGTGCGCTGGTGCGTGTGTTCGTCGTTGCGGCCTTCTGATGGCTCAACGAAATGGCCTTGTTGGGTTCGGTCGCACCCGATGTCGCCAGCGCCGCGACGGCCGCGCTGCGTGAGTCCGCCGACAGACCTTGCTCGGATTCAGCCGCAACGATGGTGGATGGCGATGCCGAAGCCCCGTTCCCCGCTGAAGCCGCATGTCCGGTCGATAATGGCGTTTCGGACTTCTTCAGTCCGCCCAGAGTGTCGATGGCCACGGTCGCCAGCTTATAGTGGTTCGACCCGATCTCTCCCCGCGCCCGTGTTGTCGCTGCTGTCGGTGCCCGAATGGCCATCGCCCACGGATTGGCTCCTGAATCCAGCCCGGAGACGCTTTCCGGCTGCGCGGCGGTTATAGTGTACGCAGCCAGGGGGACCTGCCCCGCTTCCTGCTGTCCCGTGGAACCCGGATGTTCCGGTTTCTTCTCTCCGCGAGCAATCGTTGAACCCGGCCGATTCGAAGAATGAGTGTCACCGGCCCCCTCGGCTTTCCTCTCAAACGCAGCCTGCCCGGAGGCCACGGGCGCTGCCACCGGGTCGGGGGACTGCGGCACAGATGTCACCAACGCATCGCAGGATTGCCGTGGCTGTTGTGGGGAAATTTGCTCGTTCCGATCCGTCGCACCACTCTCGAAGCCAGCGTTATCGCCCTGGCGCCAGGTGGAACTATTCGAGTGCCCAGCCGGCGCACGATTCGGAGAAGACGCAGCCTCAGAGGATTCATCGGAACCAGCATCGGCGACAGCGGCGGCCCGCACCGCGATCCCCTGCCGGTCCGTTGCGTCCCCCACACTGCCCGATGCCGCTCTAGAGTCAACCGCACCGCCAGCCAAAATCGCAGTTGATCCTGTTCCTGCCGTCGGCTGCCTCTCCGATGCCCCGCCGCCACCGTCGAGAAGGAACTCTTCTGCGTTGGAACCGGCCTCCGTTTTCCGGCTCGATGGGGACGATGAGTTCGATGACGCCGGCGAAGCTTCTTCCTCAGCCTGGACCTTCGGTCGAATCAGGTCTCGGAAGGATGTTCCGCCCGCCGGCTCCTTACTCGAATAGCCGATGGCCGGCCCGGCTGCCTTTCCGGTTTGTGCGATCAGCATCTGAGCGGCAGCAAGATACAAAGTTCAATTCCTCTGCCGGAAGTTTTGCAAATCGCATGCCATTCAACTCTCAGCGATCTGAGACGCTTCTTACTTTCGCTTTCGAGTACCGCGCAACGAACCGCTCTGGAACCAGTCATCGATGCGGTTCTGTTCCCTCCGAGCCTTTTCCTTCTTCTCGGCCCGGGCTGCGCTCGCCAGCAGCGCCTCCACCTGCCGCCGATCGATACGCCGCGCCATCATTTCTTCGCGCGCCTGGCTGACGGCCGGAGCCCCTCGCACCACCAGCGCTTTCAGCCCCGCCTCTTTCCGCTCAAGAATCCGGGCATCCGCGATCCTCATCAGCCACGACTCGCGCCCAACAACTTCACCCTCGCTCAGCATGCGCAAAGCGTCTGCGCGCGTGACCAGTGCCAGCCGCCGCTGTCCGCTTGCGGCCGCTTCCAGTTGCCGCATCTCAGCGTTCTTCTTTTCGAGATCCAGCCGAGACAGGTCTTCCAATAACGCCCGGACGCGCAACACTCGAGTCAAACTCTGCTTCATCGCTCACCCTGCATCAGCCGTTCTCCATAGATCCGCCAGCGCCACAGAAGATCCTGCAGCATAGGTTCGACCACCCGCAGCATCTGGTTCCGTCCGTCGTTGAAAGTCTCACGCGCGCGCCCTGCTCGGACGTTTCCGAATTGCGATCGGCCCCAGGCTCGCATGCCGCTCAAACCCGATTCAATCTCCACATCGTCGCTCATCCCGCATCAGCCGTTCCCCATAGATCCGACCAGCTGCTGCAGCTGGTTGCGGCCGTTGTTGAATGTCTCGCGCTCGCGCGCGCCCTGCATCAGGAATTTCCGAATCGCAGGTCGGAACTGCAGGGCACGGTCGATGTCCTGATCGGTTCCCGGCTTGTAAGCGCCGATTCTCACCAGATCCTCCGAACGCGCCCAGGTGGACAGCAGCCGCCGCACCGTCGCGGCCGCCCTCGCATGCTCCTCGGTGATGACGTACGGCATCAGCCGGCTCAGCGATTCGATGACATCGATGGGCGGATACCAGCCCTCGGCAGCGAGGTTTCGCGCCAGCACGATATGACCGTCGAGATAAGAGCGCACCGCGTCCACCAGAGGATCCTGCAGATCGTCCCCCTCCATCAGCACGGTGTAGAAGCCTGTGATGCTGCCGCAGCGAAAGCGCCCCGCGCGTTCCACCAGCCGCGCCAGCCGGCTGAAGACCGACGGGGTATAACCACGCGTCGTCGGCGGTTCCCCCGCTGCCAGACCGACCTCACGGGCCGCCATCGCAAACCGGGTCAGCGAGTCGAGGACCAGCAGCACATGTTTTCCCTGATCAGCAAAGTACTCCGCCACACTCATCGATGCCAGAGCCGCGCGCATCCTCAGCAGTGCCGACTGGTCCGACGTGGAAACCAGGACGACCGCGCGCTTTTTGCCCTCCGGCCCCAATCCCTCTTCGAGAAATTCTCCGACCTCTCTGCCTCGCTCTCCCACCAGTCCCACCACAATCACATCCGCATCGCTGTTACGCGTCATCATGCCGATCAGCGTGCTCTTGCCCACCCCCGACCCCCCGAAGATCCCAATCCTCTGGCCGCGGCCCACACTGAGCATGCCGTCGATGGCGCGAATCCCGGTTCCCAGTGCTTCGCGAATCGGCTCCCGATCGAACGGCGCCGGCGCAGGCCGCTCCAGCGGGACTGCTGTATGGAGAACCGGTCTTCGCCCGCCATCGATCGCCTGACCCATGGCGTCCATTACCCGTCCGATCAGTCCCTCTCCGACCTCCACCCGCGGGGTCATTCCCAAAGCGGATACCGGATCTCCATAACGAATCCCATCGGCCGCCCCCAATGTCATCGAGAGCACGCCGGAACCGCGGAATCCGATCACCTCCGCCGGGTGCGTCTTCCCCGCGGAGTCGCGGATTTCGCAGCATTCCCCCACCGAGCAGGGCGGGCCTTCGGATTCGATTGTCTGCCCGGTGGCCTCGACCACCCGTCCGCGCCAGTGAAAGGGCGAACGCTCCCGCAGCCGGGAGAAGTAGGTCCCCAGCAGCTCCATTCAGTCCCGCTTCCCGGCCGCATCGGGCCCGGCCGGTTCGCCGTTCCCCTCTTTTCGAATATCGAGCCGATCGAAGAAGCCTCGCTCGATCTCCGCGAGTTGCGAACGAACACCCAGGTCAATCGTGCCCAGACTGGATTCCATTACGGCCTCGCAGTCTCCCATCGCAGGGTCCGCGCAGACCTCCGGGCGAAGCGGCAGCCCCGGCATCAGGCGCACGAGTTCAGCCCACATCTCACGCTGCCCAGAGGGCACACGCAGACGCACTGCGGTTGACTCTGCAATCTGCCCCAGGGCCACGCGCACCGCCCCCGAGAGAAGCAGCGGATCCAGCTGCGATTCCCGGCGCAGAACCCGTTCGGCCACGGCCAGCGCCAGCCGCACCACCTCATGCTCCACGCGCGCCAGATACTCGTCCGTGTGGGCGCGAAATCCCTCGAGGGCCGCGGACAATGCGGTCGTCGACTGCTGGCGCCACGCCGCCTGCTCGCCCTCCGCCATTTGCCTACCGCGCTCCACGGCCTCCTGCCGCACGCTCTCGAGTTGTCGTGCAAACTGCCGGTCTCTCTCGTCCCGCTCTGTCTCCAGTTCCCGGATGCGCTCGACCGGATCGACAGGCGATGCCGGCTCCTCGACCGGATCCGACCTCCCGGTCATTAACGGGTATTCCATTGTCCGGATGTTCGTTTCGAATTCCATCAGCATCGGTCTTCCGTCGGTTCCAGCACGAAGCCGATCCACCGGCGACGCCAGTTTCTCTCCGGACGCTCCCGCCAGCGATCGATATTCATTCCTCCGGACCTTGCTTCGAAGCTCATCGTTCTCCCGTCCCGCCAGCCTGCCTGACCTTCACAATTCCGCTGCCAGCAAACAGGCAAGCCGGGTTTGCCATTCGATGGAGCGTTCACACCACGAAATCATCGCCTTGCTCGAGCTTGAGAATGACCTTGCCTTCGGCTTCGAGGGTGCGAGCCAGAGCAAGAATCTCGTGCTGGGCGCCGGCCACCTCTCGCGCCCGCACCGGCCCCATCACCTCCATGTCTTCCTTCAGCATGTCTGCCGCGCGCGATGACATGGCCGCAAAGACATGCGCTCGCAGCTCCTCGGGCGCGCCCCGCAGCGCCAGCGCCAGCTGTCTCTTGTCCGCAGCGGCCACAACCTCGCGAATGCTGGCGGGAGGAATGGTCACCAGATCGTCGAACGTAAACATGAGGTTGCGGATGTTGAGAGCCATGGGAAGGTCGGCTGCTTCGATCTCATCCAGAATCTTTTTCGTCTCTTCCGATTCCATGCGGTTCAGCAGGTCGGCTACCGCTTTGAACCCCGAGTATGCCTTTCTGCCCGTGTCCCCCATGTTCTCCAGTCGCCGGTGCAGGATCATGGCCACGCGCTGCGCCATCTCCGGAGAAAATTGCCGCATCGCCGCAAGCCGCCGGATCGCCTCCACCCGACGTTCCTCGCTCAGGCTGTCGATGACCGTCGACCCCCGCTTCGCGTCCAGATGGGCCAGCACCACCGCGATCGTCTGCGGATGCTCGCTTTCCAGAAACTTGCCCAGCTGTTGCGGATCGACTCTCTGCAGCACCGTGAGATCGCTCTGGCTCGCTTCCTGCGACCTCCTCACCAGACCCAGCATCTCTTCGGCGCGCTCTTCGCCGAACGTGTCCACCAGCAGCTTGGTCGCATAATCCAGGCCGCCGTGCATCATGTAATGCTGGGTGTCCAGCATTTCATGAAAGTCCTCGACCACTTCGAGGGAAAGATCGGGCGCAATGCCGCGCAGCTCGGCAATCTCCTCCGTGAGCCTCTGCAGATCCGGCTCGGAGAGATTCTGGAGTATCTTTTTCCCAAGCTCTTCGCCCACAGCGACCAGAAAAATCGCCGCCTTGCGCACGCCGCTCAGGGAGTGCGCGCTGACGTTCGAGGGTAAAAGGGAATCCGCGGAGGCCATAGTTTATTCCCGAATCCAGCTCTCCAGCAGCCGTGTGGTTTGCGCGGGGTCGTGTTTTACAACTTCGGTCACCTGCTCAAATACCTTCTGCGCCCGCGTTTTCCGCTGCTCGGCCGCCTGTTGCTCCGGGGTCAGCGGCAGCGGTTCGGGCACAGATGGAATTTGCCGATGCGCCGCCGGAGCCGTCAACCCCGCCACGTGGCGAACCGGAGCCGCAGCCAGCCTGCGCAGCGTCGGGCGCGCTACCAGGAGAAAGAAGGCCAGAATCGACACCAGGATCGTTCCATATCGTAACAGTGACTGCGACTGATCTGCCATCGCCAGCAGCCGCTCTCCCCTCGCAGGCTCGGGCGGAGCCGCATTGTCGTCGAACGCCAGCTCTTCGACGCTCACCTGATCTCCGCGCGCCGGGTCGAAGCCCACCGCCGACTGCGCCAGGTCCGTCAGCCGCTTCATCTCGTCCGCGTTGCGCGGCTGCCAGTTCGCCTGCCTTCCCTGACTCACGCGCCGATAATTGATGAGCACCGCCGCTGTCACCCGGCGCACCCGGCCTGCCGCTTCCACGCTGTGCCGTACTTTTTTCGAAACCCCATACGTCGCGCTCTCCTGCTTCATGCTCTGCGCGCTCTCATTCTGCGCCGGATAGAGCGGCGGCTTCGCATTGGGCGCATTACTGGCCGTGCCCGGGATCCCCGATGCCGCCGGTTGTCCTGAGCCCTGTTCGTTGCGCTGCATCGACAGAGTCGCCGTCTGGGCCGGATCGTACGCTTCGTCAATCTCATCGGCGGAATTCGGGTCGTAGTCCACATTGACCGAGGCCCGCACATTCCCCGCACCGGCCACCGGTTCGAGCGTTTCGACCAGTTTCGCTGCAAGCGCCTCCTCATGCGTTTCGAGCGCCGCATCCCCGGTCCGGCGGCCGAGCATTCCTCCTCCCTGTGCGTCCACCAGCACAACATTCTCCGGCCGCAGGTCGTCGACCGCGCTGGCCACCAGGTTCGATACCGCTTCCGCTTCGTCGCCGGAAATCGTGCGGTGCCGCAGCCGCAACACGACCGATGCCTTCGCCTCCCGCTGTTCGGTGGTGAACAGCGAATCGTGGGGAAGCACCAGATGCACGCGGGCCGACTGCACCGAAGACAGCGTTGCAATCGTATGTTCCAGCTCCCCTTCGAGGGCTCGCTGATAATTCACCTTTTCATCGAACTCGGAACCCATCCAGTTGGGCTTGTCGAAGAGTTCGAATCCCATCCGCCCGCTCTTCGGTCCGCCCTTGGCCGTCGTCGCCAGCCGCGCTTTGTCCAGGTTCTGCGCCGGCACTCGCAGTGCCCCCCCGTCGGCCGAAACGTCAAACGGAATCCCGGCTGCCGTCAGCTCCTGCGCCATCTGCCGCGCATCGTCCGGGTCGAGTCCGGCATAGAGCGTCCGCCAGTCGGTGCGCGAACCGTACCAGACCAGCACTCCAAAACAAGCCATCAGAAACCCAGCCGTCACCAGCAAACGCATCCGGCGCCCCGGTTCGAGGTTCCGGAAGCGGGTCGCCGCCTCCATTACCAGAGCTTCGGCTCGCCGTACGGTCAGCGCGGTCTGCGGTTTGTCAGCCTTCTCGGCCATCCATGATCCTCAGTTCCGCTGCTCAGAACTGCATTCCCATGACCTGCTGATACGCGGCCACGGCTTTGTTGCGCACGGCTAATGCCAGCTCGAAGCTCATATCCGCCTTCTGCGTCGCGATCATCGCGTCATGCACATCGACTCCGGTTCCACGCAGCAGTCCTTCCACGGTCGTCGAGGCCTGCTGCTCGAGACTATCGATGCCCGACACGGCATTCTTCAGCAGATCGCCGAACGGGGCTGCTCCCGAAGAGCCCGCCCCGGACGGGGCGATTCCGGTCGACCCAGGTCCCCCCAACCCGGATGTCGGGAGTGTGGCCACGAAAGACGAAGGAACTGCTGTCGTCAGCATCGGCAAACCTCCTATTTCAGGATATCGAGCGAAGCCGAGACCATGCTCTTTTCCGCCTGCACCGCCGAGCTGTTCAATCCGTAGGCCCGCGTTGCCCCCATCAGATCGACCATCTCGCTCAGAGGATTGATGTCCGGGTACGATACATAACCATCCTTATCTGCGTCCGGATGACCCGGGTCATACCGTCGCAGCGGGCCTCCCTGATCGGCCACCACCGCCGAAACTCGAACCCCGCCCGTCTCCGAGTCCGACCCACCCGATCCGCCCGACTGCGCCATCAGCTGGCTCGCGAAACTCTGCTGCGGCGCCATCGAGGTAAACACAACATGTTGCCGTTGATAAGGACCGCCGTTCGCCGTGCGTGTCGTCTCTGCGTTTGCCATGTTGGCCGCCACCACCTCGGCGCGAATGCGCTCCGCCTGCAACGCCGACCCACTGACCTCCATCGCGCCAAACAGATTCATCTCTACCCCTCATCCGGCGAATCCCGTCCTGCCCTGTGCCCCGCTCTCGTCCTGCTCGCGTCCCGCTCCCGTTCTGCTCTCGCCTTACTTCTGATCCTCGTGGATCGCGTCCAGTACCCGCGTAAACTCGTGCTTCAGCAATTCCACCCCGGTCCGGAACTGCAGCTGCGCTTCGGCCATCTTCATCCCTTCCCGATCCATTGAGACGTTATTTCCATCAGGACGCTCCAATAGCCCATCCACCGGACCAGCCTGCACCGCGGGAAGAGATCCGGCCGCCTCGCCGCCGCTCCCCTGCTGGTTCAGGCTGTCGAGCGAACGCCGCATCTCCGACGCGAAATCAAATCCGACCGTCCGGTATCCCGGTGTATCGATGTTGGCCATGTTCTGGGCTGTCGTCTTCAGCTCCAGCGACGACAAGTCGAGAAACCTGTTCAGAGCATCGGCCACCGGCGTCGCCAGTTCCATCGTTGTTCCTCTAATAACTCCATCCGAACCATTGCACGTCCGCCACCGCCGCCTTTCCCGCGAATTAGCCCCCTCTAATCCGGCTCGTCCAGTTCGATTTCTCCCGCATCGATCCGCGGCCGATCTTCGGCCAGAATCCACGCCCGCTCCAGCGCGTGCTCCAGCTCGCGCACGTTTCCTCGCCAGGAATGCGCCACCAACCGCGCCAGCGCCGGCGCCGTAATCTGTTTTGCCGGGCTCTCCTTCGCGAACTTTTCGAGGAAGTGCCGCGTCAGCGTTTCGATGTCCTCGCTCCGCCCCTCGAGCGACGGCGTGCGGATCACGAAAACGGCTAACCGGTAGTAAAGGTCCGCCCTGAATCCTCCCTGCGCCACCAACCGCGCCAGAGGTTGATGCGTGGCCGCCACGATCCTCACATCCACCTTCACCGATTCGTTGTCCCCAACGCGCTGCAACTCCCCGCTCTCCAGAAACCGCAGCAGCTTGGCTTGCAATCCCAGCGGCATCTCGCCAATTTCGTCGAGGAACAGAGTGCCTCCGTTGGCGGCTTCGATCCGCCCGCACCGCCCGTCCACCGCGCCTGTGAACGCGCCGCGTGTGTGGCCAAAAAGCTCGGCTTCGAGCAGTCCCTCCGGAATCGCCGCGCAATTCAACGCGATCAGTTTCCGCCGCGATCTCTGGCTCAGCCGGTGCAGTGCGTTGGCCACCAGCTCCTTGCCGCTGCCGGTCGGCCCTTCGATCAGTACCGGCGTCGTTCTCGGCGCCACCAGACGAATTCTCCGGCTCACCTCGAGCATCGCCGGGTGAGAGCCGACAAATTCCGGAAGCCCACTCACCTTTCCCGCGGCAGTGCCCGCAGCAGCGACGCTCCCGCATTGTGGTTCGGCTGAAACCGCAACCGAGGGCGCCGAGAGCCCCGGCCCATGCCATCTCACCTCTGCTCGGCCCGGTTCGGAATCCGCCCCCGCCGTCCCGCCATTCCCAAAGGTTCGCATCACCGCTTCGTCCGGCGCCGAGTTCCAGATCGCATCGTCCGTGGCCTGAGCCCTCCGCAGCGCGTGAAGTACTTCATTGCGCCTCGGGCCCCGCGCGGCCGATCCCGCCGCCACCGAGGCGTCTGCCATAATCAGATCGACTTCCGGATGTACCCGCTTGAACTCCGCCACAAACTCCTGGATCTCCAGATCCGGCAGCCAGGAATCGAGCACCACCGCTTCCGCCGGCGATGCATCCAGACACGCCAGAATCTCCGCGCCCCCCTGAGCTTCCCTCACCTGCCATCGCAAATCGGAAAGAGCGCTCCGCATTCGTTCCCGAAATGAAGCATCCGCGCTTGCCAGTACCGCCGTTCGCGCCGTCGCGCATACTCTGGATTGTGCTGCCGTTCCCATAACCGGGCCCTCTTCTCTGTCGCAGAACATGTCTTCGATTCCCGCGTCGTGATCCCCGGATCACGCGTCTGGATCACGCTCCAAATTCACGCCCCCAATCCTGCCTCCGCCCCAATCGTGTATCCTACCCCGCGCACCGTCCGGATCAGCGGCGTCAGTGTCTCAGCCCCATTCCCCTCGTCGTTGTGCGAGATCGAGGGATCGTGCAGTTTGCGCCTCAGGTAGTTGATATAAACGTCCACCACATTCGTGCCCGCGTCCGGTCTCAGGTTCCAGACCTCCTGCAGCAGAGTGGCCCGTGAGACGGGCTGGCCCCGATGCAGCATGAGGTATTCGAGCAGCGCATATTCCTTGCTGGTCAGCGCTACCTCTTCGCCGCGCCGGGTCACGGAACGCTCCACCCGCTTCATTTCGATGTCCCCCTGTCGCAGCACCAGTCCCGGAGCCCTTCTCCGCAGCAGCGCGCGGCAGCGCGCACGCAGTTCCGCAAAAGAGAATGGCTTCTGCATGTAATCGTCAGCCCCCATCTCGAGGCACCGCAGCCGTGTTTCGGGCTCCTGGCGCGCGCTGAGTATGAGAATCGGCAAATCCTGCGTCAGGGTCCGGAAGAACTCCAGCACCTCCGTCCCGTCGCGCCGCGGTAGATTCAGATCGAGAACCGCCATTTCCGGGAGGTTCCTTCTCGCGGCTTCCATGGCCATCTCTCCGTCCGTGGCCATCGTCACCTCATGCCCATCCTCCTCCAGCCCACGCATCAGGAAGGTTCCCAGCGCCCGGTCATCTTCCGCGATCAGCAACCGCATATGATTTCTCCCACCCCCACCTTCGCCCCACTCTGCCCCGAAGTGAAGCGCAATCGTAAGAAAAATCCAAACCGAATTCCGTTTCCGCACAAATCCCACACCCCTCCCGTATCGGGAAAGGAAACCCCTAATCTTCTTGCCATAATTCGCTTTTTATTCGCTATAATGGCCGCTATGGCGATTACAAGGCGGCAAAAGGAAGTCCTCGAATTCGTCTCCGGCTTCGTCGAGCGAAACGGCTATTCCCCGTCCTTCGAGGAGATCGCGCGCGGCCTCGATCTCCGTTCCCTCGCGACCGTCCACAAGCACATCACCAATTTGCAGACGAAAGGCCTGCTCACCCGCGCCCATAATCGCAGCCGCTCCCTCGACGTCCTGCCCCCTCGCGCCAAAGGCCGCGGAGTCGAACGCCTGCCCCTCGCAGGCCGCATCGCCGCCGGCTATCCCGTGGAAACGTCAGAAATCCCCGAGAGCATCTCGCTCGGCGACATCATCGGCAACCGCGACGTCTTTGCCCTTCAGGTTCGTGGGGAGTCCATGCGCGAGGACCACATCCTCGACGGCGATTTCGTTCTCGTCGAACGCACCAATACGGCGCGCTCGGGCGAAATCGTTGTAGCCCTCGTCCGCGGCGCGGAAACCACCCTCAAGCGCTACTACCGCGAAGGTTCCACAGTCCGCCTCCAGCCCGCGAATGCTGAGATGGACCCCATCTTCGTCCCCGCCGCGCAGGTTGCCATCCAGGGCAGGGTCCTGGGAATGCTGCGCAAGTACTAAGGCGAAAGTACTAAGGCAAATCGAAGCCTGGCCCGACTCACGCCAGGACGATCATCCGACTTCCATCACCCGCGCGATGCTCCGAGTAATCGTCTCCTTGGGTACGTACCCGACAATCTGATCCGCAACCTTGCCGCCCTTAAAGAGCAGCAGCGCCGGTATCCCCCGGATCCCATACCGCATTGGCGTAGCCTGATTGCGATCCACATCCATCTTCGCCACCTTCAGCCGGCCGCTGTACTCCGTTGCAACTTCATCAACAATCGGCGCCAGCGCCCGGCAGGGCCCACACCATGTCGCCCAGAAATCAACCAGCACCGGCTGGTCCGACTGAAGAACTTCCTGCTCGAAGGTCGCATCGCTCACTTCGGCAATTCCAACTGCTGCCATCTCTCGCATCCCCTTCTTTAGTTTACCTGAATCAATAGATGCGCCGAGACCGTGAGAGACGCAAACCGCGGAGGCGTTCGAACCAGTTCAGGACAATTGCACAAAAATTAAGGCGCCCGGATTCTGTTAAGAATCACGGACGCCGGAGCAGCCCTCCCCCAGAACTGCCCACNNTGCGAACATAGGGCCTCTGGTGACCTATGTAAAGCAATCTTCAGTACTTTTTGGTAACGGGTGATTTAAGTTACCGCAGAGACAGTACAAAAGTTACCAATGGGGTACTCCAACGGGCCACCCGCCAGCCACCAAAAATGCCCTAAAAAACCACTCCCCCACGCTCCAGTTCGCACGTCAGAAACTCCGTCCCCCCCAGCCCCTCCAGCAACGGCGCAGCCATCTTTTGAGCCTGCCCCGCCGCCTCTTCCGACACAGCCAGCATCAGCACCGCCGGCCCCGCGCCGCTCAGCGCCACCCCCGCAATCCCCCCCGTCCCGGCAAGCGGCAGAAGCCGCGGCAGCAGCGGACATACCTCCGACCGAAACGGCTGATGCAACCGATCCCCCATGCCGACCCCGATCAGATCGGCCCGACCCGCAGCAAAAGCCGCCGTCAGCAGCCCTACCCGCTGCAGGTTCGCAACCACATCCTGCCGCGGATAGCTCTCCGGAAGCACCGCCCGCGAAGCAGTCGTCGCCAGAGGCCGCTCCGGCAGAACCACCACAGCCCGCCAATCCGCAGGCGCAGCGATCGAAACCGCCCGAACCTCGCCTCCCTCAAACGCGCTCGCCACAAACCCGCCCAGCCAGNNCATCACCCGCTCCCCGCTCCACCCCAGCCCCCCAAAATGCGACGCCAGCGCCACAGCCCCCAGCCGCACCGCCGCCGACGATCCGCACCCCATCCCCAGAGGAATCTCGTTCCGCACCTCAATCCGCAGCGGCACAAACTCCCGACCCTCAGCCGCCAGCACCGCCCTATACGTCTCAAGCAGCAGGTTCGGCTCCGTCGCCCCGCAAACCTCCGCGTGCCGCCCGCTTGCCTTGATCGAAACCCGCTCCGCCCGCCAGGCATCGACATATAAATAAAGCTTCAGTGCCAAAGCCAGCGAATCAAACCCCGGCCCCAGATTCGCCGAAGTAGCCGGAAGCCTCAAATGAACCGCCCCAGCCCGAACCTCCCCAGTCAAGCTCATCCCGCCAAACGCTCCAGCTCCCGCAACACCTCATCCGCCGAAGCATCCATAAGAACCGCATTCCGCCGCGTCCCCTCGATCTCCGCCTCGAGCCCCGTCTCCTCCGCCTCCGTCAGCAGCTCGCCGCGATGGTACTTGATCGTGTAGTCAGGATCCTTGAGCGTATGCCCGGTCAGAATCAGCACCACCGATTCCTCCCCGCGAATCTTCCCCTGCGCCACCAGCTTCTTCAGCCCCGCCAGCGTCACCGCCGACGCCGGCTCGCACCCAATCCCCTCCGCCCCAATCTCCGCCTTCGCCACCGCGATCTCCGCCTCCGAAACCTCCTCCACCCATCCTCCCGTCTCCTGGATCACCCGCACCGCCTTGCGCCACGAAGCGGGAGCCCCGATCCGAATCGCGCTCGCCCGCGTCTCGGCCCGCACCGGCTCCAGCTTCTCCGCGCCAAATTCCCTGAACGACCGCACCAGCGGATCAGCCCCCTCCGCCTGAATCACCGAAATGCGCGGCGCGCTCGCCGTCAGTCCCAGCTGCTTCATCTCCAGAAACCCTTTTCCCAAAGCCGAGCTGTTCGCCAGATTTCCCCCCGGCACAATCACATGATCCGGAACCTGCCACTCCATCTGCTCCGCAATCTCGAATGCCGACGTCTTCTGACCCTCCAGCCGGTACGGATTGACTGAGTTCAGCAGATAAACCGGAGCCCGCTCGACCACCTCCCTCAGCACCCGCACGCATCCGTCAAAATCCGTCCGCAGCTGAATCGTCAGCGCCCCATAATCCATCGCCTGCGACAGCTTGCCCCACGCAATCTCCCCTTCAGGAATCAGCACCAGGCTCCGCATCCCCGCCCGCGCCGCATAAGCCGCCATCGCCGCCGAAGTGTTTCCCGTCGAAGCGCAGGCCACCCACGCCGCGTCACGCTCGCGCGCCACCGAGATCGCCGCCGTCATCCCCGTGTCCTTAAAAGACCCCGTGGGATTCATCCCCTGATGCTTAGCCAGCAATCGTGAAAGCTTCAAGCGCCGCCCCGACTGCGGCAAATCGTACAGCGGAGTGTTCCCCTCACCCAGCGAAACAATATTGCTGTATGAATCGTTGCTGAATGAATCCCCGCCCCGCGAATCAGCGCTGTGCGACTGCCCGCTTTCTGAACCACGGCTGCCCGAATCATCGCCGCGTGAATCATGCCCCGGCGAATCGCCGCCGCGCGAGTGCGTGCCCTTTGAAGAATTGCCGAGCGAATTCAGAATCGGCAGCATCTCCCGAAACCGCCAAACCCCGCTCCGATCCGCCACCGCAAGCGACGACCGCCGCTCCCGCCACAACCAACGCAGCGCACTGGGATTCGGCCGCGTCTGTCGAGGCCCATGCCAGCCGGGATACTCCACTTCGTACAACTCGCCGCACTGCTCACAACGAAAGTTCCCGCCCAGCGCCTCAGGCGCAATCACCCGAGCGCAGCCGACGCACCGCAACTCGTGATTTTCATTCATCGCAGGCTGAATGATCCCAGCCTAACACCCGCACCAGCCTCCACCGGATCGCCTGGCATCGCATGCTCGCGAACGCCGAATGGCCAGCGTGCCCAGAGCCGGTAATTTCCGGGTAGCCGCTCATACAGAGAGGTGCCCCGTTACCGCTTGGCTCTATCACTTGTTGCGGTCTGCGCATTCTGTGGGCATGGGATGAAACTTGCCGCCCTTGACACCACCCTGTCCGTCTGGAACGAATAGAGGCCCGGGGTTACCAGTGCTGGGGTAGAAAACTAAGACCTCTGTTTCGACAGCAGTGGCCACTCCGTTCAGCAAGTAAGGCCGATAGGTCCAGCGTTTCACTGCCGGGATCGCCGACTCCGTGAACTTCTGCCATCCTCCCACCACCTTGAGACTCTGCACTGTGCCGTCTTCCCCGATGATCACATCCAGGGTGACCATCGCATTCGAACACTTTGGGATTTTCACTCGCTTTGGCGGGACTGCACGCAGGAGCCTTGCAGCGATGATTTGGGAGGATACCTTGATCGGTTGCTGCGAGACTTCGGCCTGTTGTGCTGCTCCAGAACCCAGAGCAGATGAGCTGACAATAGAGAAAACAAGTAGAAAACGAATCATGGTTTTCGTTCACTCGATCAGAACGCGGAACGTACGTCAAAGGTTAAGCACACGAAACAGTTGCCACACCAGCGTATCTCCCTCGCCCGCTTTGCTCACGCATTGTCGGCAATACGGAACAATCGGATGCCCCTACTCTGCCTCTGCCGTCGCCCTTTCCCCCGCCTCGACGTGATACCTCGCCCAGTCAAAAACGCCACCGGATCCGAGGCTCATTAGCGAGTACGCACACCTCATTAACTTACTAGTTAACATGCACGGCTTCGTCCCACCAGCGTCCCCGTAGAATCAATGGCTTACCGGGGGCCTGACCCCCCATCTCCGAGCCGTCCGGCCCATACACTTACCACCGGCACGGAAAAGTGAAGGGGCATGACTTTGAGTCATGCCGTTAAGGCCGCAAGATCGAGCGGGCTTTAGCCCCTGAGCACCAAACGGCCTCTGAGGCCTAACCCGCTTCCTCATGGAAAATCTCCCTCCCGCCCCAATCCCGAAAATTTGTCAAGCTTTTGTGGAAAAGTCCAAAGTAATGACCGCTGACTTAGAACCACTTACACGCCAACTTAGGCAAAGAAAGTTGGCCGATTTATTCTCTGAACATGATATTCTGAACTTAAGAGTAGAAAAAGAAAAAAAGCTCCGTCCTCACCGGCGGGGCTTTTTCTTTTGGAGAGTAAAAGATGCAGCAAAACGAGAACCAGCAGGCCAATTTCGAAGACGAACAGACCGTTCGCGGCGGCTCGGCGCCCGAGCACCGCCGCTGCCGGTACACCAAAGCCGACGGCAAGGGTTGCCGGGACTGGGCCGTTCGCGGCCAGGAATTATGCTACCGGCACGGCGTCTTCCTGCGCGCCGGGCGGGGCATCGATGTTCCATTGCTGGAGGACGAGGCCTCCATCGTGCTGGTGTTATCGGAAACGCTGCGCGCCGTGGCCC
>PMSS01000276.1 GCA_003167515.1 Acidobacterium sp. | reverse complement strand
CCGTCAGGCAGCGCGGCTCGCAGCCCTAACCCTCGTCGCGATCTCCCTCTACGCCCAACAGCCACCCGCGTCCACCCAGGCCTCATCAAGCGCACCAGCACAGCCGCCTACCATCACCGTCAACGCCCAGCTCGTCAACCTGCCCGTGATCGTGCGCGATAGAAAAGGCGGCCTCGTCCCAAACCTCACCAAAGACGATTTCGCCCTCAGCGTCGATGGCCATCCCCAGACCATCCGCTACTTCGATAAGGACAACGATCTGCCGCTGACCCTCGGCCTCCTCGTCGACACCAGCGGCTCGGTCCGCAGCCAACTCGACGCCGAGCGCATCGCCAGCGAAGCGTTTCTGGACGAGATGATCACCGCGCCCCCCAACCGCACCCCCGACCAGGCCTTCCTCATCCAGTTCGCGCACGAGGCCGACCTCCTGCAGGACCTAACCCCCTCCCGTCCCAAACTGCGCGCCGCCCTGAACCAGGTCGGAACCGAAGACCGCAACGAAGATCAGGACCGCAACAACGGTAACTCCGGAGGCGGCTACGGCCACCACCGCGGTGGCTTTCACGGCGGAGGCACCACCCTATACGACGCCATCTTCCTCGCCTCCGATCAGCTAATGAAGAAGCAGCACGGCCGCAAGGCTCTCGTCCTCCTCACCGATGGCGAAGATCGCGGCAGCATGGAAACGCTCCAAAGCGCTATCGCCGCGGCCCAGCGCGCCGAGACCGTCGTCTACGCCATCTACTTCAAAGGCCAGCAGCACGGCTACGGTGGACACGGCGGCGTCGGCGGTCGTGGCGGTGGCTATCCCGGCGGCGGGCGCGGCCAGGAGAATCATGTCGACGGAAAAAAGGTCCTCGAACAAATTACCGCCGAAACCGGCGGCCGCATGTTCGAAGTCTCCGATAAGCAGACCTTCGACGCGATCTATACCCAGATAGCCGAAGAATTACGCTCGCAATACCGGCTCGGCTACACGCCCGATGCGGCTACGGCAGCCGAGGGCTTCCACCAAATCGAGCTGACGCTAACCAGGGATAAGAAGCTACTCGTCCAGACACGCGACGGCTACTATGCCGGCGAGTGAGCAATCCTCCTGCTGCACCCGCCGATAAGTCATCGTCCCCATCAACTTCACATCCAGCACCACCGGTGCCGGATTCTCATCGCACTACGATACCCTGCTGCGCAGCTCCTGCTCCGCACGAAACCAGTCCAGTTCCGCCTGCCCATGCTGGTAGCCGCGTTCCGACCAGAACCGATGCGCCAGCCTTTCGATCGCTTCGTGGGAAACGGCCCTTATCTCGATCGGGCCGGACTTCGACTTCGTCACCAACCTCGGCTTCCCAGCAACAGTCTTTGTCGTCTTCCGTGGTTTCTCCGCGGTGTTCACTTCTCTTGCAATTTCAGCCATGCGAATCTCCTCAAAGGGGAATTGAGCGAATCGTAATGCCCATCCTCTTCAGCATACGAAACTCCACAACTTATCAAACAACGAAGATTTCCTGAGAATCTCGGTCGTAAACCCGCCGTGCCATCCAGAATGAGTTCGATGAACCCATCACCGATTGATCCTTGCCTCTCCATTCTGCTACGATCCCTGGCCATGAAGATCAATCGACCGAAATTCCATCGTTGGATGATTGCCGTAGTCGCCGTGGCTTCCTTCGCCACTGGGTCGCTGACGACCGCCCGATTCGCGCATGTAGCCAGTGTCCAGGCCGACAGCGATCGCGTCTTCGAGCTCCGCGTCTATCACCCGGTGCCGGGCAAACTCCCCGCGCTTGAGTCGCGCTTTCGTGACACGACTTCCAAATTGTTAGCCAAACACAATCTCAATGTTGTCGGTTACTGGGTCCACGACGATGATCCCGCTGGTGACAACACCTTCATCTTCCTGCTCGCCCATTCCAGCCGCGAGGACGCGAAGAAGAACTGGGCCGCGATGGTGGCCGACCCTGGATTTCAGCAGGTCATCCAGTCGGAGCAAGCCGACAAGACAGTAAACAAAGTAGACGTGACCTACATGCGTCCCACCGACTTCTCGCCAATGAAATAGCACCGGCCAGCGTCGCTGTCATCGACCAATTAGTTGCCTCGGCCCATCATCCAACCGCCGACTCCCCACTGCGGTATCCTCATAGAAGGCTCCCCAGGCCAGCGCAGAAAGTCCCGTTGCGACCGCGGCAGCGCCGTTGTTGAGGTTCCCATGCATATCTCCCCGGTCACTTCGGCAGTCACATCGATCTTCGGCGCCCTCGCCGTCCTCGCCTGGCGCATCCGCGAAGGCCGCAGCGCCGTCACCCTCAAAAAAGTTCTCATCCCCCCCGCGGGCATGGCGACCGGCTTCTGCATGTTCATCGTGCCGGCCTTTCGCATCCCGTGGCTATGGGCCCTCGCAGCCTTCCTCATCGGCGCTATCTTTCTCGCCTGGCCCCTGTTGCGCACCTCGCGTCTTCATCGCGAAGGCGAAACCATCGTCATGAAGCGCTCCTCCGCCTTCCTCATCGTCATCATCGTCCTCGCCGCCGTACGCTTCATCGCCCGCGGCTACTTCAACACCATCATGTCCATCGAGCAGACCGGAGGCCTCTTCTTTATCCTTGCCTTCGGCATGATCCTCCGCTGGCGCATGAGCATGTACTTTGAATATCGCGCCCTCACAACCCAACCGCAGCCGCCGCTCAAGGACACATTCCCGCCCGAACCAACCCAGCTCGACGGAACCAGCGGCGCGCCTATTCCCCGCGCGTTAGATTAAGTCGCACCTCAACCCCTCGCCCCATCGGTGTCTGAATCGCCGATACATCCACCAGGTTCCCGTGCTCCTTCGACCGGTGGTTCAGCACATACCCGCCGATCAGGTACCCGAACGTGCTTCCCACCAGCACATCCGAAGGAAAATGCTGCCGCGCCAGCACCCGCGACACAGAAACCGTGCTCGCCACTCCATAAACCAACGCCTTCGTCGCGATCCCGTCATATTGTCCCGCCACCACGTGCGCGAACGCCCACACATTCATCGCGTGCTCCGACGGCATCGACGGATTATTCGGCCACCCCTTCGGCCCCTGCGGCCAAAACCCGCCCTTCGCGTTGTCCGCCATCGGATACTCCCGGTCCAGCGCGTACTTCAGCCCCTCATCCAGAATCCCCGCGTCCGCCATCGCCTCCGCGGAAAGCACCGCCGTCTCCTTCAGATAATCGTCGTGCCGCACCGATCCCGCGCCATACCCAACCCCTGCCGCCGCAAAGGGTACGTAAAGTCCCGCATATTCCGACAGCTTATTGAATTTGTTCTCGCGCGAGGTATCGAACTCCAGAACACCAGGTGCGACCCGAACCTTCAGATCATCGATCGCATCGGTGTCGTAGTGAATCGCCACGCCCGTCGCCACGCCAAACGGCACAATCCACCACAGGTTCTCCGCTGGCGCATGCAGCGGGCTTAGCACAATGCCCTTCTCATCCCCAGCCACATGCTTCACACACACCAAGAGGCTGCGGATGTCGCACTCCCTCCTATCCGCTGTCGGAGGCAGACTCTGCACACTCGGCGCCGAAGGCAAAGTCTGCGCCGAAGCCGAACTCTGCGCCCAACCCGAAACAACGCCGCAACCCACCAGCGCCGCGCAAAAGAACTTCCCCATCAGCCCATCATACGAAACCCCAACCGCGTCTCTATCCGCTGCCCGCCATCCTGAACGCCACTCGAACGCCGGGTGCCCCATCCTTTCCTCGCGCGCCTTTCGCGAGGAAAGGGTGGGAGACCCCCAATCTCAACCAGCGCGTCGCCTTTCTGAACGCTGAACGCTGGGCTTTGCGTTTTTCTACTCCCTACTCCCTGTTGCCTACTCCCTGCCTTGGGGAACCACACCGCATCCAACTCCGTATCGAAGATCTGAGGCCGCCCCATGCTGACCCTCCGCCAGGACCTTGCCTACGCTTTGCGCCAGATGCGCCTGTCCCCCGTCTTCACCCTCACCGCCATGCTCACCCTGGCTCTCGGCATCGGCGCCACTACCGCCATCTTCTCCCTCATCAATACCGTCATGCTCAAGTCGCTGCCCGTCGTCGACCCCGCAAGCCTCTACCGCATCGGCGATGGCTCCGACTGCTGCATCGAAGGCGCCACTCAGGAAAACTGGGGCTTCTTCTCGTACGACTTTTACCGCCGCATGCAGCAGAACACCCCCGAGTTCTCCTCCCTCGCCGCCTTCCAGGCCGGCGGGTGGACCGTGGGCGTGCGCCGCGGCGAATCCGATCGCGCCGCCAAGCCCCTCCGCACAGAAATGGTCACCGGCAATTATTTCTCCACCTTCGGCCTCCGCGCTTTCGCCGGCCGCACCATCGCTCCCTCCGACGATCAGCCCAACTCCCCGCCCGTCGCCATGCTCAGCTACCGCACCTGGCAGCAACAATACGGCTCCGACCCCAGCATCGTCGGCTCCACCTTGATCGTCGGCGACCACCCCGTCACCATCATCGGCATCACGCCGCCTGGCTACTTCGGAGAAACCCTCCGCGCCGATCCCCCCGATCTCTGGATCCCCGTCAATCAGGAACCCATCTTCATGGGACCCAACTCCCTGCTCCGTCACTTCCAGGCATGGCTCCGCGTTATCGGCCGCCTGCGTCCCGGCGCTTCCACCGCAACCACTGGCCCGCGCATGACCGCGCTCCTCCGCACATGGATCGTCAACGACAGCGGCATGCCCGCCGACTGGATGGCCAGCATCAAAGCCAGCCTGCCCAAACAGAACATCCGCGTCATCCCCGCGGGCATCGGCGTCGGTGAAATGAAAGCCGACTACGCCGACTCGCTCCACATCCTCCTCACCGTCTGCTGCCTCGTGCTCCTCATCGCCTGCGCCAACATTGCCAACCTCCTGCTCGCCCGCGGAGCCGCGCGCCGCACCCAAACCTCCATCCGCCTCGCACTCGGCGCATCGCGCAAGCGCCTCATCCGCCAGACCCTGACCGAAAGCATCCTGCTCTCGATCTTCGGCGGACTCGCCGGACTCGCCGTCGCCTACATCGGCGTCAAAGCCGTCGTCGCCCTCGCCTTCCGCGGCGCGCACTTCGTCCCCATCGACGCAACACCGTCGCTACCTGTCCTCGGCTTTGCCTTCGCGCTCTCGCTCGTCACCGGCGCTGTTTTCGGAACCGCCCCAGCTTGGCTCGCCACCCACGCCGATCCCGTCGAAGCCCTCCGCGGAGCCAATCGCAGCACCCGCGATCACGCCTCCTGGTCGCAGAAAACCCTCGTCATCGTGCAGGCCACGCTCTCCGTTGTCCTCCTCACAGGAGCAGGCCTCCTCACCCGCAGCCTCACCAACCTCCAGCACCAGGACTTCGGTTACGATACGGACCACCGCGTCGTCATCGGCGTCATCGCGCCCTGGCCCTCCTACTCCATGCCCCAGCTCGACGCCATGTACCGCGAACTCGGCGATCGCCTCACCCACATCCCCGGCGTCCAGCGCGCCGCCCTCGCCCAGTACACGCCCCTCACCGACAACTGGGGCGAAATGGTCATTCGCCAGGGCCACGGCATGCCCGGCCCTAATGAGCAAGCAGGCTCTTCCTGGGACCACGTTGCGCCTGGCTACCTCGAAGCCCTGGGCCAGCAGATCATTCGCGGCCGCTCCATCTCTGAAGACGACACTGCCTCCACGCAAAACGTCGTCGTCGTCGACGAAGCCTTCGTCCATCGCTATTTCAAGCCCGGCGAAAACCCCATCGGCCAGCACTTCGGCCTCGACCTGCCCCGCTACAGCAGCACCTTCGAGATCGTCGGTGTTGTCCGCAACGCCAAATACAACAACCCCGCCAGCACCGACCCACCGCGCCCCATGTTCTTCGTGCCGCTTCAGCAGCACGTTAGATACGAAGACGGTTCCATGATGGGCCGCATCGACGACATGACCCACTTCATAGAAGGCGCCGTCCTCCAGACCCGCGGCAGCATGGAAGGTCTCGAACCGCAGATCCGCCGCGTTTTCTCCGAGGTCGATCCCAACCTCACCCTGCTCGACGTCGTCTCCATGCGCGACCAGGTCGACGCCAACTTCGATCAGCAGCGCGCCGTCGCCAACATGACCGGCCTCTTCGGAATCCTCGCCCTCATCCTCGCCGCCGTCGGCCTCTACGGCGTCACCGCCTACACCGTCGAGCGCCGCACCAGCGAAATCGGCGTCCGCATGGCCCTCGGCTCCGATCGCGCAGGCATCGTCCGCCTCGTCCTCCGCGGAGCCTTCCTGCAGATCCTCATCGGACTCCTCATCGGCATCCCCGCATCCATCGGCTGCGCGCACCTCATCGCCGCCCAGCTCTACCACGTCAAAGGATGGGACCCGCTCGTCCTCGCCGCCTCCATCGTAACCCTCAGCGTCTGCGCCCTCATCGCCAGCATCATCCCCGCCCAGCGCGCCGCCTCCATCGACCCCGTCAAAGCCCTCCGCACCGAATGAAGAAATATTCGTCATCCGATGGATGGCCCGGGTCTCGATTCTGAGACCCGGGTTCGGAGAATCTGCGAAGAACTCAAACCAGCCTGACGTTCCGTTTGACGCTCTTCACCACCGAATCCATTTTTCCCGTCAACACCTGCTTCGCCAAGCTAAGCGTGAAGCCCTTCGCCGTGTGAAAAGGAACATGGGATGGAAGCGAGAGGGCAAATGGATCGACCACCGCGTCGACCACAACGGGCCCGCCCTTGTAAGCAAGGGCTTCAGCAAGTCCCTCCCGTACATCCCCCGGCTCCTCGATGCGAATCCCCTTCGCCCCCATCGCCTCGGCGACCTTAGCGAAATTGGGGTTCTTGAATTCCACGCCGAACGGGATCATGCCCGCCTCCTGCTGCTCGATGTTCACGAAGTCCAGCGACTCATTGTTCAGGATGACCTGAACCACCGGCGTCTTTCGCTGCACCTGCGTCGCAAGGTCGCCCAGAGCCAGCATGCTGAATCCGCCATCGCCGCACAGTGCGATCGTCTGGCGCCCCGGATACGCCAATTGCGCGCCGAACGCATTGGGCGCGGCATTCGCCATCGACGCCCACGAGAACGAGCCGAACAGCCTCCGATTCGCCCCGCCGCTGATATGCCTCGCAAGCCAAATGCACGCCGTCCCGGTGTCGGCGAAAAACATTGCATCCTCTGACGCCAGTTCGCTCAGCGTTGCTGCCAGGAATTCCGGACGTATCGGTTTTATCTCTGGCCCTTTCTCGACGTAATGCTGCAGCAGTTCGTGGAAGGACTTCGTCTCAGCCACATGCTTCTCAAGAAAGCGCCTGCTCGTCTTCTCCTGAACGCTGCCCAGCAACGCGGTCACGGTCGCCTTGATATCGCCAACCAGTCCCAGATCGACTGCCGTCCGTCGCCCGATGTGTTTGGGATTCTTGTCGACCTGTACCTTCTTGACGCGGTCGCCGGGCAAAAATTCTGAGAACGGAAAGTCTGTGCCAAGCAGGAGCAGAAGGTCTGCCTCATGCATCGCGCTGTAGGCGCCGCCGTAGCCGAGGAGCCCGGTCATACCCACGGCATTCGGATTGTCATGTTCCAGCCACTGCTTGCCGCGGAACGAATAGCCCACAGGCGCACCCAGTCGGTTCGCCAACTGGATCACTTCTTCGCGTGCATCCCTGCATCCATCGCCGCCGAAAATCGCCACCGTTCCGGCTTCATCGATCATCTTCGCCAGCCGACTCATATCGCCGTCCGACGGCCGAAGGATCGCAGGGCAGGGAATCCTGCTCTCGAAAGAGCCGGAGGGCGCGGATGCTGACGCCACGTCGCCCGGAATCGAAATCACCACCGGCCCCTTTTCCAAAATTGCCGTCAGGATTGCCGTCTGCACGATGGGCCGCACCTGTTCAGGATTGACCAGACGACCGGTGTAAAGCGACGCTGCCTCAAAGAATTTGTACGGATTCAGCTCTTCCAGCGCCGCCGTGTCCATGATGCTCGTTTCCACGTCACCCGCGATCGCAATAACCGCGGCACCCTCTTTGCGCGCATCCATCAACCCGTTAAACAGATGGACGACACCCGGGCCCGCCGTTCCGCACACCGCTACTGGATCGCCCGTGAAATAGGCATCGGCGACGGCGGCAAATACCCCATATTCTTCATGACGGACGTGGATGAACTCGATTTTGCCGTTGCGGCGCAGCCCATCGATGACCGGATTCAGAGCATCTCCAACAATGCCATAGCAGCGTTGGACACCCGCTTTGGCAAGCATCTCCCACAAAACATCTGCAACCGTTTGAGACATCGGATGACCCTTTCTCAGATTGGAAATTGAGGGGGCCCTTGAATCTCTCACTAAGTCGGAACTTGGCTTCCGGAGATGCCTTGCGCATGCCGCCTCCGCGCTCCACGGCAGGTGGCGAGGCCTCTTCAACTATCGTGTGCCGAATGCGGTGCTTTGTCGAGCGCCGCCTTTTCATTCTCCGTATCGGATTCGACAACCGCGGAAACCGGTGCCTGATTCTCGTTACATCGGCGACTACGGCAATAGCCGGCAGCGATAGCACGCGCACATCAGGTGCCGCCAGGGCGTGGTGGCCTATTCAAGCCCGCCGTTGGCTCGAGTGGGCACGTGCACCGCGAAGCTGCACAACGGTAGAAGCCGGGGAATACGACGGTCAGAAGATCGGCCTTCAGGCCCGGCCCTCAATCCCCCGAAAAACCCTACAATATCCCAGCCCCTCCCAGCGTCTTCATACCACTCCCCCAGATTCCCGGCGCCCCACTGCGTCCCAAGGAGGCCCCTCCAATGACCCAACCGCCCCAACCCTGGGCCAGAACCACCGGCTTCGTCTACCTCCTCTTCTTCCTGACCGCCATCTGCGCCGGACTCCTCGTCAAGGGCCTCATCGTCCCCACCGACGCAGCCGCCACCTCCCACAACCTCCTCGCCCACGAGCGCCTGCTTCGCTCCGGTTTTGCCGTCACCCTCATCTCGACCGCCTTCTACGTCGCGCTCACCGCTCTCTTCTACAATATGTTCCGGCCCGTGAACCGCACCCTCTCCCTGCTCGCGGCCTTCCTCAGCCTCGTCGGATGCGGCATTCAGGTGGTCTTCGCCGGACTTTACACCTTTGGCCCCCCGCTCGTTCTCGGAGGCGACCAATACCTGACCGCATTCAACCCGTAACAACTCCAGGCCCTGGCGTTTCTAATCCTAAAAATAGGCACGCAGGCCTTCAACATCGCCCTCGTCTTCTTCGGATTCTTCGACTTCCTCATCGGCTACCTCATTTCCAAATCCACCTTCCTCCCTCGCTTTCTCGCCGTGCTCATGATGCTCGCCGGTGTAGGCTGGCTCGCCGCTCTCTCACCCTCGCTCCTCAGGCATCTTTCCCCCGGTGTCGAAATTCTCGGCTTCGTCGCCGAATTGGCCCTCATGCTCTGGCTCATCATCAAAGGCGTGAATCTTCAGCGCTGGAACCAGCAATCCGGTCTCCCGCAAACACCACCGTAAAATCCCAACATGATGTTCACCAGGCGCCTGCGCAAAGGCGTCCGCAGCGGAGAGATCACCTCGAGCGTTCGCATCTGGATGCGTCCCCACGTCAAAGTGGGCGGCCGCTACCGCATGGAAGAAGGCGAAATAGAAATTGACTCCATCGAGCCCATCGGCTTTCCCGACATCACTCCTCAGCTCGCCCGCGCCTCAGGTTTCCTCGGCGTCCTCGACCTCCTCAAAGTAGCCCAACATGGCAAAGGACAGAACATCTACTTAGTCCGCTTCCACTACATACCGCCGCGCCGCGCACCAAAAGTCCAGCGGCCAAAGAGCAGGAAGAAGAATTAGTCTGTCCCATGAGCTGAACGCATCCGACTTACTTGTAACTCAGGACCACACCGTGAACCTGCCCGTCAATCCGCCCATCCTGCCCATGCTCGCCAAGCGCGTCGCCGAAGTCCCCACCGCCGGTGACTGGATCTTCGAGCCCAAGTGGGATGGCTTCCGAACCCTCATCTTCAAAGACGGCGACGAAATCCTCATCCAGAGCCGCGACGAGAAATCCCTCAACCGCTATTTCCCCGAGCTCCTCGACCCCCTCCGCGCCCAACTCCCCACCCACTGCGTCCTCGACGGTGAACTCGTCATCGCCCACCGCGGCCATCTCGATTTCGACGCGCTCCAGCTCCGCATCCATCCCGCCGCCTCGCGGGTCAAGCTCCTCGCCAGCCAAACGCCAGCCTCCGTTGTCTTCTTCGATCTCCTCTGCGAAGGCAAGCGCGACCTTCGCGGTGAGCCTTTCGAAAAGCGCCGCGCCCACCTTGAATCGTTTCTCGCCTCCGCGACCGTCCCCATCCACATCACCCCCGCCACCCGCGACCGCAAAGTCGCACTCGACTGGTTTCGCCGCTTCGAAGGCGCAGGCCTCGATGGCGTCGTCGCCAAACCCACTGCTGGAACCTACGAGCCCGACAAACGAGTCATGCTCAAAATCAAGCACGAGCGCGACTGCGACTGTGTCGTCGCCGGCTTCCGCTGGTACAAAGCCAGCAAAGGCTCCGCCATCGGATCACTGCTCCTCGGCCTCTACGACGACCAGCAGATCCTCCAGCACGTCGGCGTCTGCGCCAGCTTCACAACCGAAAAACGCCGCAAGCTTGTCGAATTCCTCGAGCCCTGGCGCAGGAACGCACTCGACCATCACCCCTGGAAAAATTGGGCCGGCTCCGATTCGCAGAGCATCGACGGCGAGCATCGCATGCCCGGCGGCCAAAGCCGCTGGAGCCAGGGTAAGGACCTCTCATGGGAGCCCCTCCGCCCCGAGCTCGTCGTCGAAGTCGCTTATGAACACATGCAGAGCGGCCGCTTCCGTCACATGGCGCATTTCCGCCGCTGGCGCAACGACAAAAAACCAACCGACTGCACCTACGCCCAACTGGAAGTCGTCCCGCCCGAGGAACTCTCAGCCATCTTCCCCCACAATCGCTAGTGAAGATCTGATTAAGCCGCTGTTTTGGAAGCGGCACGGCTTCACAGCTTGCAGAAAACCAACCACCCCCGAAACCCGGAGACGGCCAGGTTCACCCCATAGCAAGAAGCAAACTCCCCGCCTGCCCGGACGTCAATGCGAATCGATCCCGGGTTCACCCGATAGTGCTGTCCTGCACCATTTTGGGAAATGTACACCGGCTCAACTCCGCTCATGTACTTTTCCGCAAGCTATTGAGCTTTCCTCCGGTTCTCCGTCGCGCAGCTTTGAAGAGGCCCGGCCAGCCGTGCCGCAAAAATCATTGAAAAATGAGCCTTTGCCGTGAGGACTGGTTCTCGAAGGCTAGTCAGAGCTTCCCTGGAACACGACCAGCTCTAAGCCGCCACGCGATGCATGAGCATCCTCAGACTCCGCCCTCGATCCACTGCACAATCGGCCCCCAGTACTCCACCTGCGGCCGATAATACGGCTCCGCATGCGTCAGCTTTGGGACAATTCGCTCCTCCGCCCCGCAACAAGCCGCCAACTCCGCCGCCATCTTCACCGGAAACACACGGTCTCGCTCACCATGCACCACCAGAATCGGAACCTTGCATCCGCGCAGCGATTCCTCCGCGTGCCACAGCCGCGGAATCAGCGGTCCCAGCCCCACCGGAACCCCCACCGAATGCGCCGCCGCCCGAAACGAGGTGAATCCCGCGCACAGCACCAGCCGGCTCGCCCGTACCCGGCTCATCACCGCCGCCGCAATCCCGCTCCCCAGCGAAAACCCCAGCACCGCAATTGGCGCCCCTGGCGCCAGCTTCTCTAGAAACTCGAACGCCGCAATCGCATCCCGCTCGCACTGCGCAGCCTCAATCCGCCCCGTGCTTCGCCCATACCCCGAGTAGTCGAACACCAGCGAAGCCGCCCCGTTCGCCGCCAGCAGCTCCTGTACCGGCACCCAATGCCCCACCGTCTCGCCGATCCCATGACACACCAGCACCACCGCCCGCACCGGCGCAGCACCAGTCACAGGCCTCACCCATACCGCATCCAGAACATTTGCCCCGCTCGCAATCCGAAGCCGCGCCACAGACGACACCGGCCCCGTTCGCTCCACAACCGGCCGCACCCGTCCCATCAGCCGATCCCGCAACAAAAGCGCCCGGCTGATCACCGTCAGCGCAATCGTGAACGAGTACTTATGCGATCGCATGGCCTACGATGGTAATCCGTCGCGATATTGGGTGCCCCATGCCTCGATTCTGAGATCCGCGTTCACAAGCCCTAAGCCGACTTCCGCCCCTTCCGCGCCGTCTCGCGCGAACTCACCATCGCGTGCCGCAGCAGATGATTGACCCTCGACTGATATCCCTTTCCATAGCTCTTCAGCCATTCCACAATGTCTGTATCCAGCCGCATCGTCACCGGCCTCTTCGGCGGCCGATAGAACTTCCCCATCTCCGCGCCGCTCCAGTCCACAACTTCCGGCATTTCCGATAAATCAATGTCGGCGTCTTTTTTCGCGGCGATGGCGGCGATCTGGCGCTTCCGCTCGCTTATGCGCTTCCTCATAGCTCTTCCTTTCTCCGCTGGTTGCAGCGCGGGCCGATATGAACCGAATCACTTCCTCTCCGTCCTCTCCGGCAAACACGGTGTGAACCACAAACAAAACCACCCCCGCAGCAATCTCACCCAGCGTGATGTACCGCTCCTCTTCGTCATGAACATCGTCACGACGCGTCAGGGCGTACGGATCATCGAAAACGATCTCAGCAGTCCGAAAATCCACTCCGTGCTTCAGCAGATTCTGCCGGTTCTTCCGTTCGTCGTATTC
>PMSS01000051.1 GCA_003167515.1 Acidobacterium sp. | reverse complement strand
CGGCTAACGGCTAACGGCTAACAGCTTGCTTTTCAAAACCACCGCGTCATCAAAACCTTCTGCTCCGTATAAAAACTCACCGCATCCTTCCCATGCGCGTGCAGATCGCCAAAGAACGAATTCTTCCACCCCGCGAACGGGAAAAAAGCCATCGGCGCAGCGACCGTCATGTTCACCCCAACCATCCCCACCTCCACCCGGCTCTGGTACTCCCGCGCCGCCTTCCCGCTGCTCGTGTAAATCGTCGTCGTGTTCCCAAAGTCCGACGAATTCACCAGCCGGATCGCATCGTCCAGCGTCTCCGCCCGCAATACCGACAGCACCGGCCCAAAAATCTCCTCCCGCGCAACCGTGGCGTTCGGCTGAACATGATCGAGCACCGTAGGCCCAACAAACACGCCCGCCGCATCCGCCTCGACCGAACGCCCATCGCAGATTGCCGTCGCCCCTTCTGCCACGCCCCTCTCGATATACCCCACCACCCGCTTCTTCTGATCCTGTCCCACCAGCGGCCCGACGGACACGCCCGCATCCATCCCATCGCCCACCTTCAGAGCCTTCGCCCTTTTCACCAGCAAATCCAGCAGAGGCTCCGCCACATCGCCAACAGCAACCAGCACACTCCCCGCTAAACACCGCTGCCCCGCCGCGCCAAACGCCGACCCCATAATCGCTTCGACCGTCTGCGGCAAAGCTGCATCCGGCATCACCACCAGATGATTCTTTGCTCCACCCAGCGCCTGCACCCGCTTGCCATGCGCCGCCGCTTCCTTATAAACAATCTTCGCCACCGGTGACGAACCCACAAACGAAATCCCCTTAATCAGCGGATGCTCGAGCAGCGCCTCCACCACCTCGCGCCCACCATGCACCAGCTGGATCACGCCCGCCGGCAATCCAGCGTCCAGCAACAGCTCCACCACCCGCGTCGGCGTCATCGGAACCCGCTCCGACGGCTTCAGCAAAAACGTGTTCCCCGCCGCAATCGCAAATGGATACATCCATAGCGGCACCATCGCCGGAAAATTAAACGGCGTAATCCCCGCGCAAACCCCAATGGGCTGCCTAATCGTCCTGCAATCGATCCCCTTGGCGACATCGTTCAGTGAGTCGCCCATCATCAAAGACGGCATCCCGCACGCGACCTCGACCATTTGAATGCCGCGCTTCACCTCGGTCTTCGCGTCTTCGAGCGTCTTCCCGTTCTCGCGCGTCAGAATTGTGCCGAGTTCAGTTACATTTTTCTCAAGCAGCGCTTTAAACCGGTACAGGGGCTGTACCCGATCCACCACCGGTACCTCGCGCCACTCCAGCCACGCTGCATGCGCCGCCTTCGCCGCCCGATCCACATCTGCCGCGCCCGCATGCGGCAGCATCGCCAGCGTCTCGCCGTTCGCCGGATTAACAATCGGCTGCTGCGTCTTTCCCTCCGGCGCTGCCCACCGGCCCGCAATGTACGACGAAGTTACCGCCACATCCGCAATCACTGTGCTCATGCCTCTTCTCCCGCCATTTCTGCGACCGGTGCTTCCACCGCCGCGCCTCGCATCGATGCCACATATACCGTGCCAGAGACGAAGAATCCCACAAACCATGCATAGTCGTAAAGCCAGTGCACCGCCGGAACAAATCGCCCGATCAATACCAGCCCCACGCCCACCACCAGCGCCGCCATCGCCTTCGGATTCACCCCGCTCCGGTACTCATAAATCCCATTCCGCATATACAGCGACTCCAGATCGAGCCGCTTCCTGCGAATGACAAAATAATCCGCCACCATAATCCCCGCCACCGGACCCAGCAGGCCCGAATACCCCACCAGCCATCCGAAAATGTAGTTGTTGAAGCTCGACAGCAGCTTCCACGGCATCATCGCCAGTCCCAAAAATCCCGTAATCAGCCCGCCCGTCCGAAACGAAATCCACTGCGGATTCAGATTCGAAATGTCATTCGACGGCGACACCACATTCGCCGCCACGTTGACATTCAAAGTCGCCACGAGCAATGCGATCATCGCGATAAACGCCACCACCGGCTGATGAAACTTCCCCATCAGCTCAATCGGGCTCCAGATCGCGTGTCCAAAAATCACCGCCGACGCCGACGTCACCGCGATCCCGATAAACGAATACAGCGTCATTGCCACCGGCAATCCAAACGCCTGCCCCACCACCTGCGCGTGCTGGTCTTTCGAGTAGCGCGTGAAGTCAGGAATATTCAGCGCCAGCGTCGCCCAGTACCCCACCATCGCCGTCAACGACGGAAAAAAGAACCGCAGAAATGAGCCCGTCGAATGAAAATGACTCGGCTCCGACAGCATGGGCCCAAACCCACCCGCCTTGTGCAGCGCAAAAAACAGCAGCAGCAGCGACATCACCAGCATGAACGGCGCAGAAAATCCCTCCAGGAATCGAATGCTCTCGACGCCCTTCCACACGACCGCCATGTTCAGCGCCCAGAACCCGAGGAAGCACGCCCACACCGACCACGGCGCATTCGCTACGCCCGGCCAAATCACAACCAGCATCGCGTGAATCGCCTGCCCGCCAATCCACGACTGAATCCCGAACCATCCGCACGCCACAATCGCGCGCAAAATCGCGGGCACATTCGCGCCCCGCGTCCCAAACGAAGCCCGCACCAGCACCGGAAACGGAATCCCGTACTTCGCGCCCGCATGCGCATTCAGCAGCAGAGGCGCCAGCACAATCAAATTCCCCAGCAGAATCGTCCCCAGCGCCTGCTTCCAGTCCATGCCGCCCGCAATCAGCCCCGAGGCCAGCATGTACGTGCTCACTTCCATCGACATCGAGAACCACAACGAGATGTAGTTGTACGTCCCCCACGTCCGATGCGCAGGCGTCGTCGGCGCAAGATCCGCATTGTAGAGGCTGCTGTCGGGAACAATCACTGCCACGCCCCTCCGCGCGCAGCCCTGCGCAAGTACGCCCCGCGGCCAGCCTTGCCTAAAAACCTCCCGCCCTCCACAATCAGCTCGCCGCGCGAATAAACCTGCTTCGCATTCCCGCGCACCCTGAACCCCTCAAACATCGAATAGTCGCAGCGCGTGTTGTGCGTCTTCGCGCTGATCGTGTGTTCCGCCTGCGCATCCCACACCACGAGATCGGCATCCGACCCCACCGCCACCGTCCCCTTCTTTGGATACATCCCGAAAATCCGCGCCGGAGCCGTCGCCGTTATCTCCACAAACCGGTTCAGCGAAATCTTCCCCGCGTTCACCCCATGGTGATGGATCAGCTGCATCCGGTTCTCAATCCCCGGCCCGCCATTGGGAATCTTCGTGAAATCGTTCACGCCCAAAATCTTCTGATCCTCAAAACAAAAAGGGCAATGATCCGTCGACACCACCTGCAGATGATCGTCCTTCAACCCATCCCACAACTTCGGTTGATTTTTCTTCTCGCGCAACGGCGGCGTGAACACCCACTTCGCATCCTCAAACGAATTGTGGTTCATCGTCTCTTCGAGCGACAGCAACAAGTACTGCGGACACGTCTCCGCAAACGCCGGCAGCCCGCGATCTCGCGCCTCCCGCACCTGGTTCAACGCATCCTCGCTCGACAAATGCACGATGTACACCGGAGCCCCCGCCATCTCCGCCATCGCAATCGCCCGTTGTACGGCCTCGGCCTCGGCAATGGTCGGCCGCGTCAACGCGTGATAAATCGGAGCCGTCTTCCCCGCAGCCAGCGCCTGTTGCACGATCACATCGATCACCGAACCATTTTCCGCGTGCATGCAAATCAGCGCCCCATTCTTCGCCGTCTGCTGCAGAGCCTTGAAGATCGTTGCGTCGTCGACCATCAGCACGCCGGGATACGCCATGAACAACTTAAAGCTCGCGACGCCCTCGCGCACCAAATCGTCCATGTCCTCGAGGCCCGACGTCCCCAAATCCGTGACGATCATGTGCAGCCCGTAATCGATGCAGGCCTTTCCCGCCGCCTTCTTCCACCACGTATCGAGCGCCGACCGCATCT
>PMSS01000155.1 GCA_003167515.1 Acidobacterium sp. | reverse complement strand
GGGGGAGCTGTGGTCGTCGTTCGTGCGGCCGATGGGCGCTGGTGCGGTTGCGGCGTCAGGGCTGATCACGCTGTGCAGGACGATTCCAACGATTGTGGGGGCGTTGATGGCGGGGCTGGGGCTTCTGCAGAAGAGCAAAGAGACGCTGGCCAGCGAGGAGAGGACGGATCGGGACCTGCCCATGTCGGTAGTGGTGGGCGGGAGCGTGGCGCTGGTGGCGCTGATGTGGATTTTTCTGACGTTTCATCCGGTGCCGGGCGCGCAGACGGGGATGCTGGCAAACCTGGCGGCTTCGCTGCTGATTGTGATTTTTGGATTTCTATTTGTAACAGTGTCGTCGCGGATTGTAGGGCTGATCGGGAGCTCGGCGAATCCGATCAGCGGGATGACGATTGCAACGCTGATGGCGACGGCAGCGGTGTTTCTGGTGAAGGGATGGACGGCTCCGGCGTATGGAGCGCTGGCGATCACGGTGGGCGGAGTGGTTTGCATTGCGTCAGCGAATGCGGGGGACACTTCGCAGGATTTGAAGACGGGATTCCTGGTGGGCAGCACGCCGTGGAAGCAGCAGGCGGCGCTGATGATTGGCGTGTGCGTGTCGACGTTTGCCGTTGGCGTGACGCTGAACATGATGAACCGCGGGTTCGAGGAGTTTCATTCGATGTCGCGGGGCTGGGATATCGGCGCGGCGCATGATGGGGTGCAGAACCAGGGGACGTTTAAGCGGAAAGAGATTCACGTGATGCAGCCGGCCGGGAGTTCGGGGAACCAGACGGCGACGACGCTGCCGGGGAGTCAGTACATTTTGCTGAATGCGCTGGGATCGCATGAGCTGGCGGATGGAAAGTATCTCTACAATCCGCAGACGAAGACGATTGAGGTGCAGTGGGTGCAGGGGATTGGGAGCGAGAAGGCGGCGGCTCCGCAGGCGCGATTGATGGCGACGGTGATCAATGGAATTTTGCGGCAGCAATTGCCGTGGGGGCTGGTGCTGCTTGGGGTCTTCCTGGTGATTGCGGTGGAACTGATGGGGATTCGTTCGCTGACGTTCGCAGTGGGATCGTATTTGTCGATTGCGACGACGCTGGCGATTTTTGCGGGGGGCGTGGTGCGGTGGATGGTGGATCGCGCTGTGGCTAAATCGGGCGAGGCTGCTGAAGGTGAGAGCGAGATTAGTCCAGGATCGTTGTACGCAAGCGGGCTGATTGCGGCGGGCGGCATTGTGGGGTTGCTGGGGGTGGGGCTGAAGCTGGTCGAGCCGTTTGGGCAGAATATTCTGCAGCTGCACGTGGGATTTATGGACCACGACTGGGTTGCGGTGGTGATGTTCCTGGTGCTGGCGTATTCGCTGTACTACTTTGCCCGGAAGCCGCTGGGCAGCGGCAAGTAGGGCGGGCTCCCTGGCTGCGTTCCTGTTTTCACAAATCTGTTCCCGAGGATTCACGCGGATGCGAGGGAAATCTGCGCGTTCGAACCTGAGAGACGTTTTATGCTGATCGCGTGAGAGCGAAGCGGAAATTTCGGGGGCTGTTGGAACCGGATGGCACCAGCCTGAAGTGGACGATCATGCGGGTGCCGTTTGATCCGACAAAGGTGTGGCCGCAACGGAAGAAGCTGCGAGTGTGCGGGACGATCAATGGGTTTGCGTTTCGCACGTCGCTGTTCAAGGCGCGGGACGGCAGCTACATTCTGCTGGTCAACAAGAAAATGCAGAAGGAGGGCCGCGTCCGGCAGGGCGGCGTGGCCGAGGTGGTTCTGGAACCGGATATGGAGGAGCGGTCGGTGGCGACTCCGCCGGAGCTGGAGGAGTTGCTGCGGGAGGACCGCAGGCTCAGGAAGTGGTACGACCGGCTCAGCGATTCGTACCGGAAAGCGTTTGCGGACCTGGTGACGAAAGTGAAGAGTCCGGGGGCGAGGATGGCGCGGGCGGAGCAACTGGCCGAGATGATGCTGCTGGCGATGGAGGGGGAGCGGATACCACCGCCGATTCTGGAGGGAGCGTTCTTGCGCCAACCGAAGGCGAGGGAGGGTTGGCGGGCGATGACGCCGGTGCAGCGGCGGGGGCATTTGATGGGCATCTTCTATTACCAGAGTCCGGAGTCGAGGCAGAAGCGCGCGCAGAAGGCGGTCGATGAGGCGTTGCGGGTTGCGGAAAAGAAGGCAGGGCGGGCATAGTTGCGGGACTTGTTCGGCTTTTCCTTAGTTTTTCGGCGGGCTCGGGCTCGGGGTTGTGGCGGAACCGCATGTCGATATAACCCCGCGGTACCTTGCGGATCCGATTAACGATGGTGCCGGAGGTATGGGCGAGGCGATCAATGGCTGCCGAGACATGGGCCTGTGCGTTTTGGAGATCGAAGTGCCGGGAGGTCTGGAGCGATCGATCAACGCGAGGCGGGGCAGAGTTGGGTGAGGGGCGATAGCTGGGGGTATTATGGATGGGAACTGCTTTTATTTGAGTAGTTTGCCTTGATGGACCGGACTCTTCGCCTGGATTTGAATGAGGGATTAGCGGGAGGGAGTTCAGGCGAGGAGGGGAGCGGAAGGGGTACGCCGGTAACGGCGACTGTTTAATACTTAGTTATTACCAGAGAGAGCTAACACTTCGGCAGGTTACCAGATATAGTCCTGACTGTAGGGGGAAGTCTCTACAACTACAGTTCGAACACGTACAACTTTTGTTGAAGGAGTACAACAGTCATGAAAATAGCCGTTAAATCTCTCGTTCTCGGAATGTGTATCGCAGGCGCGACTGCTGCATTTGCAACATCCCATTTGGGCACGGTACCGATGACAAAGAGTCACCAGGTTGTGGTTTCGGCAATGCCGATCCCGAGTTGCAGCCCTGGAACGATTTGTCCAAAGGCATCGGCGATGCCGATCCCGAGCTGCAGCCCAGGCACGATCTGCCCGAAGGCTTCGGCTATGCCGATTCCAAGCTGCAGCCCTGGCACGATCTGCCCGAAGTAAAGGCCTAAATCCGGTCACTACGGTAACCAACCTACCACGGAAGTGGCAGGCTGGGACCGTTTTTTTGAACTGATTTTTCTTGAGTGGCTGATGTGTGTTCGCTATCCTCGAAAGACTGAGAGGGTAGCGATGGCGCATCTTCAGGATCTGCTGATTCGGCTTGAGCCAGTGCTGGTAGTGCTGGCGGCCTTTTCGTTCTTCAGGTCGAAGTCGGCGCAGCGGTTGCCGGCACTGGCAACCTACCTTGTAATCCGCCTTGTTTCTCTGGCCTACCTTGAGGTTGTTTACAACTTCGGTGGGGGAATCAGCGCTACGAATACTCCGCGCTATGAAGCCTATTTCTACGGCTACTGGATTACCTACGTCGCGATTACCATCTCGATCTTCTTTGTCGTGCAGGAAGTCTTCAAGCGCGTGATGGAGCCGGTTCCTGGGCTTCGCCGCCTTGGGCTGATGGCTTTTCGCTGGATCAGCGTAGTTTCGATCGTAGTGGCGGTGGGAGCGGTCGCGCTGCCGAATGCGATGGCGATGAACACCGGCACCGCCAGCAAGATCGGGCCGATCTGCGTACAAATGATGCGATGCGTGAGCGTGATGGAGCTCTGCTTGCTGGCGTTTCTGGCGCTTTCGATTCATTCGCTGGGCCGCTCGTTCCGGAGCCGGCTGTTCGGAATCGGGCTTGGATTCGGTTTGCAGGCGGCTGCCGAGCTGATCTATTCAGCGATCCCGGCGAGCTGCCCGGGACTCGTCTCCTTTTCAAACTTCGCCCAGCAGGCGGTTGCGTCGGTGGTTCTTGTGACATGGGCATCGTACTTCCTGGTTCGCGAACCGGAAGGGGAAGGCAACATGATCGTGCTTCCTCCGAGCTCGATGCTGGCGCGGTGGAATGCGCTGGCGAAGGGGCTGGGGCAGATGCCGGAGCCTGCGATGGCTGGAGCGCCGACTGGTTTCTTCCTGCAGGACATTGAAGGCGTAGTCGATCGGGTGCTGGCCAAGAATCCTGTGGTTGCTCCGCGATAAGCTATTCCCTCCCCCGCTTTTGTTGCGGAGCGAGTTGGCCGAGGACGCGCGGCTGCCGGCAGCAATGGAAACGGCCGGACTCGCGGGAGTCCGGCCTCGTGCTTGCAGATGACGGGGGACTGCGAGTGACGCGGGGTTATTCGGCGGTGATGGCCTCGACGGCGACGAAGCGGCCGGTGCGGCCACGGTCGATGAACTTGACCTTGCCATCGATTTTGGCGAACAGGGTGTCGTCGGAGCCGCGGCCGACGTTGAGGCCGGGCTTAATTTTGGTGCCGCGCTGGCGGACGATGATGGAACCGCCGGTGACGGTTTGGCCGGCGAAGAGCTTGACGCCGAGGCGTTGCGCGTTGGAGTCGCGGCCGTTTTTGGAGCTGCCTAAACCTTTTTTGTGTGCCATTTCCTGATCCTTAAAGTCCGCTCGCGGCGGAGTGATTGGGGTGCGGGTCTAGGCGGTGTAGCTGTTGCCGTCCACCTGAATCTCGCTGATGCGGACCTGGGTGTAGCCCTGGCGGTGACCCTGGAGCTTCTTGTACTGCTTCTTGCGCTTGAAGTGGAAGACGAGGATCTTGTTGTCGCGACCTTCGCGGACGACGGTGCCGAGGACCTTCGCCGATTGCGGCTTGACGAGCGAGCCGGCTTCGCCGGAGAATCCGAGGACGTCGGCAAATTCGACCTTGCCATCGTCGGTTGCAGTGAGGCTTTCGACGTTGACGAGATCGCCGGGGGAGACCCGGTACTGCTTACCACCAGTGCGAATGACCGCGTACATAATTCCTCCGGCGCCCGCGACGTAAGTCCACCGTAGAATGGCGGGCGCGAATCAATTCTGAGCTGGGCTTCTACTTCGGCGGGTTTCGCAAGGAGGAAACAGCCGGAGGGTCCCGGAGACACGCGGGACGGGCAGATGCGCCAAACTCATTTAGTTTATCGGGATTGGCTGGGGTGGTCAACGGTCGAGGGTGGGTGGTGGCGCGATTTCCGCCGCCACAATCTATTCACAACACTACGGGCTATTCACAACACTAGGAGCTGTCTGCTTACAACTCCACGGGGGTCTGCTTACAATAGGGGAGATTCATGGCGACTCCTCCCCCGATCGGCGCCGGAAGCGCGCCCCACTCCCGCATATTCGGCAGAGGGAGACTCATCTTCCTCATCGCATTAATGGCATTGCTTGTTTTGTGCCTGGTCTACACGTGGGCGACGCGGGGGACGATGGCGAACCTTGCTTCTCTGAAGGCGGGAGGCGGAGGGTCGGGCGAATCGCTTGTGGACCTGAGCCCGTGGCAGACCGCGCAGACGCTGGCATCTTTGGCTGTGACGTCGGAAGAAAAGGAATACGCGCGTGAGGCCGAACACCTCGCGGATCACGAGGTGGATCAGGCGTTCGCGGCGGCACTGCGCGCGGCTGAACTGCAAACGCGGCAGCGGGTGCTGACGGGCGAGGCGCTCGCTCTGTCGCAGAGGGTCGCCGAGCTCGAGCAGGAAATCAGGCAGGACCGGTTGCTGGTAGAGCAGCTGAAGGCGAAGTCGGCGGGGCAAGGGGCGGCGGGCGCTGGTGCGGGGAGTGATGCGCTCGAAATGGCCACAGCGCAGCTGGGTCTGGACACGGACGAGCTGACCAACGCGCAGAACGATCTGGATCGAGCAACCGGCAATCAGAGCGTCAGGATACAAAGCGAGCTAACGGCGCATGAAGCTGCGATGCGCAAGTACAACAGCGAGCAACAGGGCGCGAGCCAGTCCGCGATAGTTTCGGTGAAGAGCCATGGAACGCTGGCTGGGCGGCTGGAGTCTTGGTTCGAGCAGCGGACCCGCTATGCGTCCATCGAGGAGGCGCTCGCGGAGGCGCAAAGCGAGGCGCGCACGCTGACGGCGGAGCACCACGCGCTGGAGGCAAAGGTGAGCGCGAGCGCGGCGGCTGCCCGGAATGGCGGGGCCACGCTGAGCGAGATACAGGATCGCAGCACCGGGCGGCAGATTCTCTCGATCGATGACGACCGCATTCAAACGGAACAGCAGCTGGCCACGGTGTACGGCAAGTGGGGCAATCAGGTACAGCTGCAGCACCGCATCGTTCAGCACCTGATTCTGCAATCGCTGGAGCTGATCATCCTCGTTGTGGTGTGCATGATTGCGGGCGATGGGGTGGTGCGCCGTTTGATGGCACACCCTACGCTCGATCGAAAGCAGACGGAGACGCTGCGGACGATTCTTGAGGTGGGCGTGCAGGTGGTTGGGGTTCTGCTGATCGTGTTGGTGGTGTTCGGACTCCCGCACCAGACGGGCACGATGATTGGCATCGCCACAGCTGCGTTGACCATCGCGCTCCAGGATTACATCCTCGCATTCTTAGGCTGGTTCATGCTGGTGGGGAAGAACGGCATACGGGTGGGGGATATGGTCGAGATCAACAGCGTGTGCGGTGAGGTGATCGAAGTGGGCCTGATGAGCACCACGCTGCTGGAGACGAGCTGCCTGGCGGAGAAGGGCGAGCCGACGGGGCGGCGGGTCTCGTTCCTGAACAGCTTTGCGATTCGTGGGCAATACTTCAACTTCTCGAGCGAAGGGCAGTGGCTGTGGGACGAAATCACGGTGAGCGTACCGGCCGGCGAAAACATTTATGCCTTCGCGAAGAGCGTGGAGGCGGCGGCGCGCGAGGAGACGCAGGAAAGCGCTCGGCTGGCGGAACAGGAATGGAAACTGAGCGCGCGGGTGGCAGGGCTGACGCGCCAGGGCGCATCGGCCATCGTCTTGTTGCGTCCTACCGGCGCCGGGATCGACGTTCAGGTGCGTTATGTGACGCGAGCCTCCGGCCGATTCGAGGTGCGCGATCGGCTTTACGGGAAGGTGATCCAGCTGCTCCAGGAAAAGAGCCGGGTGGGCGAGCCGGCGAAGCAGGAGCGCGACCTTCCTGGGGATACGGAATTCAGGCCGGCAAAAATGAATACCTGAATGGCAAGTCGCGTACCGAAACGTCAATCGCGCAGGATGCGGGCGGGATCGGTGCGGGCTGCTCGCCAGGCGGGCAACAGACAGGCTGAGAGTGCAGCGAGCGTCATGACTGCCAGCGCCGATGCGAATACCAGCGGATCGTATGGGCTCACGTTGTAGAGGAGGTTTCCGAGCAGTCTGGTCAGAGCGAGGGCTGCAACGATACCGAAGAGGACGCCTCCTGCTGTGAGCCGCAGGCCGCGCGAGAGGACCAGACGAGCCAGGTTCGCTGCGCCTGCGCCGAGAGCCATGCGCAAGCCAAGCTCGCGGGTGCTCTGCGCTACAGCTGAAGACATCACCGCGTACAGGCCAACGCCAGCGAGCAGAAGCGCCAAGGCTCCCAGGATCGAAACCAGGGTGACGGCCACTAGTTGAGCCGATGTGGAGCGGTTGACCTGCTCCTGGAGCGTGATCATCTCGTAGAGCGCAAGGTTCGGGTCCAGAGCATGCACTTCGCGAACGAGCGCGGCGAGCATGCTGGGCAGCGGCTGACTGGTGCGGATGTACAACGCCGGTCCTCGAGCGAAATCCTGGCGGAGCGGCACGTAGAAAAATGGCGTTGGCGCCTCGCGCATGCTTTCGTATTTCGAATCGGCGGCTACGCCCACGACGCGTGCCCAGCGGCCGTTGACCTGGAGCCGGCGGCCAATGGGATCCTGACCGCCCCAGTAGCGGTTCATCATGGTTCGATTTACGATGGCTACGAGCGGCGCGTTTTCATTGTCATTGCGTGTGAATTCACGGCCAGAGAGAAGACGGATTCCCAGGGTGGCGAAATAAGCCGGGCTGACCTGGTTGTACTCAATCGCAGGTCTTTCGTCAGGTGGAGGGTTGTAGCCGTCGACAGCAATGGGCGTGGAAGAGTATGAACCGTAGCCCAATGGAGTGACCTGTGCGAAAGCGGCGGAGTCGACGCCGGGAAGCACGCTAAGGCGGTCCATCAGATCGTCCTGAAAGATTTTGGCGCGCGGCACGTCGTATCCCGCGGCGACCAGCGACACGCGGGTCGTGACCACGCTGGTGGTGGTGAAGCCCGGGCTTGTGGTTCGAATCTTGTTCAGACTTTCGAGCAACAAGGACGCTCCAACCAGCAAAACGAAACTCAGGCAAACCTGGGAGATGACGAGGATCGAGCGCAGCCACGCTCGTCCGCGTGCGCCAACGACGCCGGGGGATTCGGCTTTTAGGGGCTCGGCAAGATCGAAGTTACGGGCTTGCAGGGCCGGAATCAATCCGACGATCAGCGTCACGATCAGGCAAATACCGGCGCTCCACGACATGACACGCGCGTCCATTTGCCCGGGCAGGTACATCGCGGTTCCGGAGCGGGCGGGCAGGAGGAGCACGAGGGCGTGCCGGCACGCGTACGCCGCGAGAAGACCGCCGGCTGTGCCCAGCGCCGCGAGGATGAGGCCTTCGGTGAGGAGTTGCTTCAACAGGCGGGCGCGGGTGGCTCCAATGGCAAGGCGAACGCTCATTTCGTGACGACGGGCGATGGAGCGGACCAGGAGCAGATTGCCCACGTTGGCGCAGGCGATGAGCAGAACCAAGGCGACGACGGCGACCATGACTTCGAGTGTGGGCAGCAGAGTGCCGGCATTGTTGAATGGCGTCTGCCACAACGGCCACAGGCCGATGTCACGCCCGCGGTTTGAGGTTGGGTAGTTCGCATCGAGGCGCGCCGCGATGGCGGAGATTTCCTGCTGTGCCTGGGAGCGGCTGACGCCTGGCTTGAGGCGCACGTAAGCTTCAACCCATCGTGCATCGCGGTCTTCGAGTTTGTATCCGCCGCTCTCGAAGGTTTCCTCCATGGAGGCCGGGACCCAGAACTGCATCGCCCAGCCGACGAAGGTTCCGTAGAAACCGTCGGGCGCGACGCCGATGACGGTGTGCGGCACATTATTCAGGCGCTGCGTTTTGCCGACGATTTCAGGGTCGCCTTTGAAGCGATTGCGCCACATCTGATAGCTGATGACGACGACAGGATGGGAGTCATTGCCGACATCCTCGCCTGGTTCGAAGCCACGCCCGAGAATGGGTCGAACGCCGATCGCGTCGAAATAGTTGGCGGAGACGATGCTGCCGATCGCGGTTTCCGCGTGGTCGCCGATGCTCAGAGTGCTGCCGGTAATCTTGCTGACGAGGGAGTCCTCGCACAATGTGCAGCTTCTCCGTAAGTCGAGGTAATCCGGCCAGGAAAGTTCCTCTGCTCCGGTTTTGCCCTGCGCCGTGCCCGCAAGGGCAAACAGCCGCTCCTGATGCGTGACCGCGGGATAAGGGCGGAACAAGATCCCCTCGACCCAGCTGAACACCGCGGCATTGGCACCGATGCCGAGAGTGAGGCACAGAACTGCGAGTGCGGAAAAGCCCGGGCTGCGGAGCAGTTGCCGGAAGCCATAGCGCAAATCCTGAACAAAGTCCGCAAGGACTCTCCCGCCGCGAGCGTCGCGGCACTGTTGCTCGATCTGCGCGATTCCGCCTAAAGTGCGTAGTGCGGCGGTGCGCGCCGCTTCCGGCGACATGCCTTTTGCAACGTTCTCCCTGACTTGTTGTTCGAGATGCTCGCGGACCTCTTCCTTTAATTCCTGATCCACCTGATGGGGATGGAAAAAGGAGCGCGAACGCGATGGCAGGGAGTAGAACCATTGTTCGATCTTCATCTTCACGCCTCTTTGAGCTTTACTTTGAGCTTTACAATGCCCGTGATTGCGGCTGAGACGCGGTTCCAGTTGGCGGTCTCGGTTTCGAGCTGTTTCCGCCCCAGCCGCGTGAGCGAATAGAACTTCGCGCGGCGGTTGCTTTCACTCGACTTCCACTGAGCCCGAATCCAGCCGCGATGTTCCAGCTTGTGCAGCGCGGGATAGAGGGAGCCGTCGCTGACGCCGAGCACGTCGCTCGAAATCTGCTTCAGGCGCTGGCCGATGGACCATCCATTCAGGGGTTGCAACGCCAGGATTTTGAGGATCAGCATGTCCAGCGTCCCCTGGACGAGGTCGGAAGGCTTGCTCACGGGCTCTCCTCTCGGTTACCGAGCTAGACTAGATCGTTCTCAGCTCGGTTAGCAAGGGGTCTTCAGAAAAAAGTCTCGCTTTCGGCCCGTGGGGGTGGTGGTTCGCGGCTTCAATCCTGGGGAGGCGGACTTTTTTGGGTGTGGAGTTTCCAGAGAAGTTGTCGAAGCAGGCCGAGCCACTGGTGGAGGTCAGGGGACGTGAGCGCGAGATGGCGGACCAGACGGCGGACCTTTTCTTCCATCAGGGCTGCGTTGCGGCGGTGCGGGTAGCCGTTGATGGATAGTGCTTCGAGCAGGAGAGCGATCAGGCGTTCTCGCTCGCCGGCGGTGGCGAGTGGATGGGCGGTTGCGGGATCGGGGGCGGCCGCACTGGGCGCTTCTTCCTCCGGCTGGGGGGCGGGCTGGTGTGAGACGGGCTCATTTGAAACAAGCTCGTACAAAACGATGGCGACTGCCTGGCCGAGGTTCATAGAGGGGTGTTCGGTTCGGGTGGGAATGCGGAGCAGAAGCTGGCAATGGCTGAGGTCCTGATTGGATAGGCCGACCTTTTCCGATCCGAAGAGAAGCGCGACCCTGGAGCCGGAGCGCAGGTGGGCTCGGACGACTTCGGCGGCCGCTTCCAGAGGGTAGAGCGGTTCCTGGGGATCGCGGCGGGCGCCTCCCGTCGTGCCCACGACGAGGGAGCAATCTGCGACCGCCTCGGGTAGCTGCTCGAATTGTTCTGCTGCTGCGAGGATCGGCTCAGCGTTCACGGCCGATTTAGCCTGCTGAAAAGCGACCGCGTAGGGATGAACCACGCGCAGGTGGGGAAATCCGAAGTTGGACATGGCGCGGGCGGCCGCGCCGATGTTGAGCGGGTTGCGGCTGTTGACCAGGACGACGTGCGCGCGATCCAGTTCTGCAGGGGTAAGCACCGAGGCCAGTCTAAGGCAGTTGTTGGGCGGCAAGGGTCACGAGCGCGGCGCCCGATGGGCGGGCCTTCAAAAAATCGCACAAGATTCTTGTCGCGACCCCAAAGAAACCGGGTAGAGTACTCCATGCTGCGACCGCAGTTACTTCCCGAGGTGGATATTCAAACTCGGGGAGAACGAGTTCGCGGGTCACTGCAGTTCTGGGGTGCGATCAGAGAGGAGGCCGATGGCCACCAATACTGTAGCGCTCGTTTGTCCGCAGGGACACGGGGCGGGGCCTGTGGGGTCGCGCTTCTGTACGTGGTGCGGGACTGCGCTGCTGGTCCTGCCTGGGACGGAACAAGCCGGTTCCGTGACTGCGCCGTACCTGGCCACGCCTGCGGTATCTATGCCGATGCCCATTGCGGTGGGCGTGCCTGCTGTCTGCAAACTTTGCGGCGGCAATGGGGTTGGGCTGGGATCGACTGAGGTTATCTGCGCAGGATGTGGATGGCTTCGTCCTTTGGTTCCCGGCTACCAGCTCGATCGCTCTATCTTTTTGTGGGCGCAGGATGGCCAGGCGATGGCCAGATTGCAAAGGATTTCGGCACTCAATGCGGTCATTCGCTCCGCCTCCGACAAGGTGGGCCGTCCGTGGATCGAATCGACGTTCAACGGCATTCGCCTCGGCCCGAGGCAGTTGCCCGATGTGTGGAAGCTTGCGGTTCTCGCCGCGCGCATTCTTGGCTTGTCCGCTATGCCCGATGTTTACATCTCCGGCGATCAACAGTGGAACACCTATACCTTCGGCTCCGACAGCAGCGCGTTCATCGTCCTCGGCACAGCGATCCTCAATAACTTCCAGAAGGAGGAACTGCTCTTCGTGCTGGCGCGCGAGATGGGACACTGCGCCGCTGGGCATGCTCTTTGGAAAACTGCGACGCGTTTCCTGACCGGCGGGGACGGTATGCACAGTGGCCCGCTGTCGCAGGGAATCCTGGGCGCTATTAGTCCGACGAAATGGGTTGAGGGCGCAGTCGATATTCCGCTGATGGCGTGGTCGCGTCAATCGGAGATCACTGCGGACCGCGCGGGGCTGCTGGCGGCGGGCGATGAGGGCCTCGCGCGGCGGGTTCTGCTGGCATGGTCCATCCGCTCCGCCAGGCTGCTGAAGCAGGTGAATATCGAGGAATGGATGAAGCAGGAGGACGCAAGCGGCGACACGGTGACGCGTCTTTCGGAAATGACGACTTCTTCGTCGATGTACACGACGCGGCGGCTGCGGTTGTTAGGTCAGGCGGCGCGCGAGACGGAGTTGATGGGCTGGAGTCAGAAGGTGCAGTCGGCTCGCAAGCAGGCATCACCTCCAAAGGTGGGGGAGGGTTCGAGGTCTGTTGCGGCTGGTTCTACGGCTGTTACGCCGGCGCCTGGGCCGGCGCCTGGTATAACGCCACTGGGCGCGGACTCGCTTCGGGTTGTTTGTAACAAGTGTCATAAGGCCGTGCGGGTTCCACTTGCCGTTTTGCGCGGTAAGTCTTCGTTGAACGTGCGCTGCCCGCAATGTCAGAACGTTTTCAATTTGCGCCGAAAGCCGGTTGCTCCCTCGCCGGAAACCAAATCAGCTGCCCAGCCGGGGGCGAAAGCCGCCACTGAAAACTAATCGGGATACGAAAGAGGGTGAGCCATGCCAGATGACACCAGCAATGATTTTGAGGTCGGGAATTACGATCCCGACGCCGCTTCCACCGATGCAACCGCGGATCCCGTTGACCCAGATACGCAGGCTGCTGCCGCTGCGGCGACGGACTATCAGTCGCAGGCCGATGCTGCCGTTGCTGCCGGGGACTACGCCACGGCCGCGGACGATCGCGCGCAGGCGGAGACCGAGGCTGGGCAGGCGGGTGACACCAGCATGCTCGATGGATCCACTTCAACTCAGCTTGGAGCGGCCGCTGATGACCAACAAACAGCCGCGCAGGACGAGCAGGCCGAGGGACAGGCAGCAGCATCTGGTGATTACGCAACGGCGCAGGACGACGCGCAGCAAGCCGACTCGACCACAGTGGCCGCGGATAACGATGCCGGGGGGACGGACCACTCGGGTACGGCGTATGACGAGGCCCAGAACGAGAGCTGGGCGAACTGGGACCAGCAAACCGCGGATCAGGATGCGCAGGCTGCGCAAAGTTACGCCGACTCGGGAGATTCGAACTCGGCGGGGGTCTACTCGGCGGCCGCTGACACCGAACAGGCGAATGCCGATAACTCCGGGGAGTTGGGGGAATACGGGGACCCGTTGGCGGAGACGGACCCGTCCTCGGGGGTTGCGACCGATGTGCCGGTAGATGATTCTCCTGCGGTCGATGATTCTGCCCCGGCTGTGGATGATACGGCTCCGGCGGTGGATGATTCTTCGGTGGTCGATGATTCTGCTACGGTGGATGACGATTCGTCCGCGAGCTGATTAGCGCAGAGGGGCGGCTTGCGCGATTCAGCGACTAAACGGGAGTGGGATCGAGATCAGAGGCCGAGTTCGCTGGCAGCGAGGGCGGTGCCTTCGACGCGGGCACGAATCTTGCTGAAGGCAGTATCGCGTGCGGTGGAAGTGTCGTCGGCAAACGGCGAGAAGCCGCAGTCGTCGGTGGATCCGAGACGAGCGGCGGGCAGGACGGAGGCGGCTTCGAGGATGCGGTCGCGGACCTGAGGCGGGGTTTCGACGGCGGGGTTGATGGGGTCGATGACGCCGATGAAGACGATGTGCGCAGGATCCATGACATTTTTGACGATGCCGAGGACGCGTTTGCGGTCGGTCTCGCTGGCCATCTGGAGATAGAAACGGCCGACGCTGAGCTGGAAGAGGTCGGCGAGGAGGCCGGCGTAGTCGACGTCGGCGCTGTGGGTGGAGTCGCGATCGCCGCCGGGGCAGACGTGGACGCCGATGCGCTGGCGTTCGGCTATTACGAAGCGGTCGAGGACCCGGTTGTTGAGATCGATGAAGCTGCGGAGGAGGCCGCCGGAGGGATCGAGTTTGAGCGAAAGGCGGCCTTCGGTGAAGTCGATCTGGACGGAGTCTGCGCCAGCGTCGAGCGCGCCGCGGATGTCGGCGGCTGCTTCGTCGATGAGGTCGGCGATGAATTGTTCGCGCGGATAGCCGGGAACGCCGGCTGCGGGATAGAGGAGACTGAGGGCGGAGGCGGAGATAACGGCCTGTTTCAGCGGGCGTTTTGTATAGGTGCGCGCGGCTGTTACAAATGATCCGGCATGGGTGCCGTAGCGGAAGGGTCCGGCGGTGAGACGAGGCAGCTGGCGCGTGTGGCCATCGGCGAAGGGAATGACAACGCCATCGGGGGCGAGACTGGTGAGTCCCGCGAGAGGATAGGTGGCGAAGCTGGACTTGGTTTGTTCGCCGTCGGTGATGACCGGGGATCCGGTTTGTTCGAAGCGCTGGATGGTGTCGCGCAGGGCGGCGTCGTAGGCCTTGTCAAGAACCTGTTGCGTGACAGCGCCGCCCTGGAATCCGGCAATGGCCTGCAGGAGCGAGGCGGGACGAGGGATGCTGCCGATGGGTTCGGTGATCATTGCGCGTTCCCTGCTCCGCCGGAGCGGGGCTCCGGCGGTTGATGAGACTCGACTGCGCCGAGCGAGTGTTTCAGAACGAGAGACGGGCGCTGACCTGGATCTCGCGGCCTGGGGTCGTGACTTCTGTGATGCTACCGAAGTTGGCGGTATTCACGAAGCGGTTGGGGGTGCCGAGGTTGGTGTGGTTGAGGGCGTTAAAGAACTCGGCACGCGCTTCGAAGCGAGTTTTTTCGGCGACGCTGAATTCACGGACTACGCCGAGGTCCATATCCTGCATGCCTGGACCGTAGACGGAGTTGCGGCTCACGTTGCCGAAGGTGTAGGCGGGCGGCGCAGCGAATGCCGTCGGGTTGAACCAGGTGGTGGAGTTCCGCGTGCCTGGGCCGAAGATTTTGTTGCCGGTGACATTGGCGCGGATGGGATTCTCGCCGACGACGGTGCCGGCGTTGGCTGTGTCGCCAAAGACGTTGATGGTTTCAGGGAAGCCGGTTTGCGCCTGGTATTCTATGGAGCCGCGCCAGTTGCGGGTGACGGCGCGTTCGAAGTAGTTGGATCCGAGAGGCGCTGAACTGCCTACGGCGCTGAGAGCGAAGCGTTGGCGGACATCACAGGCGGGACCTTTTTCCGCGTCGAGGTCGTAGTTGTTCTGCGGGGTGGCGGGCTCGAACATGGGCGAACGGAAGTCGGGAGCGTTGTCGAGAGCTTTGGCGAAGGTGTAGTTGGCGAGGAAGCTGAGGCCG
>PMSS01000061.1 GCA_003167515.1 Acidobacterium sp. | reverse complement strand
TACCAGCTCAGCAGGTTGATCTTCGGAAACGCCAAGTCCTTCGCCCCCACCATGATCGGGATCAAAAAGTTACCGATCGTCGCCGGAACCGAAGGCACCAGAAACAGAAAGACCATGATGATGCCGTGCGCCGTGAACACCTTGTTATAGGTGTCCGCCGCCAGCAGGTCGCTTGGCGGCGTCAGCAGCTCGAGCCTGATCAACCCCGCCATTGCCCCACCAATGAAGAAGAAGAACGTGATCGAGATCATGTACAGCACCGCGATCCGCTTGTGGTCCCCGGTCAGCAGCCAACTCTTCAGCCCGTACTCCTTGTTGAGATACGAGACCTTCGGCAATGTGGCCGTCGTCTGATCCGGCAGAATAACGATTGTGCTCATGGCTTCACCGCCCCTGGCGCAAGCGACGGAGACGACGTCCCCGGCGGCGTCGCACCCGTCTGTATAGGCTGCGCTGCGCTGTTGTCGATCGTCTGTTCGATCCGGTATTGCGAATCCAGTCGCCGGATATATTCCACCAGGTCGATCAGGCCCTCTTCGCTTACCTGCCCCTGATAAGTCGGCATAATCGGCGCGAACCCGGCAACTTCATGCATCGTCGGGTTCAGAATCGTGTCCCGCAGAAATGCGTCATCCACTGTTACAAATGATCCGTTCTTCATCTGCAGGTGCGATCCGTACACGTTAGCGAGATTCGGGCCGTGCGCATTCGGCCCGCTGTTGTGGCACGAGTTACATCCAAGGCTCGCGAACAACCGCTCTCCGTTTTGCGCCAGCGAATTTCCGCTAATCGATGCCGCGGCCCACGCCTCATAATCCTCTGGCGTCATCGCCACCACTTCCCCAATCATCTGCGAATGCAGCGTGCCGCAATACTGCGTGCAGAACAGGTGATACGTTCCCACCTGCGTGGCCTCAAACCACTCCGTGTTGTACCGCCCCGGAATCGCCTCGCGCTTCACGCGAAATGCCGGAATCGAAAAGCTGTGGAACACATCCTGCGAGATCAGCGTGACCTGAATCGGCCGATTGATCGGAATATGCAGCGCGTTAATCTCATGCTGCCCGCCCGGGTGCTCCACCTTCCACATCCACTGCTTGCCCACCACATAGATGTTCATCGCGTTCGGCGGCGGGCTGTAAATACGGAAATACAGCAGCGCGCCCCAGACAAAGCAAATCATGAACAGGATCAGCGGAATAATCGTCCACGTTGCCTCCAGCAGTGTCGAACCCTCAATCGGCGTGGCTACGGGGTTCATTTCCTTCCGGTACCGGATCGAGAATGTCACGACCAAAACCGCAACTGCCCCAAGACCCACGACCGAGATAGCCACCAGGAAAAAATAAAGCGCATCCGCATACGGCGCGATACTCGACGCCTCCGGCGGGAAGATCGCGAAGTAGGTAAGCCACTTAATTAAAAACTGCCAAAGTACCGGACTGATGAAATGCATCGTCGCCTTTTTATCCGTTCACCAGATGAGCCTTTTGATTCCGGGCCAGCCGTGCATCGCGCCGGAAGTTAACAATCATGAAAGTCCCCAACGCCAACACCGTCAACACCCACCCTGCCTGCAAAATCCGAATGTAGACCAGCGTGTGCCGGTTTTGAGTCGGATCGTACTGATAGCAATAAGTCAGCAGGTTATCCACCGGCGATCCGATCGTCCCGTGAGAGGCCTCCACCAGCCCCAGCTGAATATCTTTGGGCGAGAACTCCACCCCCAGGTAGTACTGCGCCAGCCGCCCCTCCGGCGTCACTAACTCCACCGCGCTGGCATGCGCAAACTGCGTCATCTTTCCGTCCGGCCCCTGCATCGGCACGTAGCCAAACCCCACCGCGGTCGACAGCGCCCGAATCGCCGGCTCTTCACCGGTCAGAAAATGCCACCCGTTCACATCCTGCGGCCGCCCGTAGCGCTTCATGTAGAACGCCTTCTCCCGCGCCGCAATCGCCGGCGTCTCCGTCGGATCGATGCTTACCAGCGCTACATTGAAATCCCGCCCTGGATTAAACTTCGACATCTCCAGAGCGCCCACTAACCCATCGATTTCTTCCGGACAAAGAATCTTGCACTGGTAGTACACCAGCGACAAAATCACCGGACGCTGCCCGAAATAATCGCCCAGCCGCACTGCCTTTCCCGTCTCATCGCGAAATGCAAGGCTCAGCGGAAGCTGCGTATTCAGCCGCTGCTGGATGCTGATCCGCTTCAGCAGCAAAGGCTGCTGATCGGCAGGAGTTCCAGGCTTCTCATAACCGAAAAACTGCCCCTGCGCACGTGCTGTCGTCACGAAGCCGAAACAGACAAACGCGCAGGCGAGCACCATCCCCACCACCTTCGCCCAACCCGTCTTGCCGCCGTCCTGCATATGTTCTAACTCGCTCCTGCTTGCCACCAGCTACCGGCTCCCGCTGACCTACTCGTTCGCTAAATCGTTGCTTTGCTATTCCCTATTCCCTGCTCTTACTTATTATTCGCCTTACTCGAAGTCTGCTCTCCCGCCTGCATCGGCCCGCCATGTAACTCCTGCTCATACGCCGTCCGCGCAAATCCATCCGTCAGCGGCATCTGCACATAGGGCCCCTTGTCCCCCGTCATCAGCGCCTGATGCTGCGCCTGAGGAGCCACCGGCAGCCCGCGCTGCGCGATCAATTCCATCGCCTGCGCAATCGGGATCCTAACTGCCCCGCCCGGCTTATCCACCCAGCTGTAATAGTTCAACAACAAATCCTCACGCGCGTGTAGGTCAGCCAGATCCTGATTCCCATCGTCCAGCTCCAGCCGCGGCGTGGGAAACTGCTGCGTCAGCTTCGCCAGTTGCCCCTGCTCCAGCGCCGGGTTCGACTGAATCGCCTTCCGTGGCGCAATCTGATTCGGCGCATTCCACTTGTTCACTGGCCCGTCCGCGCGGTCCAGGCCGTTGTTGATCACCTTGCCCAGACCGAAACAAAACACGAAGAACACGCCCACCGAAATGAACAGCGCAACCAGAAATACCAGGATGCCCTCGGTGTTCGCATCCGTAACTTCGTAGCCTTCCCTTACCGACGCCTCATCGAAATGAGCTTTCGGGTCGAGTTTCTTATCGTGCGCGTCAGGCGTGGGCATAGTCATGCTCCAGTATCTCAGCCAGGTGCGGATCGTTGGTTGCCACCAGCGGTCGCCGCTTTAACTCTGTGAAGTAATAAACCAGCCAGAAGCTGATCAGCGCGCCCGGCATTGCGGCGTACTCGAAAATCCCCCAGCTCAGGTGCAGATTGCGCGCTGCATCCCTAAAATTCGGCTCGATCAACCAGAAAATATCGAAAATGCGCGCGAAGATCATCACGCAGCACACAATCACCAGCCTACTCTTGATCCGCTTCAGGTCCCGCGACAACAACAGGCTGAATGGGATCAGCCAGTGGAAGATAACGTCCAGCGTCGCGATCACACCCCAGTGCCCCCGTATGCGATCCAGATACCACGGAATCTCCTCCGGCGAGTTACCCGACCATATAATCAGAAACGATGCGAATGCCAGATAGATATTCAGCATCACGAATGCGAAGCACAGCTTACCCAGATCATGCTGCTCGATAATCCGGAACGTGCTCTGGATCGGCTCCGCCTTCGATAGACCCACCAGGGTCAGAATCGTCAGAGCTAGTACTCCATAGGCCTGCGCAACCAGAAACTGAAATCCATAAACCGTCGAATACCATGTCGGGTCCAGCGACATGACCCAGTAAATAACCAGAATAAATAACAGCGCCGAATACAGAACTATGCCAAATCCGCTCAGGTTCTCGAACTTCACCCGCCAGTAGGCCACATGCGGCTCCGGATCGGCGTCCCGCTTCACCGACCAACGGTTCAACCTGATGATATACAGTGCGAAAATCGCGAAGCACGCAAACGACACCCAGAAGAAATCCTTCGCATTCAGCATCGGCGCCTTCCAGCGGATCGCATGCGCCATATCGATTGAGATCGCGCCATTCTTGAGCGCCGCCGACCAGTTGGCGTACCTCGACCATGGGTAGAGCCGGCCATACCACGCGCCCAGCACCGCAATCGGCATGAAAAACAGAATCACGATAGGCCATGTGCGCGTCATCGCCTCCAGCGGCCGGCGGATAATCAGCCCCCACTTTCCGCCTGAGAGATACTGCACCATCAGCAGCGCCATCGCGCCAAAACAGAAATTGAAGCAGGTCATATAACCCGCCAGCCAGCCGCGCAGCAAATGCTCCCACCCCAGCTGATCCTGCGCCTGTCCCAGAAACGCCAGAATCACCGCGATGACCGCGAAAATCACGCCGACGATCAGCGCCCTCTTGCGCCACAGATCCACAAAGGCCGGCGCTCCCGGCGTCGATGGCAATCCCTTGCTGAACTGTTCGTTCGCCATTATGGCTGCTCTCCCGAGGGCCTGGCTGGCGGCTTGCTGGTCTCGCCCGTCGTGGTCTTCATCGCCGGTGGCGTCGACGACTGCGGATTCCCCACCTGCGCTGGTGCTCCTGCGACAATCCCGGTCTGGGGCCTCGCCGTAACAGCCGTCGACGGCATCGGCCACGGTCCCGCATATTCCTTGTGGCCCATCGCGTCCGCAATATCGCTCAGATTCTCCACCTGCGCCCCCGCCGGCACATCCGATGTCTTCGCATTCTGGCTTAATTGCAGCGCGCGAATATAAGCCGCAATCGCCCACCGATCCTCTGGCGCTACCTGCGCCTTGTAATCCGGCATCGCGCCATAACCGTTGGTCATAACATAGAAATAGTGGCTTAGTGGCTCACTCAGCCGCTTCGCATCGTGGAAATTCCCCGCCGGCTTGTACCCACGATCCACAATCATCCCCGCCCCGTTGCCCACGCGCGAATGACACGGCGTGCAGTACACGTTGAACCGCTCCTGTCCGCGCGCCAGAACCTGCATCGTCACCGGAAACGGCATCATGTCTGCTTCCTTGCCATTTACCAGCCCCGTGTAGAAGTACTCGTTCTCGTACAGCTGTCCGCGCGCCACCGTATGTTCCACCTGCGGACGCACCGACCGCCCGTCCGCGAACATCGTCGTCCCACGCTGCGGAAACATCCTCGGCTGGTCCTGCATATCCTGCCGGCACCCCGCCTCGAGCATCAGCACGCCAAGTGCACACGTGGTAACCAAACCACGCCACAGGAGAGCACGGGAAGGAACGCCCTTTCTGAACGCTGTACGCTGAACGCCGTTCCCTGTGGTGCTAATACTCCACCTCCACCACCGATAACGGCGACTGCGCTTCCAGAAAACTCCGTGTCTCCGCGGCTTCAAACTTCGGATCCGTCGACTCGAGACACAAAAAGAACTTATCGCTGGTTGCGCCGTTGCGGAAATTCGGCGCGTTAAACACCGGATGATATGGCTTGGGCAACCCGCACAGCGCCAGCATCCCAAACGCCGCCGAAAGTCCCGCCCACAAAATCGTCCATTCATACGCCGGAACCAGAAACGCAGGCCACGAAAAATACGGCCGCCCCGCTATGTTCAGCGGATAAGCCCACACCGCAACCCACGTCTCGAGGCCAAACATCGCCGCTAGTCCCAGCAACCCGCCTATCAGGCACACCAGCGAAACCTCGTCGCGATGGAATCCGATTGCCTCCGCCGCCTCCTCCACCGGGTACGGCGTATAGCAATCCATACGGCGATAACCCGCATGGTGCGCCGCTTTCGCTGCATGCACCAGCTGCGTTGGTCCGTCGAATTCAGCCATCAAACCGTACAGCCCTTCAGGTAAAGGCATCAGTCACCTGCCTCCGGTAAGGATTCCGCTTGCTCCCGCACCCTGGCTTGCGGCAGCATCATCCGCAACTCCGACATCGGAATCATGGGCAGTAGCCGGATAAATAAAAAGAAGAGAAAAGTGAATAACCCCAGAGTTCCCAGAAACGTCGCATAATCCCACCTGGTAGCGCGATAAGTTCCCCACGAGGACGGCAGATAGTCGCGCGTCAGGCTCGTTACCACGATCACGAACCTCTCGAACCACATGCCGGTGTTCACAATCAGCGACATCAGGAACATCAGCCCCACGTTCACCCTGAATTTCCGCAGCCACATCAGTTGCGGCAGCGCGATGTTGCAGGTGATCAGCACCCAGTATGACCACCCCATCGGTCCGAACATGCGGTTCCACATCATGAAGTATTCCCAGTGGCTCGCCGAATACCACGACATGAAGATTTCGGTCGAGTAACCGTACGCCACGATCAGCCCGGTCGCCAGCATCACCTTGGCCATGTTATCGATGTGCCGGATCGTGATCAGATCCTCCAGGTGATAAAACTTACGAATCGGAATCGCCAGCGTAAGCACCATGGCAAACCCCGAATAAATCGCGCCTGCGACAAAGTATGGCGGAAAAATCGTTGTATGCCAGCCCGGCATCAGCGCCACCGAGAAGTCGAGACTGATAACGCTGTGTACAGAGAGCACCAGCGGCGTCGCTAACCCTGCCAGCAGCAGCGAAGCCGTCTCGTACCGCACCCAGTGCCGCACCGACCCCCGCCAACCTACAGCCAGCAAACCGTAAGTAAACTGCCCCAACTTCGAAGTCGACCGGTCGCGCAGCGTCCCCAAATCCGGAATCATCCCGACGTACCAGAACACCACTGAGATCGTTGCGTAGGTTGAAACCGCGAACACGTCCCACATCAGCGGCGAACGGAATTGCGGCCAGTAATTCATGCTGTTCGGATAAGGAAACAGCCAGTAACCCAGCCACGGCCGCCCCAGGTGCAGCACAGGGAACATCCCCGCGCACACCACGGCGAAAATTGTCATCGCCTCCGCAAACCGGTTGATCGAGTTTCGCCATCCCTGCTTGAACAACAACAGAATCGCCGAAATCAGCGTCCCCGCATGCCCAATGCCGATCCACCACACAAAATTGATGATCGCAAAGCCCCACGCTACCGGGATCGTGATCGCCCAGATGCCCACGCCCTTCAGGAACAACCAGGTCACGGCGGTCAGAAGAACCCCGCAAATTCCGCCCGCCAGCAGAAACCCGAACCACCACCCCAGCGGCGTGTGGCTGGTCAGCACAATGCGCGAAACCTTCTCTGTGACCGACTTGAACGTATGCCCCGGCGCGATAACCCGGTACTCTCCTGTCGCCGGATCCACCATCGGATTGTTGACGGGTGCGTCTTTCGTCGCCATCTGCTCTTCGCCTTCTCCGAAACCAGAACTTGGCCCGCTAACTTGCTGCTTGCTACCACCTAGTGGCTAACTCGTGTACTCCCCCAGCGCCCTCGCCAGATCCTCGTTGATATTCAATACTCCTGCCACATAAGTCGTCCGCGGTCGCGTATTGATATCCGCCAGCACCCCATAAGTCCGCTCCTGCGTCTTAAGTTGCGCGACCCGGCTCTGGCGGTCGTTGATATTCCCAAAAACAATCGCGTCCGTCGGGCACGACTGTTGGCACGCCGTCCGTATCTCCCCATCGCGAATATCCCGGTTTTGCTTATCCGCTTCGATTTTCACCGCCTCGATGCGCTGCACGCAGTAGCTGCACTTCTCCATCACGCCGCG
>PMSS01000029.1 GCA_003167515.1 Acidobacterium sp. | reverse complement strand
GCCGTCAACTCCGGCTACTGGCCGCTCATGCGTTACAACCCCGCCGTCCGCGCGGAAGGGAAGAACCCGTTCTTCCTCGACTCCCGCGCGCCTTCAATCCCGCTCAAGGACTACATCTACAACGAGTCGCGTTACACCATGCTCCTGCGCGCGCATCCTGACACTGCGGCATTGCTGCTCAAAGAAGCGACCGACGACGTCGAGCGCACCTGGCGCGTCTACTCCGGCCGAGCCGCCATGCCAGGCCGCGAAACGACGCCGAACATCTCGCCGCGAGAAGACAAAGAAGTCCCCGCCGGCGCGCCGGGCGACGACTAACCACTTTCCCGGAGCTGTTCCGAATAGCCGCTCCGGCTTTGCCAGTGCCGATGAGTCAATTCTCGGCACTGGCATTTCGTTTCTTGCTCTGAGCACGAAATGGCTGGCCCGGGTCTCGCTTTTGAGACCCGGGATACCACTGTCCCTGAACGCTGTTCCTGGCTGTACAATACCCAGAAGCCGCCAGCCCAATGCACACACTGCAACATACGAGGTTGTCGCGCATCACTACATCATGATCGAGTACCCTCTCGCCGAAGCCCTTACATTTGATGACGTTCTCCTGACCCCCGCCTGGAGTGAAATCGCCCCCGCGCACGTCTCCACCGCCACCCAGCTCACCCAGCGCATCCCCCTCACCACCCCACTCCTCAGCGCTGCCATGGACACCGTCACCGAATCCCGCATGGCCATCGCCATGGCCCAGCAGGGCGGCCTCGGCTTCGTCCACCGCAATCTCACCATCGACCAACAGGCCGGCGAAATCGACAAGGTCAAGCGCTCCGAGAGCGGCATGATCGTCGACCCCGTCACCATGGCCCCCGAGCAGCTCATCGCCGACGCCCTCGAAGTGATGCGCCGCTACAAAATCTCCGGCGTCCCCGTCACCCGCAAAGGCAAACTGGTCGGCATCCTCACCAACCGCGACCTCCGCTTCGAAACCCGCACCGACATTCCCATCTCCGAGGTGATGACCAAGACCAATCTCATCACCGTTCCTGTCGGCACCACCCTTGAGCAGGCCGAGGACATTCTCCACCAACACCGCGTCGAAAAACTCCTCGTCGTCGACAAAGACTACGAGCTCAAGGGCCTCATCACCGTCAAAGACATCCAGAAAAAACTCAAATACCCCAACGCCTCCAAGGATGAACAAGGCCGCCTCCGCGTTGGCGCAGCCATCGGCGCAACCGGCGACTACTTAGAGCGCGCCTGTGAGCTGGTCCGCAATCGCGTAGACGTCCTCGCCATCGACTCCGCCCATGGCCACTCCTCCCGCGTCCTCGAAGCCGTCCGCGAAGTCAAAAAGCGTTTCCCCCAGGTCGATCTCCTCGCCGGCAACGTCGCCACCAAAGAGGGAACCGAAGCCCTCATCGATGCGGGCGCGGACGCCGTCAAAGTTGGCATCGGTCCCGGCTCCATCTGCACCACCCGCATGGTCACCGGCGCGGGCATGCCTCAGATCACCGCCATCAGCGAAGCCTTCAAGGCCGCCAGCAAACACAACATCCCCATCATCGCCGACGGCGGCATCAAGTACTCGGGCGATATCACCAAGGCCATCGCTGCCGGAGCCAGCGTCATCATGATCGGCTCCCTCTTCGCCGGCGTCGACGANNATGGGCTCGCTCTCCGCCATGGCCCAGGGTGGAGGCGAACGCTACTTCCAGGGCACGCAGGACCTGGACATCCAGGACAACAACGAGAGCGTCGTCAACCGCGAGCGCAACGGCAGCTCGAACCGCCTCGGCAAATTCGTCCCTGAAGGCATCGAGGGCCGCGTCCCCTATCGCGGCGCCCTTGAAGTCATGGTCTACCAGCTCGTCGGCGGACTCCGCTCCGGCATGGGCTACTGCGGCGCATCCACAATTGAAGAGCTCCAGACCAAGGCGAAGTTCGTCCGCATCTCCTCCGCCGGCCTCCGCGAATCCCACGTCCACGACGTCATGATCACCCGCGAAGCCCCCAATTACCACGTCGAGTAACAAACAATGTCATCCTGAACGAAGCCGCCGAATTCTGTTGCGCCTGTTTTTGACGCAACAAGTAATTCAGACGCGAGTCGAACGACCTGCATTTCGTGTTGGGTGTTAGGCTGTCGCGAAAGAAATTCATGGCGCCGCCCTCCCATCAAAGCGTTAAGATTTCCATGCCGTGCACGAAGGCCCCATGTCCGATCCCGCCGCCGACGCCGAACGCCTCATCCACTGCTTCGACCCCGACGCCACCCTCGTCGAAGGAGCCTACGAGTCCCTCATCATCTCCCCCCGCTGGGGACGCCTCCGCCGCCAGCATCCCCTGCTCGCCACTTCGCCCCGCACTCACGGAGCCCCGGCTGCCTGGGAAGCCGCGCGCCAGAACCTCCTGACCTGCCGCGACCGCTCCGTGCAACTGGCGCTCGCCACTTACCAGCACCCGGTGCGCGTCACCATTCGCGTCCCCTTCGACGTTCTTCAGGATCCGCAGTTCGATCTCCACCAGCATTGCCACGCCCTGCTCGATCGCCACGGCGCGGAGAAAAACGGCGTCATCCTCCGCCGCGAAGCCCTCTGGATCCGCACCCTCCTCCCCGACGCCGAAGGCCTCGCCCGCTTCGAATTCTCCAACACCTTCCTCCTCCCCATCACCAGCGAAGCCATGCTCGCCGAATCCAAAACCCTCTGGTGAATCTCACCCCCGAAAATTGCAGGAACCCGCGTTTGCGGGAACCTTTCCCCCGCCGGCTCCGTATCAGCCTGCCATGAAGACGAAAATTGCCCTGGCAGTGGCCGGGCTCGCACTGCTTACATCGCTGACCGCACGCGCACAGGATTCCGACCACTCCTGGTCGAAGACCTATACCGTCACCGGCAAGCCCACGCTGATCTTCGAAACCTCCGACGCCGGCATTGACTTCCGTCCCTGCGGCGAGTGCCACGAAATCCGGATCCACATCGAGGTGGTAGGCCACAAGCTGAGCGACTATCGCCTGGAGGAGGGCCAAACCGGCGATGAAGTTCACTTTCTCTTCAAAGAACTGCCTCGCCTGGGCGTACACATCCAATGGCATCGAGAGCAAACCCGCGTGACCGTCGAAACCCCACCCCAGCTGACTCTGCAGGCCAAAACCTCCGACGGCAACGTGACTCTCACCGGACTCGAGGGCGATCTGGGCCTGACCACCGGCGACGGAGATGTCAATCTCGACCATGTCTCGGGCAATCTGCGCATCAGGTCCGGTGACGGCCATGTGACGATCGCCGATGCCACTGGCGCGCTCGACGCCCACACCAGCGACGGCAGTCTCAGCGTCGACGGCCTCTTCCACGCCCTCGCGCTCCACACCAGCGACGGCCAGCTCAACCTCAGCCTGCGCCAGGGAACAAAGCTCACCGAAGCCTCGACCATCCAGTCATCCGATGGCTCGGTGACCCTTCACGTCCCCCCGGACTTCGCGGCCGATCTGAATGTTCACAGCAGCGACGGCCATGTCGACTGCGCCCTTCCGCTGGCGATAGACCATTACCAATCCGGCGGAGAGGGCCACGACCTGCACGGCAAGCTGAACGGCGGAGGCACGCCGCTCACCATCCACACCAGCGACGGCAACGTAAAGATCGAACAGCTCTGAGTCGAGGAACTCCAGTCGGAGAAACTTAGCCAGGGATGGTAGCGCCATCGGGGATCGAACCCGAACTCTCCGCCTTGAGAGGGCAATCCGACGTACTTCGCACTAGTTTGCATGGAAGGTGAAGAACTCGGAAATCTCCAATGTTTATGAGTCTTCCACGGTGACTGTAAACTGAGACTGGTTGGGACGGATTTGTACCTATTTATCGGCTAGTTTGTCACCACAGCGTCACCGGGCCTATAGCGCAGCGACGGGCTCGTTCAGGGATGCGGGTCCAGCACCCGGCTCTTTGAGCTTGATGGATACCCTTGAGATGACCAGCGTCGAAGATCGCGTTCGGCAAGCGCTCGGTGAGGTGGTAGCGACATGGGAGGGTCGCAACGCTGCGAATCCTGTCATCGAGCTCCGTATTGTCCCGATCAAAGAGACCGGAACCGTAGAACCAAGCGTACTGAAGCTCCAGCATCTCTCTGAGTCAATGAGGCGGCACGAACGCGTTGTTCTGGAGGCGCCCGCCGGTAGCGGCAAGACGACCGTGCTTCACGCGCTTGTTTCGGAACACTTCGTGGAGTTCTTCATAGCGGACCCGCGTGAACGGCGGGTACATCATCAGGATCAGTCCCGCTGCGATCGGGATTGAAGTTGTGCCGACGCTGAAGCGGTTCAGGAACCGCACGACGCCAGGAGCAAGCCAGCCCAGGGCCACACCGAACACCATGGCAGCGAAGATCCATCCCGTCAGATAGCGGTCCAGAAAAGACAACCGGCTCTTTTTCACTGTTGCCTCCTACGACCGGCCGATCTGATCGATTTCGCGTTTGATAGCCATATGTTCGAGCGTCGCCAGTGGCAACGAGAGGAACAGCCCGATCCTGCGGTCGAGCACCGTGAAGGCATCACGAAACGCACGGGCGATCTCGTCCGGAGTGCCCTTGACTGCCGCCGGATCAGCAATACCCCAGTGCGCCGTCATCGGCTGCCCAGGCCAGTACGGACATTGCTCCTTCGCGGCGTTGTCGCATACCGTAAAAACGAAGTCGAACTTAGGCGCTGTCGGACCCGAGAACTCGTCCCACGACTTGCTGCGCAGCCCCGCCGTCGAGAGTCCCGCCGATTCGATCTGCTGCAGTGCTTCCGGCCGTGGCTGTCCAGTCGGATGACTGCCTCCGCTATAGGCCGTGAACTTTTAGAATATCAACCCGAGAGACCAACGATGACCGCATCGCCTTGCTGCAGGGAACACTGGACCTGCTGATCCTCAAAAGCCTCGTCATCGATCCATGCCATGGGCAGGGTGTTGCGCGATCCATTCAAGCCCAGTCAGAAGATGTCTTTCTTGTCGTACATGGATCGTTGTATGCAGCCCTGCAGCGACTGGAAGCGAAGAACTGGATTCGCGTCAAGTGGGGCGTAAGCGAGAACAATCGCAAAGCACGCTTTTGTTCGCTTACGGAGAAGGGGCGCGAGCAACTGCTGGAGAAGAGCAGTCAGTGGCGCCGGCTGACGCGAGCGGTAAGTCTGATTCTGGATGCGAATCAAAGGCCGCCATCCGAGGAGGTATGAGCATGTTTGGGTGCAAGCGCCCGGAGATTTTTACAAATCCGGAGTCGAATCGGTGATTTCGGGTTGACATTCTACCCAAACACGCGAATACTTGGGTAGAATGTCAACCCGAGAAAACAACGACGACCGTATTGCCTTGTTACAGGGCACTCTGGACCTGCTGATCCTGAGGACGTTATTGCTGGGATCGTGCCACGGACAAGGTGTCGCGCGGATCATTCAACGGCAATCGGAAGAGGCATTCCTCGTCGACCATGGCTCGCTCTATGTGGCACTGCAGAGGCTGGAGGAGCGGAAATGGATCCGCGCCAAGTGGGGCGTTAGCGACAACAACCGCAAGGCGCGTTTCTACTCGCTGACGCCGAAGGGCCGCGAGCAACTGATTGAAAAGATCGGCGAGTGGCGGCGGCTGACGCGAGCGATGGATATGATTCTGGAGCCAGGCAGCGGGCTCAAAGGCGAGGAGGCGTAGCAATGTTCAGGCGCAAGCGCAGTGCGAAGGATTTTCAAGCGGAGATCGAGGCGCATCTTGCGCTCGAGGCCGACGACCTGAAGAGTGAGGGCTTGGGCGCGGACGAGGCGCGATGGAAGGCGCGGCGCGAGTTCGGCAATGTGCGTGCGGCGCAAGAGCGCTTCTACCTGAAGAGCCGGCTGGTGTGGCTGGACAAGCTGTTGCGCGATATGCGGTTCGGGATACGTTCCCTGTTGCAGAGCCCGGGATTTGCGCTGACGGCGGTGTTGACGTTGGCGCTGGGAATTGGCGCGAACACGGCGGTATTCAGCGTGATGAACGCGGTGCTGTTGAAGTCGCTGCCGGTGGGCGATCCGCAGCGACTGGTTTACCTGCGAACTTCGGATGCTCCGCGCGGGACCGGGACGATCGATTCCAACCTGACATTCTCCTACCCCGTTTACGATGCGCTGCGACAGCAGAACAAGGGGCTCACGCCGCTGATGGCCTTTGTGCCACTGTCGGGCAGCAAGGTCGCGGTGCGCGTGGGAACGGAACCGGAAGAAGCTGAAGGCGACATGGTGAGCGGGACGTTCTTCTCAGGGTTGGGCGTGAGCCTGCCGCTGGGCCGCGGCTTCAGCCAGGACGATGAGACGCAGCATGCTCCCATTGCAGTTATCAGCTACAACTACTGGACGAGACGTTTTGCGCGAGACCCGGGTGTGCTGGGAAAGACGTTTTATGTAAGCGCCGTGCCCATGACCATCGTGGGAGTCGCGGCGGAAGGCTTTGAAGGCGTTGAAGACGGTGGTTCGACCGACTTCTGGATTCCTTTGCAGAACCGTCGCGAGCTTAACGCGTGGGGCAATCCAACTGAAGATGGAAAGCTCTATATGGCGGACTCGACATGGTGGTGCCTGCAAATGATCGGTCGTCTTGCTCCGGGCGTCACGAGGGCGCAGGCAGTCGCACAACTGCAGCCAGTATTTCAGAAAGCAGCTTACGTGGGTCTCGGTTCCCCCCAAGCGGGCGAGATGCCTCCGATTCTCAGCGTGGTCGATGCCAAAGGTCTTCGCGGATATGACCAGATGTATGGCAATCCGCTGCGCATACTGATGGCGATGGTGGGCCTGGTGCTGCTGATTGCGCTGGCCAACGTGGCGATGCTGTTGATGGCGAGGAATGCTGCGCGGCAGCGGGAGTTCAGCTTGCGACAGGCGCTGGGCGCGGGGCGAGGCGAGCTGCTGCGGCAACTGCTGGTGGAGAGTTTCATCCTGGTGACGGCGGGCGGGGCGCTGGCGTGGGGATTTGCCGAGATGGCGACGCGGCTGCTGGGGCAATGGGCGCAGATCGAGTCGAGCCTGACGCCGGACAGGACCGTGCTGCTGTTGACGCTGGGAGTGTTAGTGTTCGCGGCGCTGCTGTTTGGACTGGCGCCGTTGCGCGTGGCCTTGGCGGGCAAGGCAGAATTGGCGCTGAAGACCTCGGCGGCAACGTCGAATACGAATGCGGGCAAATCGCGCATGGGACGGGTGACTGTGGCGCTGCAGATGACGATGTGCGTGGTGCTGCTGGTGAGCGCCGGGTTGCTGCTGCGTACGTTGCAGAATCTGGAGAACACGCCACTGGGCATGGATGTGGATGGGCTCGTCGTTTTCGGGGTAAACCCGAACATCCCGTCACTTCCCGCTGGTCGTGCCTTCTACCAAAAGCTCATCGACAAATTGCGCGTTCTACCCGGTGTGGAATCGGTGACCATTGCGGCGGCGCGGCTGGGATCGGGATCGTCGTACAACAACAGCATGATGGTAGACGGGCGCTTGCCCGATGTTGCTAATGGCGCATCGCAAGCCGTGCGCAGCAATGTGGTGGGTCCGGGATTCTTTCACACGCTGGGCGTGCCGATACTTTCAGGGCGCGACTTTGCCGACTCGGATACTGCTTCGTCGCCGCACGTGGGAATTATCAACGAGGAATTTGCGAAACGGTTTTTGTCGGGCGTGAATCCGCTGGGGCATACGATCGGCACCGACGATGGGCAGTACACGATGACGGTGGTGGGCGTGGTGAAGGATCACAAATATCGCAGTATCGACGAAGAGCCGATTCCGATGGCGTGGTATGAGTACGCGCAGATACCGATTATCGGGCCGATGCACGTGGAGATGCGAGTGCATGGCGATCCACTGGCGATTCTTCCGGCGGCGCAAAAAGTGGTGCAGCAGATTGACTCAAACCTGCCACTGATCCGGCCGATTACGCAGCGCGCGCAGTTTGAGACGACCATTGCGCACCAGATACTCTTCGCGCGGCTGGCGGGGTTCTTTGGATTTCTGGCGGTGGTGCTGGTGGCGACGGGGCTGTATGGAGCTCTGGCGTATCGCGTGAGCCAGCGGACTGCGGAGATCGGGGTGCGCATGGCGGTGGGCGCAGGGCGGGGGCAGGTGGTCTGGATGATTTTGAAGGACAGTCTGACGCTGACCGTCGGCGGAGTGGTAATCGGCGTTCCACTCGCAATGCTGGTCGGACGTGCGTTAGCCTCGACACTGTACGGCATCACACCGCTGGATGCAGCCACATATCTGCTTGCGGTAGCGGGAGTGACTGTGGTTGCACTTGTTGCGAGTGCGATCCCCGCAGGCCGCGCGGCCAGCGTGGACCCGATGCGTGCCCTGCGTATGGAATGACGATCTGCAATCTGGATTGGGACTGATCGCGAAATCTCCAGAACGAGTTCGGGTTGGCGCCAACAGGCCGTAGCACGTTTCCACCTCAGCCGGCTCGAAATGATACTTGACGATTTTTCACAAAGCGATAGTCGAACCTGTGATTTCGGGTTGACATTCTACCCAAGTGCGCAGATACTTGGGTAGAATGTCCACCCGAGAGAGTGACGATGATACTGGCGGCATGCTGGGATTCTAATCACTCGCGCTCTGCCCGGTGAGGGCAATCGTGCGATGACAAAGTTGTTTTCGAGAAACCAAT
>PMSS01000107.1 GCA_003167515.1 Acidobacterium sp. | reverse complement strand
CGAGAATACCATCCGCTTTCTGGCACGGGCACTTGGAAAATTCATCCAAAAGGCGTTCAGGCCCAAATTCCTCATCTCCTTTGAACACCTCAGTCAGCCCGTCTGAGGTGTTCAAAGGAGATGAGGAATTTGGGCCTGAACGCCTTTTGGATGAATTTTCCAAGTGCCCGTGCCAGAAAGCGGATGGTATTCTCGATGCATTGTGGACGACCCTGGAGGAATTCTCTGAGGGCGGTCCGCAGGCTGACGATATGACAGCACTGGCGCTGTGCCGGTGCAGGACGAACCCGGAGATGCCGGCATGAGCGAGAGAAAAACCACGAACGTTGAGGTCCGGCTGCCATCGCGGATGGGCTTCGAGAAGGTGGCCATGAGTACGGCTGCCTCGGTGGCCAAACTGATGGGCTTCCGCGATGACCGGGTCGAGGACCTCAAAACGGCCGTGGCCGAAGCCTGCATCAACGCCATCGAGCATGGGAATCAACTCAACGAAAAGCTTTCCGTCGGCGTCATCCTCTCCGCCAGCGCCGACGGGCTCGAAGTCAAAGTCGTCGATAATGGGGAAGGCATCTCGAAACAGCCGCCTAAGCCCGACATCGACCGCAAGGTCCATGGTGAAGAGGACCCCCGCGGCATGGGCATGTTCCTCATCCAGGCTCTCGTCGACGAGGCGGAATGGGTCCACGACAGTAAAGGCAACGGGAGCTATGTGCGGCTGGTCATCCGGCTCGACAGGGAGAGTGAGTTCGACAAGGAGAGCAAATAGTGCAGACCGAGACCCGAACCACTATTGATCGCACAACCACCTCCGGCGGGACCTCCATTTCCGTCATGCGCTTCACCGGCGACATCTCCAGCGCATCGAAGGAGTCCGTGCTCGGCGCCTGGCAAACCGTCAGCGGCAACGGTCCCGTTCTCCTCGACTTCTCCAAAGTCGAGTACATCAACTCCAGCGGCATCGGGCTCATCATCACCATGCTCATGGAAGCCGACAAATCCGGCCAAAAGGTCGCCGTCTTTGGCCTCACGCCGCATTTTCAGAAGGTCTTCACCATGGTCGGCATCGGCAAATACGCCGGTCTGCACAAGGATCAGGAGACTGCGGCGGCCTCACTGTAACCCATAGGCAACACACGATTTCCGCAAGAGTCCGCCCCCCACACTTGCCAGAATCGAGCTTCTCGCGGTAAAAACTAAATTATTAGTTACTTTCGCCGCCCTCATGCGTCGAATAAAACAAAGGGGAATTCCGGACCGTGCCGCGCAAAACATCTCAGACCCTCACCGAAGCCGAGCTCCGCATCATGCAGGTGCTCTGGCTGAAGGGTCCCGGAACCGTCCAGCAGATTCTCGACATCCTCCCAGCTTCGCCCGCCTTCGCTTACAACACCATCCTCACCACCATCCGCATTCTTGAGCGCAAAGGCTACGTCGAGCATGCGAAAGACGGCCGCGCCCACGTTTATACCCCGCTGGTCGCGCAGGAAGAAGCGAGCCGTTCGGAAATCCGCCACCTGGTCAGCCGGTTCTTCCGCAACTCCCATGAAGATTTGGTGCTCAACATTCTCGAGGACCGCGGAATCGTGCCTGAAGAACTGGAGCGCCTGCGGAAGATGCTGGAGAGCAGCGACGAAAATGCTCTCCAGAGCAACGAAAAGATGCCGAAAGCCGCCGACAGAAAAGTTATCTCCCGGAGCGAATCGCGATGATGTCTCTCGCCCAGCTTGCCGTAGAACGAGTGGTGAACTCACTGCCCGAGGGCTTTCTGATCGCGGCCTGCGCGTGGCTTCTGCTCCGCCTCATGGGGCGCCAGAACGCGGGCACCCGTTTCGCTGTCTGGCTTGTCGCTTTGGCAGGCGTCGTCGCGCTTCCACTGCTCGGCGGCCTCGGATCGGCACAGTCGGGCCTGATTCCGCAACCGCATGTTCAGCTCGCGGTGCCCTCCTTCTGGGCTACGTCCTTCTTCGGTCTCTGGATCGCGATCGCGGTCGTGGCGCTGGCTCGCGTCGTGGCAGGTGTCTGGCAGGTGTGTCAAATCCGCAATAGCTGTACAGAAATCCTAGGGGCCGAACTCGACCCAACTTTACAAGCGCTGCTCGCCGAGACAAATCGCCCCGTCCGTCTGCTCGCGTCAGACAAAGCCCGCGTCCCCGCCGCTCTCGGATTCCGCAACCCTGCAATCGTGCTCCCCGCATGGGCGCTCCGCGACCTCACCGCTGCACAACTCCAGCCCATCCTGATTCACGAGCTCGCTCACCTGCGTCGTCACGACGACTGGACGAACCTCCTTCAGAAAGCAGTCCGCGCCATCTTTTTCTTCCACCCCGCGGTCTGGTGGATCGATGCGCGCCTCTCGCTTGAGCGTGAGATGGCCTGCGACGACGCCGTCCTCGCCGCCACCGGAAATCCCCGCGCTTACGCAGGCTGCCTCATCGACCTGCTCGAAAGAGGCTGCGCGCGTCGCGGATGGACCATGGCCCAGGCCGCTGTCGCACGCGCCCGCGATGCCTCGCTGCGTATCGCCCGCATTCTCCGCGTTGGCACTTCGGCGACCACGCGCGTGGGTCGCGCCGCGCTGGCCGTGGCGGCCTCCGTGTCTGTCGCATGCGCTGGAGTCGCACTCTGCATGCCGCGCCTCGTCGAGTTTGTCCCCATCAATTCCATCTCCGTGGCTCACATCGCGAAGCCCCTGATCAGCGACGGGGTGGACGATGGAATCCGTTTCCCCGCATCCTCGGTGGTCCCCGCGTCGTTCCATCCGGAACAGAAGCCGCTCTTGAAGTCGACTCTGCTCCGCAACACTCCAGCAAAGCGGAATCCGGATTTTCTCCGGCCGGTTCGCCAAGCCGCAATCCTTAAACCTCGAGCGCCGAAGAATCCCGTCGTGATGGCGAACTTCACTATCCCCAGCCGGGCCGATCAAACCGCAGAAGCTCCAATGCTGGTCGTATTCGAAACCAGCGTTATCAGCGCAAATTTCGCCAACTCCGCGCAGCTACGCAACGTCGGAGCGCAACGAGTCAGGCAGAGCAGGGAAGACCCCGCACTCGAAATCCAGATGTTCCAGGTCATTGACCCAGCCACAGGAAATCCGATTCAAGTCGTCCGTGTGCTGCTCGTTGTGCCGTCCGCGACAAGCGAGCAGTCGATCTAGCTCAAAAAATTTTGCCTCAATCAACTAATTCGTTAGTTCAACAACAGGAGAAACAAAACATGAACGTCAGAGAAGTTAAATCGTCACTCACGCGGCGCCTGATCATCCCAGTCCTCGCTGCGGGAGCCCTCATAGCAGCGGGAGCATGGACCCTCGCGCGTCCCGCAGCGGCAACAGCCGCCCCGCCGCCGGCAGCCGCAGCGCTCGATGAAAGCAGCGTTGCGCCTCTCATCTCCCTTGATCTGGCAATGGAAGCGCTCACCGCGCGCGTCCGTCCCGCTGTCGTCAACGTTAATGTCACCGCCAAAGTGAATGACCACCAGGTGGCCGAAGATGGAGACGAGGATCAGGACCAGGGCCAGAACCAGGGTCAGAATCAACAAAGGCAGCAACAGCAGTTTCAGCAGTTCTTCGGTCCCGGCTCGCCCTTCGGCCAGTTCTTCCAGGGTCCCCAGGGCTTCCAGGGTCCGCAGCAACAACAGCAACCCTCCTTTGAACACGGCCTCGGCAGCGGCGTCATCATCTCGCCCGATGGCTTCATCGTCACCAATAACCACGTAGTTGCTGGTGCCACCAACATCAGCGTCACGATGAGCAACCGCGACATCTATCCGGCAAAGCTCATCGGCGCCGATCCGCTCACCGATCTCGCGGTCATCAAGATCGAAGGCCACGACTTCCCCAGCATCCCGTGGGGCGACTCATCGAAGCTTGAACCCGGCCAGCTCGTCCTCGCCTTCGGCAATCCGTACGGCTTCCGCTTCAGCGTGACGCGCGGCATCATCAGTGCGCTCGACCGCCCGAACCCTGACTCCGATCGCCGCAAGCCGGGTGAATTCATCCAGACCGACGCCGCCATCAATCCCGGCAACTCCGGCGGTGCGCTGGTCGACGCTCGCGGCCAGCTCATCGGCATCAACACCTTCCTCTACTCGCCCACCGGCGCCTTTTCCGGAATGGGTTTTGCAATCCCCACCAAGATCGCCGAGCCGACGGTGACCGCCCTCATCCGCGACGGTAAAGTCAGCCACGGCTACATCGGCGTCACCATCGAAGACGTCACGCCCGACAGCGCGAAGTTCTTCAACGTGAAGAAGGCCGTCGGCGCGGTCGTCTCCGGCGTCACGCCGGATTCTCCCGGCAGCAAAGCAGGCCTCCAGACCGGCGACGTCATCACCGCGTTCAACGGCAAGCCGGTCAGCGACGCCGGAGAACTGCAAATGGAGACCAGCCAGAAGCAGCCTGGTGACACGATTCACCTCGAAGTGATGCGCGATGGCAAGACTCTCGACCTGTCCGTCACGCTCGAATCGGTGAACGGTGGTCACGAGCAGGTTGTCGCGCAAGACGGCAACGGCAAAGGCCGCTGGGGTCTTGGCCTGGCGGATCTCACTCCCGATGTCCGCCAGCAGATCCAGGCGCCGGAAAGCGTCCACGGTGCGGTGATCCAGAATGTCCGCTCAGGCAGCGCCGCCGATGACGCGGGTCTCCAGCGCGGCGACATCATTATCTCGGTCAACCGCAAGCCGACCGCGACCGCGTCCGACGTAGCCCAGCAGCTCTCCAGCGTTCCCAAAGGTCAGGACGCGCTGGTGCTGGTCTGGTCGAACGGCGGTAACATCTTCCGCGTTCTTCATTCTTCCGAGGGCTGAGCACCCTGAGTAGAGGCCCGTCACAGCGCAGCCGGTGCCATCCACCGGCTGCACTTTTTTTTGAAGTCTCTGGCATCGAGGCTTCAGTGCGGAAGCCGCGACCGCTGCTCCAGCAACCACGCGACAAACTCTTTACCCGCCGCAAAGTTGTCATATTCCGGTGGCAGTTTCTTGCCATCCGTGTACTCGTTGTAGAGCCACGGGTCGGTCACCGCGAACACCATCCCCTTGCCGTATTTCGCGTATGCCATCAGCAGATCCCCGGCTTTATCTCTCAACAACGGAACCGCTCCCTGCGACAGCGTCAGCGAGCACGTGTCCTTCATATACAGCACGTGCGGATGCGTAAATGGCGGGCTCGGATTGGTTACGTCAATACGCCCCGCCGCAAAATCGTCTCCGACAACGTGATGCACCAGCACATTGTTGAAGTGCAGTCCAAACTTGTCTGCCAGCAAATCCATGTGCGGAATGTCCGCGTTTCCCGGATCGTTTTCCATCATCAACAGCACGCCGCCGCCGTGCACCCATTGCACAATCTGGTCCGCGTCCTCTTCCGTCATGTAATGCGGATCAGGATTCTTCGCCGGAATGTCCGGAGAAACGATGACGTAGAATTGCGCGGCTTTCAGCTTCTCCACAGTCGGAGCGCTGTCGAGCGTCTTCGTCGCGACTCCATAACTGCGCCAAATCTGCGCGAACAGCGAATATCCTGAATCTGAAAAATCGTCCCACTTGTAATGAAAAAGCTCCATCTGCCCAGCTGCGTTCCTGCATGTCTGACTGTTATACCAGGCGTCGAGCAGAACCGCGTCGCCAGCCCCTGAAATGGCCCAAACCATCGCAGGCAGACAAAAAAGCAAGGCCAGGGCCGCTGCCACAGCCTTCCCGATCACAACATGCGCAACAAAACAAGATCGTCTCCGCGAGATCAAAGAGGGCTCCATCTCCGCACATTGTACGGTTACAGGACCACCCGCCCCATGTCGCCAGCCCATCCCCCAGGTGAAATATTTGTCCCATTTTCGCGCGACCTATTGCATTCCCATACCAAACCATGCTACCTATGGTCTACCAAGAGGAGCGTGTATGGCGGACAAAACCGATGTCTGGCAAGGCACTCTGGCCCTGATGGTGCTCAAAACCCTCGAAACCATGGGCCCGCAGCACGGCTACGGTATAGCCCGCCGCATTGAGCAGACCAGCGGCAACCTGCTCTCCCTGAACTACGGCACCCTCTATCCCGCTCTCCTCAAGCTCGAACAGGAAGGCGCCATCGTCTCCGAGTGGGGCATGTCCGACAACAACCGCAAGGCGAAGTTCTACAAGCTCACCCGCGCCGGCCGCAAGCTCCTCGAGCGCGAAGCCCGCAGCTGGCAGCAGGCGACTGCCATCGTCGAGCGCTTTCTCTCGCCCGTCGAGGAGGCCTAGATGCACTCTCTGCCGCGCCGCCTCCGAGCACTCTGGATCCGCCTCCTTGGCCTCTCCTTCACGCGCCCCGCCAACGACGAAATCACAGCCGAGCTGGAATGCCATCTCCAGCTGCACATCGACGACAACCTCCGCGCCGGCATGACTCCCCAGCAGGCCCGCCGCCACGCGCTGATCCAACTCGGAGGTTTGGAGCAAGCCCGGCAAACCACGCGCGAGCGCAGCACCCTGCCCTGGTTCGAATACCTCCTGCAGGACCTTCGTTTCGCGTTGCGCCAGCTGCGCAAATCGCCCGGCTTCACTGTGGTCGTCATCATTACGCTCGCGCTCGGTATCGGCGTCAACACCGCGCTCTTCTCCATCGTCAATACCGTGCTCCTGCATCCCATCGCACAGCCGCACCCTGACGAACTGGTCGCCGTCGACGCTTCCAAGCCCAACTTCGAGCGCGGCTCCATTTCGTACCCCAACTTCCGCGACTGGCAAAAAGATAATCGCAGTTTCGCCGCGCTCGCCATCTTCCGGCATTCCGGCTTCCTCCTCACCGGGACAGGAGATACGGAGCGGACTCACGGTGAATACATCACCTCCGACCTTTTTCCGCTACTGGGTGTCAAGCCGATGCTGGGAAGACTTTTTGCGCCCGGAGAGGATGAGATTGGCCGCAGCCCTGTGGTGCTGATCGGGGAGGGCTTCTGGGCCCGCAAATTCGGTTCCGATCCCAACGTCGTCGGTCGCGCCATCAACCTCGATGGACGCGCCTTCACCATAATCGGCGTTATCCCGTCGTCCTTCGATCTCAACCTGGGCACCTTTAGAGCGCAAGACATTTACCTCCCCATCGGCCAGTGGCCAAATAGCGCACTGAAGCTGCGCGGTGCGGGTCTGGGCATTCACGGCATCGCGCGCCTCAAGCCTGGCGTCACCCTGGCCCAGGCGCGCGCCGACATGAACGCCGTCTCGGACCATCTCGCCACCATTTACCCCGAGGACGACCACGGGCTGCGCGCCAGCATCAGGCCTCTCCGCGAGGCGATCGTCGGCTACATCCAGCCGATCCTTCTGGTCCTCCTGGGGGCGGTCGGCTTCGTCCTTCTCATCGCCTGCGTCAACGTGGCCAACCTCCTGCTCGCTCGTTCCAACGCGCGTGCCCAGGAGTTCGCTGTCCGCCTGGCCCTCGGTGCCAGTCGCACACGTATTATCCGGCAGCTCCTCACTGAGAGCACACTCCTCGCTCTGGCCGGCGGCGCGCTTGGCCTGCTGCTGGCCGGCTGGGGTACGGGCGTGGCACTCAAGCTTGTCCCCGCCGCCCTCCCGCGCGCCTCGCAAATCCATCTCAGCCCACTCGTTCTTTTCTTTACGTTTCTCCTCTCCTTCGCGGTTGGTATCTTCTTCGGCATGCTTCCGGCATGGAGAGTCGCCGCTCAACAGCCACAGAACACGCTGAAGGAAGGCGGCCGCGGCGCCAGTAGCACCCGACATCGCGCGCAGGACTGGCTCGTCATCTTCGAAATGGCTGCCGCTCTCGTCCTGCTAGCCGGCGCGGGGCTCATGATCCGCAGCCTGTTCGCGCTCTCGCGCACCGATCCCGGCTTTCAATCGAAGGGCCTCCTCACCTTCAGCCTGTCCGTGCCCTACTCTCCGGCGACCGCTACCGCTGAGGGTGCGACTGCCTGGGTTCATGAAGTCGATCGCCGCGTTGCCAGCGTTCCCGGCGTCACCGCAGTTTCGTTTATCGACGGCTCCATCCCCATGACCGGCGACGACGACGAAGAGCTCTTCTGGCTGCAGAACGAGCCAAAACCCTCCGACGAAAACGACATGCACTGGGCTCTTCGCTACATGGTTGAGCCGGACTATCTGAAGATCATGCGCATCCCGCTCCTGCGCGGCCGCTTCTTCACCGACGCTGATCGCGGGAAATCTCCGCCGGTCGTTGTGATCGATGAAGACTTCGCCCACCAGTTCTTCGGCGACGCGAATCCCGTCGGACAGACTCTCAACCTCACCGATCCGGACCAGAAGGCGACCGTCATCGGCGTGGTTGGGCACATTATGCAATGGGGCCTCGACAACGATGCCGGCTTCCCACTCCATGCGCAGATCTATCGCTCCTACGCGCAGGTCAATGACGGAGATGGCATTCCCGCCTCACGATTCACCTCCGATCTCGTCGTCCGCGCCGGCCATGCCGACACCATTTTTCCGGATATTCAAAGCGCCCTTCGCCAGATGAACCCCAAGCAGGTAGCGTACGGCGCCCAAACGATGGACGCCGTCATCGCCGACTCGCTGGCCGCCCGCCGCTTCTCCATGATCCTCCTCGGAGCCTTCGCTGCCCTCGCCTTGTTGCTCGCCAGCGTCGGCCTCTACGGCGTCATCTCTTACCTCGTCGGCCAGCGCACCCAGGAAATGGCCATCCGCATGGCACTCGGCGCAGACCGCTCCAACGTCCTGGCCTGGGTCATGAAACGCGGCGCCACTCTGGCCGGCATCGGCGTTGGTGTGGGCACGATCGCAGCCCTTCTCGTTACGCGCCTCATGGCCGGTATCTCCCTCGCAAAATCTTCACTGATCTACGGCGTCCATCCCTGGGATCCGCTCACCATGGTCGGTGTCATCGCCATCCTCATGTGCGTCGCGCTGCTGGCTTGTTACGTCCCCGCTCGCCGCGCGGCGTCTGTCGACCCCATGCGGGCCCTGCGTTCGGAATAGGAAGGTATATGCGAAAGCTCAGAGCATTGTCGATCCGGCTCCGCGGAATCTTCCGCACACAGCACGCCCCCGCCGACGACATCGATGCGGAACTGGAAAGCCATCTTCAGCTGCACATCGACGACAACATCCGCTCCGGCATGACTCCCGAAGCGGCCCGCCGCCACGCATTGATCCAGCTCGGCGGCGTCGAGCAGACAAAGCAGGCGTATCGCGAACGGAACACGCTTCCCACACTGGACGACGTGCTGCAGGACGCCCGCTACGGCCTGCGCATGATGGCGCGCAACCCCTCATTCACAGCCGTTGCGGTACTCACACTCGCCACCGGCATCGGCGCCACCACCACCGCCTTCACATGGATCAATGCGGTCATGCTGCAGCCGCTCGGCGGCGTCGCAGATCCCAACCGCCTCGTCGTCGTCGATTCCGTCACGCCCAACGGCGAGTGGGTGCCCAGTTCGTATCCTGACTTCATCGATTTTCGTGATCGCCTCAAGCTCCTTGACGGCATCGCGGTCACGCGCCCCGCCGCCTTCAGCGTCGGCAAAGACGACCATGCGGAGCGTGTGTGGGGCGAACTTGTATCAGGCAATTTCTTCGCCGTTCTGGGTGTCAAGCCTGAAGCCGGCCGTCTCTTTCTGCCCGCCGAAGTTGAAGATGCGCCGGGCAAGTTTCCCATCGTGGTCATCAGCGATCGGTACTGGCGTTCGCACTTCAACGCCGACCCCACCATCGTCGGCCGCACCATCATTATCAATCAGCATGAACTCACGGTCGTCGGCGTGGCCGCGCCCGCGTTTCACGGATCGATGCCCGTAACAGCGTTCGATCTTTGGGTTCCATACATGGAGCAGCCTGCGCTCAACGGTGTAAAGGAATGGATGCTTCGCGATCGCCACAACCGCAATATGCTCGGCATTGGCCGCCTCAAGCAAGGCGTAACCATCGATCAGGCCCGCGGGGAGCTGAAAGCGCTCGCCGACCGTATGGCCATTGCCAATGCCGATGTCAGCGAAGGCATGTCTGCCACGCTTTTCCCATTGTGGAAGTCGCCCCACGGCCCGCAAGGTTTGCTCATCGGCCCGCTCCGCATCCTGATGGGAGTATGCGTTCTGGTGCTGCTCATCGTCTGCGCCAACGTGGCCAACCTGCTGCTCGC
>PMSS01000109.1 GCA_003167515.1 Acidobacterium sp. | reverse complement strand
GGGTGGTCTGGCTGAAGGAGCACAAACTGCAGTTGGGCGCGATGATCGTGATTCTGGCTGGGCTGGGCGGGATTGCCGCGGCGCTGGCGGATTCATGGCTGGTGGGGAAGTGGTTTGCGGCATGCCTGGCGGCGCTGCTGGTTTTTATCCTGGGGCTTTCGGCTGGGACGTTGCGGCTGTTGCGGGCGTTTTTGTCACGGACACGGTTACATTTTCCGTCGGCGCTGCGGCATGGGCTCGCGAATCTGTATCGGCCAGGAAACCAGTCGTCTGCGGTGCTGGCGGCGCTGGGCACGGGCGTGATGCTGATCCTGAGCGTATTCCTGATGCAGCGATCGATTGTGAATGCGCTGCATGAGGATGTGAAGGCGGACACGCCGAATTTGTTTCTGATCGACATGAGCACGCAGGAGCTGCCTGGGATACGAGCGGAATTGAAGAAGCAGGCGGGAGTGATTGGGGATCTGGAGGCGGTGCCGATTATTTCTGCGCGCGTGGAGTCGATTGATGGCACGGCGGTGGATGATTTGAAGATTCAGAATTACCCGAAACGGGTGCTGCGCACTGCGACGTTGTCGTGGGCGGATGCTGCTCCTGAGGGAACGAAGGTCGCGGAAGGGACGTGGTGGGCTGGGTCAGGAGGCAGCGATTTTGCGGTTGTGGATCATGTGGCGAAGCGGCTGCGCCTGAAGTTGGGTTCGCAGGTGACGTTTATCGCGGGGGACAAGGAGATTCCGGTCAAAGTAGCGGCGATTTACAAGATTGTCGGCGAGCACGCTTTTGCGCGAAGCGAATTTATATTGCCCAAGGCGCTGCTCGAGGATCAGCCGACGGTTTGGTATGGCGACATTCACGCGCGGCCAGCGGCGATTCCGGAGATCGAGCGGGCGCTGTTCGCGACGTATCCGACGGTGACGGTGATCAACATTGCGGACATTCTTTCCACGATTACCAGCGTGGTGGATCAGATCACGATGGTGATTCGGTTTCTTGCTGGATTTTCGATTCTGTCGGGGCTGATTATTTTGGCGTCGAGTGTGGCGAGCACGCGGTTCCGCAGGATTCGCGAGGTGGTGGTGCTGAAGACGCTGGGGGCGACGCGCAACCGCATCGCGACGGTGTTCAGCGTGGAGTTCGTTGTGCTGGGATTGCTGGCGGGGGCGGTGGGGGCGCTGTTCGCGAATGTGCTGTCGCGGATTCTGCTGCACCGGATGGATGTGGTGTTTGAGCGGGATGTACGCGGATCGTTGACGGCGGTTGCCGCAGCGGCAGTGCTGGCGGTTGCGACGGGATGGATCGCGAGCTTCCACATTCTGGGACAGAAGCCGCTGGAGGTTTTGCGTGAAGAGTGACAAAAGCAGGGAACAGGGAACAGGGAACAGGTAGAGGGAACAGGAGCGAGGAGGCGGGAGCGAGGATGCAGGATCAGGGCGCTTGGTGCGATCGACGCGTTATTGACCGTCATTCGCGGTGCCGATAGTATGAAAAGGCGGCGTTCTGCCGCGACCAACCTTCTTTACTGCCCCCTCGTTCAACGGCAGGACAGCTGACTCTGGATCAGCATATCGGGGTTCGAATCCCTGGGGGGCAGCCAAAAACGCACTTCCCCATCCTTCCCAGCACTTTCCCGAACGTCCTCGAACATCCTCAGTGTATTGATTATATTGGACTTATAGCGAATCGTGCGTTCGCGGAGGTCCCGAGAGAGCCTCCCGCAGCCACATTTCTCTACGGGTACCGGTGGGGGTATAGTGGGTACGATCTGTGGGTATCGTACAAAAACCACTCGTTGGGGCTCACATCATGGCGCTCACTACCAAGCAAGTGGATAACGCAAAACCGCAGGGCAAGCCGTACAAACTGGCCGACAGCGCCGGGTTGTGTCTTCTTGTTTCCCGGTCTGGTGCGAAACTCTGGCGCTGGCGCTACCACTTCGAAGGCAAGGAAAAGATGATGGCGCTGGGCCAGTATCCAATCGTCAGTCTCGCCGAAGCCCGGGAACGTCATTTTGCTGCTCGAAAGATTCTCGCCGCCGGCACCGATCCTATGGCCGAACGCAAGGCCGTAGCGGAGGCGAAACGGAGGGAATCTGAAGCGCGGCAGCGTGAGATAGAAAACAGTTTTGAGAAGGTGGCTCGCAAATGGTGGGATTGGTGGGCCGCGGATAAGTCTCCACGGCATGCCGATTCCGTCCTGCGGCGCCTCGAAGCCGATGTCTTCCCCGCGTTTGGTTCCAGGTTCATCGACGCGGTTACGCCCGCGGACATCCGGGAGCTCATGCTTGCAATCGAAGGACGCGGCGCAAGGGATGTCGCAAAGCGCGCCCACGAGATTGCAGGGCAGATTTTCCGGTATGCAATTGCCCGCGGGATCGCGAGCCGGAATCCTGCTGCTGACTTCAAACCCAGAGACATTCTGGCAGCCGCCAGGGAGGAGAACTTTGCCCACATCGATGCCAAAGGTCTCCCGACTCTGCTGGTAAAGATGCAGGCCTATGATGGCGACGCGCTTACGCGCCTCGCTATGCGCGTTTTGGCTTACACATTTGTACGGACGTCTGAATTGATCGAAGCAGAATGGCCGGAGTTCGATCTGGACAATGCCCGATGGGACATTCCTGCCGAACGCATGAAAATGGGTACGCGGCACATCGTTCCGTTGTCACGGCAATCAGTCGAAATTTTGCGCGCACTCCATCTGCTCACCGGGTCTTGCAGGTTCGTATTCCCAGGCACCTACGACAAGAAGAGGCCCATGAGCAAGAATACGATATTGTTTGCGCTGTACCGGATGGGCTACAAAGGCCGCATGACTGGTCATGGTTTTCGCGGACTGGCATCCACGATTTTGCACGAGAACGATTTTGCAGGCGAACACATTGAATTGCAGCTCGCTCACCAGATGCGCAACAAGGTGGCTGCTGCATACAATCATGCAAAGTATTTGAATCAGCGTGCAGCGATGATGCAGTGGTGGGCCGATTATCTGGACGCGCAATTGGCCAAGGGGAAAGAGAGACAGAGCAGCGCGGAAGGGAAGGGCGCTGCGATTTCCGGGCTAAGCAGCAGACCGTGACGCATGGACGCGTTCTTTGGCCCATTGCCTGATCTCGGATTTCACCCACGCGACTGCGCGCGGACCCAGGCGGACGGGGGCAGGAAAGCTCTTTTCCCGAATCAACGCATACAGGCTGGTTTTCGAGAGCCCTGTTACGGCTTTCACTTCCGGCAGACGCAGGAACTTGAAGTCGCCCGGAGCCTCCTCGGGGCTTATGGGCGGCTCTTCGTTAGGCGGCAAAATCTCTTTTGCAGGCAGCTTTCGATCGAACTCCTTCTGCCCGCGAGCATGAGGGCGTGGGAGCTTTGAATTTTGGGAACTCGAAGCCTTCTTAGCATTAGACAGGGAGGGTGGTTCGGATCCTGAAGCTGATTTGCTATCGCGGGAAGCAATCTCAGTCCCGACCGCGACCGGGAATGGGAGTTCGTACTGTCCGTTCTGGTCGTTACGTCTGAAGTCCCGAGAGGAGGACGGAAGGGTCAAGGGGCACCTCCGCTGGTACCGACTTGACAATACCCCGGATTTGCTCCTAAGGTCAAGCCGTATCGTTACAGATGGCCACGTATGTAACGACTGGCCAAAGGAGCCATATGAAGGGGCGATCCTCACAACAGCAGCCCGTTATCTCGATCCGCATTTCGGAAGAACTTCGGGAGCGCTTAGAAAAGCTCAAGCAAATGATGGCGCTGAAGACCGGCCAGCCAGTCTCGACTTCGGAGGCTGCAAAGCAGTTGCTGGATTCCGCCCGAGACGACCGCATTGAGGGGGTTGGCCTACTGCTTGAGCCAACCGAATCCCTGCTCAATGTGCGCAAGAAGCTCGAGGCGAGGCTGACGCTCTCCCAGGCGGAATGGACACTCGTGGCCTACTACTGCACGCGGGGCGCCGAGGCTTTCACGAGCACGGAACAGGGGCTGATTTCCCATGAGACTTTGGCTGTACTATTGGAGGCGTTTCTCGCCGCCTATGAGACCCCGCGAAGGAAGTCGAGAGTCACTCTGGATTGGATCTACCTGCAGACGCTTCCGGCGGACGGTAAACAGGCGCGCGACAAGGACCCCGAGGAGGCCACGAGAGGCGACGTTCGACGATTGGTAAAGCGCACGATCCAGATGCTCCGGGACCCGGATGCAGACAAGCGGCGAAGGCCCATCCTGGCGGTTCGCAATCTGTACACCATGCTTGACGACGAGAAGTTTATCAACGCGGAAAAGCTGAACGATGCTCTCTGGCCCCATTGGAAGACCCTGTGGAAGCTTTGCGCCCGAGGGCACTATGCCGCGCACAATAAGCCGCTCCGGGAAAGGCCCCGTACGGAAGACGAGAATGAGGATTTTGAAGAGCCCATTCTGTATGGATTGCCGACGCTCGAGGAGCGTGGATACCGGCTGGAACTCCCCCGAGATGAGGGCAACGATTTCACGCCGCGAATCGGCTTTCCCGGCCCGTTGAAGCCGCACTTTCCGCTGCTGGGATATCCACGAATTGCGGAGTTCCGAAGGATGCTGGAGCTGCTCGATCTGGAACCTGCGATGAGCCAGTGGAAGGGGCACTACTACGTCGCCTGGACCGGACTCCTGGACAACGATGAGCGCGGCGTCACGCTGTTCTCGCGTGATAGCGGGATAAGGTTCAGTTTTCCCATGGACGACTGGAAGGTGCTGCAAAACCTGTTCCGCCGCGCGTGGGAATCACCCGAAGTTGCCGCCGCATGGGGCATGTTGAGCTATGAGTATGGCGAGCTTTGAGAACGGCGCTGCTGCGCAGCGGGTGAATTTCGACACTCCACCCCTGAAAGGGTTGCGTTTGGAACCGTTCCGGTTCCATTTGGAAACATGCAGAGCAGCGGGGGCTTACGCGAAAACTGAATTTCGGACGGTTCCATTTGGAACCGCAGCCATAAGGGCACTTAGGAGGTGAGCGAATGGTGACAAACAGCCTGCAATTTGAAAATCGACTGTCTCGAAACAAAGGCCGGGAAGTTCGCACGCAGAGCATCGCCACGCGATTCACGAGAGCGGAAGAACAAGCGCTTCTGAAAAGGGCTGAGGCCAGCGGCAAGAACCTCCGCGAATGGGCGCGAGAAGTGCTGTTGCGCGCCGAGAACACGGAAAAAAGATACGACATGGAGATGCACATTTTCGCCGAACTGGTCGGGATGCAAATGATCCTGATGAATGCACTCAGTCCACTTCTGAATGGCGAAACGCGGACCAAGGAAGAGGTCCGAGCCATGTTCCAACAAATCCAGAAGTCGAAGGTGCCCGGGGCCCAGGAGATCCTGGCGAGACGGGCTCAACAGGCTTCACAGAAATGACATTCCCCAGATAGCAGAGCATAGCCGAGGCCGGCGCGGCGTCAAGGCCGCGCTTCGCGCGCCGCCATGCGGTCGAAGAGCCTTGACACCGCCCTCCGTGCCTCGGCAAATCATCCCAATTATCCGGAGAATGTCATAGAAAAAGGCGGAAGCGCGCGGCCGCGCACGCTGTGCTTAAGACCACATTGCGTTGGTTGTTTTCGCGATACCAGCGAAGCTCTGCATCCGGAACGAGAATAACAGGCAATTCTCGAGAATATCGGCGAACTATTCGCTGGTATTGGCCCCAGCAGTAGCGTGGTCAACCCCGATTCCTCGCGGGTCAGGCTTCACCGTAACCGGTTGCGTGTAGGTCTGCCCGTCCACGGTCAGGCGCACCGAGTATTCACCCGGCGGCGACAGTACCGCAGGGTCCCGGCGTCCGGGTGCGAAGGACCCCGATACCCACGACCCCGCTCAATACCCTTCGCAGCCGTTTTGGAACACCTTTGCGTGGGCGTGACGTACATCTGAACCCGTCACGTCAGCCGGCGACATCAATGAAAAAGCCCACCACGAAAGGCGGCCTTTTCCTTGATGAGGACAATGCGAACTCTGCGGAAGCGGAGGCGCGGTCGCCCCAAAGTAAGGACGGGGTAGAATATCGTGGAAACATAAGTCGCAGCGCCACAGCCATCTTAATCGAACGACTCAGTTGAATGGTATCGATATCTCGAACGCGAAAAAGTAGCATTGCACGCGACCATCGTACCAGATGGGCCTCGGATGTGGACCCTCATCCACCTCATCGGACGGCCCGCATCTTTATCTTTGCTGCCTGTATTGTCCTAACTTTCGCCGGCCGGGCACAGCCTACTCCTCGAAGCGTCAATCTTTCCCCCGGAGACAACCTGCAGGCCGCCGTCGACTTCTCGCTTCCGGGGACGACTTTTGTTCTTCGACCGGGCACCTACCGAATGCAAAGAATAGCTCCTAAAGACAACGACTCTTTCCTCGGCCAGGGCAAGGTCATCCTGAACGGCTCCCGGATTCTAACCTTTGAGCCGCACCCGTCCGGACTCTGGATCGCCGAAGCTGCGCCGATCTATAGCCCGAACTTCCCCTGCATGAAGACAGCTCCCCTGTGCAACCAGATCCAAGACCTATTCGTGGACGGCCTAATGCAGAAACCGGCCACCACCCCCGTCGGGCTTCAGCCAGGATGGTGGTATTACGACCTCGCGCATCAGCGGATCTTTCTTTCGCAGGACCCCGCTGGCCATACCGTCGAGCTCGGCGCAACTCCCGGCGCCTTCTACGGCACGGCCAAAAACGTGCAGATCCGCGGCATCATCGTCGAAAAGTACGCGACGCACGCCCAGCAGGGCGCTGTCGGCGACCTCAAGGAGGGCTCCAGCTGGAACGTGGACAAAGTCGAGGTCCGATGGAATCACGGTGCCGGCGTCGAACTCGGCCCCGGTTCAATCCTGACGAACTCCTGGGTCCACCACAACGGGCAGTTGGGCATTGCCATGACCGGTGCCGATGGCAAGGTCATCGGCAATGAGATCGCGTGGAACAACTATGCCGGATTCGAGATTGGATGGGAGGCCGGCGGTAGCAAATTCTGGGCGACGACGAACCTGCTGGTTCAGTCCAACTACGTCCACGATAACCAGGGCCCCGGCCTATGGTCCGACTACGACAACGTAGACACGATCTATGATCACAATACCGTTACCCATAATCTGAATGAGGGCATTAAATATGAGATCAGTTATCGCGCCACCATTCGCAACAACATCGTGAAAGACAATGGCAATATTCCGACCGTCTGGCTCTGGAATGCGCAGATTGAGTTACAGAGCTCTTCCGGCTCGCTCATCGACGACAATATCGTCGAAGTCCCCGAAGGAGGTGGAAACGGAATAGCTTTAATCAATCAGAAGCGCGGCGTCGGCTCCGAGGGAACATGGGCCGCCGTCAACGACCGCGTATACAACAACACCATCACCTTTCTGGGACCCGGTGGCCGCTCTGGCTTCGTGGACGATACCGGCGGCAATACGGCACGTGGAGACAGCTTCGATGCCAACCACTACATCCTGAAAGTCGGTTCCGCCTCCGCCACGCACTGGGACTGGTTCACCGGGATGGACTGGACAGGATTCCAGAGCAAGGGCCAGGAAGGGCAAGGTACCTGCTGTAATTAAAATGGTTGTCCGAACGAGTCTGTACCGGAGTCGGACCTCACGAAGCAAGATAGCTCTGGACATCTCGGATCATTCGGGGGCAATCACCGTCGCATATTCTGAACTCATCTGGGCGACCTTATTATCCCAAGTCAGTTCGTCCGCTCGTTGCAAAGCACCTTCGGACAAACGGTTGTAATAAGCTACATCCCTCAGCCGGAGGAGTGCCTCCGCAAACCACTCAATGCTTTTCTGCCGATTCAGCAGTGGCACTCTAATTCCACACTCATCGGTTACTGCTAGGTGCATCCCGCAAATATCGTGACAGACCACCGGCAAGCCCGCGGCGAGGGCCTCAAGGATCACGGCCGGTGTACCTTCAGAGATACTCGTGTGGAGCAATGCATGAACGCCTTCCATTATCCCTACGGCATCCTTCTGATCGAGTCTTCCATGCCAGGTCACCAGTCGATCGATTTGAAGGTGTCGTGCCAAAGCCTGGCATTTCTGTGTTTCCGGACCGGAGCCAACGATATGCAGATGGATATCGAACTCTTGCGGAAGCCGTGCCATCGCACACAAAGCGAGCGGCAAAGCCTTGCGGCGGATATGAAGACCGCTCCATACGAGCCTAAACGGGGAGCCCGGCGTCCGAACGCGTGCATTAGCCCGAATGTTTGAAGTCCCTACTTCGAACTGTTGACGTACCCGTGCTCCCCAGTTTCGCAAGAGTCGTGCATCCTCCTCCGTNNTGACCCAGGTGATGACCGCCTTTCGCGCAGCCATCGCCGAACGGCGCGACAGCCTCTTCTGCAAAACATTCGCGATATGGCGCGCCACCAACCTAGCCCCTCCTCGCAGCACCATTCTCAGGGGTGGTGAACTCGCTCCACCAATTGGACCCCAGAAGAACTGCGGCCGAAGCCGCCATAGGTAACCGGGTTCGCGGAAGCTCGCAAACGTCAACTGATGAATGATGTCGTAGGGCGTTTGCTTTAGCAATGCCGAAGCTATCCTGTAAGCATCCCGCTGCCAACTATGATACGCAGAATAGTAAAGGAGGCCGAGGCCGGGTCGTCCGCACAACCAATAGAGCGCTCGCGTCACGGCAGACGGCGCGACGTAGCAAATCGAAAGCCCATGGATCGCTCCATTGACCCGAAAGTGCTCTAAAATGGCCTTCTCGGTCGTTCTCCCTGCACCCAGATCACCGCACAAGACTGTAACATCGTGATGCTCTGCCAGACGAATCGCGGTGTTCCATCCAACGCCAGCTTCGGAGCCCTGGTTCGGAGCGATGGAGAATGCGCTGAGAAGTACTCGGAAACGTCGCGGTTCCTCCACGTAATTTTCTTCTGCTTTCGCGGAGCATACGTCCTGCAAAGCCTTGCCTCCCAGTGGTGCGTCATACAGATTGCCGATTATGAAGGGCAGTGCGGGCGTGCTTAACCTTTTCCAAGATGTCGGCGGCCTAGCGGTCCAGATAAAAGGCTTGGGATTGTCGTTGTGGTGGTCGATGTATTCGCCGATGCCTCGATCAGTTCCTCGACACTGCGAAGAGCGCCGTGGCGGTGACGGTTTTCGGTCAGGTCGCGGAANNGCCATGATGAGTTGTTCGAGGTTTTTGAAGATGCCGCGGCGCAGTTGGTTTTCGGTCAGGTCGCGGAAGAGCATTCCACCATTTCAGCAACGAGCATCAGGTAGGCGTGAAGTGCATGTAGAAACGAGCACGGCGCCTGAGCCAGTGCTCCACACTGGGATACTTGTGGGTCGCGTAGTTATACACATCATATAGACGGCTTTACTAGCCGGGACCACGTCATCGATCACGCGCAGGAACTTCAGCCATTCCCGATGGCGGTGCCGGTCATCGCCCTTGGGAAAACACCTGGTCCTGGGCCGAGGGCAGCGAATAGTTTGGCCGTGCCATGGCGCTTGTTAGTCGTGCGTCATGGTTGCGCCGCGCGGCCCATCTTCATAGGCAGACCGGGTTGCGTGCGGTCGTCGGCCTGTATCTGGCTCTTCTCGTCCGCGCTCAGCTTCAACCCGTGTTCCGGGGGTTCAGATACAGCCTAACGATGGCATCGAGCTTCTCGGCGAAGTGGGGTCGTTGCAGACCTTGCAACTCTCGGTGCGATGCGCCTTCAGTCCATGGGCACGCCGGATGCGGCCTACGCTGGACTCAGAAATGCCCGTCTCACGCGCCATCCCGCTGCGCAACCAGTGCGTAGCTCCAGCGGACTTCGATTGCGTCGTGCGCGTGATCACCCCGGCGCTCCGCAGCGGTGAAATCGCCGGCGTCCGTCCCGGCCGGGGAGCATCCTTCATCAAACCTGCCACACTCAATTCGATAAACCGTCTCCGTCCAAGGGCCGCCATGCGCGGCGCCACGCCCA
>PMSS01000118.1 GCA_003167515.1 Acidobacterium sp. | reverse complement strand
TCGAGCGCCGCGTTTACGGCGACGGCCACTGCGGTCAGCACAGCGCAAACGGCGACGCTGACCGCGAGCGCGGGCGGCGTTTCGGCGACGTACGCACTGCAGTTGAATGCGGCGACATCGAGCCTGACACTTGGCACCAGCAGCGTGGCCTTCGGGGATGTGACCCTGAATACGCCCGTCACGCAGTCTGTGACGTTGACCTCCTCCGGGACGGCTCCGGTGACGATCAGCGCCGCGGCGTTGACTGGTACAGGGTTCAGCATGTCGGGCGTTTCGCTCCCGATGTCACTGAATCCGGGCCAGAGCACGACGCTGAATCTGCAATTCGATCCCACAGTGGCAGGCGCGGCGACGGGGGCGGTGACGTTCGGCAGCAACTGTTCAATGGGAGCAATGGCGGTCAGCCTGAGCGGGACGGGCATGGCGCCGGCAACCTACGAGGTTGAGCTCACCTGGGATGCTCCAGCGAGCTCCAGCGATCCGGTAGCTGGTTATCACATTTACCGGGAGACGGGCAGCGGTTCGTACGCGCTGCTGAATTCGTCAGTCAACACGCCAACGACCTACACAGACACGACTGTGCAGGCCGGGGCAACCTACAACTATGAAGTCAAGAGTGTCGACGCGTCAGGGGTGGAAAGCACGCCTTCGAACGTTTATACGGCGACGATTCCGTAGCGGCTCCTAATACGCTCAAGGAGCCGCAGCATAGCGATGCGGCACCGGTCGAACCTGGGAGGGGGCGACCGGCGGGAGGGGGCGCTGGGTGAAGTTGGGCCCGGCGCACCCTCCCAAATTTTTTGGGCCCAGGGATTATTGAGAGGTTTGCGAATCTCGGCCGTTCGGCTTCGTCCCGCCACTCCATCAGGGCCCGGCACTCCATACGCGGAAGACTCTGCCCGGCCAGCCCGGCCGGGATGCGCCTTTCAGGCGAGCACAATCCGCGAAATTCAGACGATATTTAATGAACGCCCGCTGCCAGCAACGTGGTCGTCGCGTGGTGCCGGCGCGCGATCATCCGCGGCGGCGCTGGCCGAGTGGGTGCAAGCGGCGCATAGCCGCGATAGACGGTGATGTGGAAGCAGGACTGGTAGAACTCCTCTTCGACGTCGATCTTGCCGGCGGTCTCGAGAGGCAGGAGCCAGGCGCGCATCCAGGAAAGCTCAGATAAGGACATGCCCTTCTTGCCGATGTCGACGGCGGCGCCGGTGAGGTGCGGGGAGGCGATGTCGCCGTCGGCGGGGGCGGCGTTGCCGTTGATCTCAAGCAGCGCGCGCTGGAAAGCGACAGTGCGGACGGCGGAATTGACCTGGAAGGCGCGATGGAAGCGGACGTAGTGGGAGCGCGCCAAGTCAGAGAGGAAATTAGCCGTCCAGGGCCGGCAATAGCGCCGGTTGAGGGGCAGGTCGGGATTCACGCGCAGAGAGTAGCTGGCGGGGACGGGGACGATTTCGCGCGAAGCCTCAAGCTGATCGAGCTGGGCGTCGTCTTCGATGCGAACCAGACCCTCGGCCTCGTCGCGCTGGTTCTGGCGCACGAGGGATTCGAGCGAACCACGCAGCGGAGGAACAAAACGGACACGCGCCAGGGGCTTGATGGTGGCATGCGTTGTGGCCGGCTGGGTGGCGAGGGCGGCGAGGTGCGGGCGGGAAGTGACAGCAGTGTGGCAGGGTACCCCGGCCGGATTGGCAAGAACGGTGTGCGTGGCGTGTCCGGCGACTCCGCCGCAACGCGAGGCGGCTGCGCGGGCAAGATGGGCACGGTGGTGACGCATCGGAGCCGAGGGGCTGGCGGAAGCAAAGGTTGGCGAGGCAAAGATCGGCGCCGCCAGCGAGACGCCGGCTGCGAGTGCGAAGGAGAGGCGAATGCGCATTCAGGACCTGGGGTTATCGAGGAACAACTCCAGAGTACCTGACCCGAGGCGTGGAGAAAAGTAGCAGGGAGGGTCCTCGAAAGGCAGGCGACAGGCAATAAACAGCAGGCAACAGGGAAGCGGGGACAGGGATGCAAGGCATAAATGGGGTACGCGGGCTGTGATTTTGATTCTGAATTGGCAGGGCCGGGAGTACAATTCCGAGGAAATAAATAGACGGCAGAGAAACAGCACACAGAATTTCCCGGAGGATTGTTATGGCCGAAGCTGTGATTCAACCCGAGGCGTCCGCGCCGCCGCTGAATGAGGTTCAGCGGGTCGTGGATGCGTTTGTTGCTCCTTCCAAAACGTTCACGGACATCCGGCGCAGCGCGAGCTGGTGGATGCCCTACGTGATCGGTGTAATCGTCACGCTGATCTTCGGGGTCGTTGTCCAGCAGAAGATTGGATGGGACAAGACCTACCAGAACATGCTCAAGCAGAGTCCGGCCCAGCAGCAGAGGATCGAGCAGGCGCCAGCCGATCAGCAAGCGCGTGCGATGCAGCTGGGCGCGAACATCACGAAGTACACCTTCTGGGGGACGCCAGTAATCGCGTTAATATTTGCGATCGTCGCGGCGGCGGTTCTGATGGCGACGGTGAACTTCGGATTTGGCGGTAAGTCGAAGTTCGGACAGATGATTGCGGTTTGGATGTATGCGACGCTGCCGTGGGCGATCCAGGGGATTCTGGGGATCATCACTACATATTTCGTCGACCCGGATTCGTTCAACCTGAAGAATTTTGTCGGGACGAATATCGGGTATTACCTGCCGCAGGATTTGCCCAAGACGGTGATCGCGCTGGGCTCAGCCATCGATGTGTTCACGATCTGGGCGCTGATCCTGCTGACGATGGGCTGCGCGATCGTGGGCAACATTAAGAAAGGGCAGGCGGCGGCCGCGGTGTGGGGATGGTGGGTGATCATGACCATCCTGAAAGTGGTTGGGGCGATGTTTTCCTAAGGACAGATCGAAGCAGAAAGGCCCGCCAACGATGGCGGGCCTTGTTGTCTGTGGCCGATTCGGGTGACCGCAAAGATTTGCGCTCCAACTTGGCGCGGCGGGCGTTATAGTCTTCTCAATTAGATGGATACGTCCATTTCTCAGGCAAGAAATCTGTCCCCATTGAAGAAGCTCGCCGTAGTCGCCCTCTGCGGAGGAGCGGGATTTGCGGTAACGGCTGCGTTGATCCTTGGGGGTGCGCGCTGGTACGCCTCTCGTCCGAGGCCGTGGAATGCCGCCGTCATCGCTGCAAGGCGTCCGCCAGGCTTCACGGTCAGCAAAGACGGCAAAATGATCGAGTTTTTCTATGAGTTGGAGAATACCGGAATGCGGGACTACCGTATCGACTCCGCCAATGGGATACAGATTTATGCGCGGAACGAAGACGGAATCCTCTCGCATGTGCTGCCTGATACCTCGAGACTCCTCGATCTTCCCGTTTTTATCCCCCCAGGACAGAGGACAGCAATCTTGTTTTCGATGGATTTCGCGGATATTCCGACTCGCAATTCCAATGAACCTGACGCGGCCTTTCACGAGCGCGTCAGGAAGTACCTCGAACAGCGTTATGGCGGGCTAAGCGGCTTTGTAGTCTTCGATAACACCTACCGATACGAGGTCGACCTACCCAAGTGGAGTGCTGAAGCCCCAAGTAGCAAATAACACGACAATGGGTCTCGGGGTTCGCTTTCGCGTTCAATTCTCGATCATGTGAGCAACTCGGGCTTCGAATAGTGCCTTCTTCTGGGCCGTCATTGGTCCAAACGTTTCAGGATACTGCTTGAATAGGTCCACCATCACTTTCACGAGCGCGTTATCGCGCACATGATTTAGCAGCTTGACTCCCTCGACGCGAGCGGTCACGATAGCAGTGCTCTCCATCATCATTCTCACGTCGTGATTGCTAAGAGATGTGTGGCTAATCAGTTTTCCGTTGATCCTAAAGCTACCGGTACCCAAGTCGAGAAACTGAAGTTCAACCCTCCCGCCGCCTGCCTCGCATTCCCTCATGGCTGCCTGAACGTCGCAGTCGTAGGGGTTTGGTCGTCGGTAATCCCGTAGCCGTTTTTCAAACTTTTCACTCTGCCCGATGTAAACGGAGGAAATCTCCTCGCCTCTCCGCAATACCCATCGGTACACTCGCGGGCCAGCGATGTTGTATTTGGGAAGGTTCTTTGGAACCTTCTTCCGATGCCACGGGAAGTAGGTTCCCCTTTCCAGAACCTGCGCCCAGTTGAAAGGGATCTCGATCCCAGGAATGTTGGGGACGTTTTCCAATGAGATCCTCCTTAAGAATTACTACTCTTCCTCTTCTTCTCCAGTCGGCTTCTTCGCATTCGCGACAATCTTGTCCGCGATCAGCTGCGGGACGATGTCGTAGTGGTTCATCTCCATGTGGAAGCTGCCGCGGCCCTGGGTCATGGCGGTGAGGGTCTGGCCGTAGGTGAGCATCTCGGCCATGGGGACTTCGGCGCGGATGATGGCGTTGGCGCCGTGGCCGTCCATGCCCTGCACACGCCCGCGGCGCTGGTTCAGGTCGCCCATCAGCGCGCCGGCGAACTCCTGCGGCGCCTCGATCTCGACGCTCATGATGGGTTCGAGCAAAGACGGCTTAGCCTGCTCCATGCATTTGCGGAAGGCGATGCGGCCCGCCATCTTGAAGGAGAGTTCATTGGAGTCGACGTCGTGGTAGCTGCCGTCGTAGACGGTTACGCGAAAGTCGACCACGGGATAGCCGGCGAGGTAACCGCGCGCGGCTGACTCCTGAATGCCTTTTTCGACGGCGGGGATGAAGTTGCGCGGTATGGCTCCGCCGAAGACGTCGTTGACGAACTCGAAGCCGCCGCCGCGCGGCAGGGGCTCCATTTTGATTTTGCAGTCGCCGTACTGGCCGTGGCCGCCGGTCTGTTTCTTATGCCGGCCCTGAGCATCGGCGCGTCCGCGGATGGTTTCGCGGTAGGGAACACGCGGGGCTTTGAGCGTGACCTCGGTGTGGTAGCGGCGGCGCAGCTTGTTGACGAGGGATTCGATATGCGACTGGCCAGAAGCCGCGATCAGAAATTCGTTGGTCTGCTGGTCGCGGAAGAAGCGCAGCATCAGATCCTCTTCCATAAGCTTGTGAACGGCGGGGGCGAGCTTGTCCTCGTCGGCGCGCGACTTAGGCTCGATGGCCCAGGTCATGGCTGGTTCGGGCAGAGAGACCGGCTCGAAGAAAATTTCGTGGCTCTTGTCCCCCAGGGTGTCGCCGGTGAGGGTCTCCTTGAGCTTGGCGACAGCGCCGAGATCGCCGGCATGCAGTTCGGTGACGGCGACGGCGGTGCGGCCCTGCATGATGGAGAGGTGGGAGAACTTTTCCGCAGCGCGGCGGGAGTAGTTCTGTGCGGTGCCGTCATTTTTCAGGACGCCGGAGAAGACTTTGAAGAAGGTGATGCGGCCGGCGAAAGGGTCGGTCATGGTCTTGAAGACGTAGAGAGAGAGCGGCTCGGTGTCGGACACCTTGCGCATCACGATTTCGGGCGACTGGTCCGCGCTGGTTGCGAGGGCCGCCTCGCCGTTGACAGCGGCCACGGCGTGCAGGGCAGCACGCGCGGCGACGGGCTCGCGTTCGATGGGCGCTGGCGCGTAGACCTTGAGGAAGTCGAGGAGGTGATCGGTGGCAACGTTCGCCAGGCCGCTCGAATAGAGCACGGGGAAGATGCGGTCTTCGCGAATGGCTTCATGCAGAGCACTGATGAGGTGCTGTTCGGGGATGGTGCCTTCGCGGAAATACTCCTCCATCAGCTCGTCTTTGCCTTCGGCGACGAGTTCGACCAGCGTCTCGTGGGCGCGCTGCGCGGGTTCCTTGAGAGACGCGGGAATTTCGCCGATCTTGCCGCGGCCGTCGCCGCCGGGCGTGTAGAAAAAGGCCTCCATCGTGACGAGGTCGATGACGCCTTCAAAACCTTTACCGTCCACGATGGGCAACTGGACGGGGATGCACTGGCGGCCGAAGCGTTCGCTGAGCGCGGTTAAGGTGGCTGTGGCGGATTCGGCTGCGCGGGGATGGTCCATCTGATTGATGACGACGGCGCGGGGCAGGTTGAACTCGTCGGCGTACTTCCAGACGCGCTCGGTCATGGGCTCGACGCCGCTCACGGCGTGAACGGTGACGAGAGCGGCTTCGACGGGAAGCATGGCGCAGCGGGCGTCGTGCACGAACATGTGGAAGCCGGGGGTATCGATGAAATTGACTTTGACGCCGTTCCATTCGGCGAAGGCGAGCGCGTTCTGCATGGTGGTGCCGCGGGCGACATCTTCTTCGTCGTAGGCGGTGACGGCCGATCCATCTTCGACGCGGCCGAGGGTGGGCGTCATTTTAGCGGCATGCAGCAGAGCGGAGACGAGCGTGGTCTTGCCGCTGTGCGCATGCCCCACTACAGCTACATTGCGGATCTCACTTCCCGGGTAGGTTTTCATGGGGTGCTCCTTGAGTGCAGAATTTTTCGGCGGTGGGCGCCAGGCGAGGCCGCCGGTGGGGTACTGGCCAAAGAAACAGGCAAGTAGAAATCAAAAGCAGGCGCGGGAATGTGACGGCGGATACGGACCTGCTGGACACAGGGATTTCGGTGGGCGTCGTGGAAGGCGTCTGAGGCGGAGGCGGGATGTGCTCCGGCGCGCGTTGAAAGCGTGCCGGTGGCTCGGATCTGGAATCCTGGTCCGGCATACGAAACGTTCCGGCGGGTGCGGGATTTCGGGGATGCCCCGAGGCCTGGTCCGCAGGAACAGGGATGGTAGCACAGCGAGCGTGGGGGTGGGCAGGCGGCGGTTTGGCCTAATTCACGTGGTAGAAGACGGCCCGTCCTGCGGGGACCAGCTGCATCAGCAAGTCGAAGTCACGGGCGTTGCGGCTCAGCACTGCGCAGCCGTGCTTGCTGGCGGTGAGGAAGATGAGTGCGTCGTTCATGGTCCGGCCGCGGTCGTCGTCTTTGGTGTGATGGAGGCGCGACAGGATGCCGGTGAGGATAGCGGCTTCGCGCCAGATTTCGCGGTCGGGGTTGAGGACGCGATCCGGCAGCCAATGTTCGACCACGCCGCCGATCCGACGCACAGCCTCAGCCGTTCCGGGGTGTGCAGGATCAAGACGTCCGGTCAGGTAAACCATTTCGGATTCCACCACCGTGCAATGCCAGGGCTCGACTCGACCGATCTCCTGTTGCATGTGTTGCGAAAGCTTGTCATGCAGAACGTCGATGTAAACAGTCGTATCGAACAGGACGGGCTCCGGAATGAGACGGTCTTCCTCGACAAAGGGAAGCCGATCATCCTTCCTTCTCACCGGAGAAACGCGGCTCAATCGCCCCACGGAGGATGCGAGGTCAGTACTCAAGATCGATTTCCGGAGGGATGGCGCCACGCTGGCTGATGAGCCAGGCTCCATAGTTGTTCTGGTTGGCCAGCGTCTCAAGCGCAAGCCGGATCAGCTCCGTGTCGGATTCGATTCCGGTGTTCTTTTTGGCCGCTCTCACCAGCGTCTCGGGCATCCGACCTCGTACCATCTGGGTCTTGCCCTTCAAAAGCCCCTGCGTCTCGGCCATCGCGCGCATCGCATACATTTTGGTGCGCGACATGCCGCGCCGCACCGGTGTCTGTTTCGTCCTGCTGATCGCAGGCATCAATCGCCTCCTGTGCCACAATGTCGTGTTGATTGTAGCACAACAGGTTCGCATCTCCTCCGCGGCTAATGTTCAGCTTCTGCCACCGCAACCGGAACAAACTGGTTGTTCGCGGTGTCTCAAAATTGACCCTTTACTATAGGAAGCGAGAGGGGGCGTGCGTCTTTGGGGACGCATCCCATAAGAGAGTGAGCCGCAATTTCAACTGGATCTGGTATCTGGGCGCGGCGGTCTGGTTTCTGAACGCCGCGCTGGCGATGCGCCACGGTAATCTGCGGATGGGGTTGACCAACGCGGCGATCTCGGCGGTGTTTCTTGCCGCGGGGATTTTCTTTGGGCGGCAGGCGAAGCGGCCCACCGGCGGAGGAAACGGGAGACGGCCGCTGGAGTAGGGCTTCCATGATTCTTCCGGAATGCCGACCTTCCGGGCAAATCTCCCAGGCAAGCCTCGCAAGGTAACATGAACGATCACGCGGACGTTTGGTCGGATGATGATCGCCTCTGTATGCTCCCTTCTCGCGTTGAGCGCAGGCTTGTATTTGGGTTCTCTTGTCCTGTTGATGTTCGATCACAACATCCGACGAATTCGCGCCAGCGGGCGGGTTGATCATCGGATTGATTGTGGGCGTGCTGGTCTTCCGAATCGTCCTGAAGCGCCTGTCCAGAGCAGAGCAATAGCGGCTTCTCGTTGATCGGCTCGCGACTGGTCTGGGAAACTGGCAATACGGACGTTTCGGGCCATTCTGCGAGCATGACGCCTCACCGCGCCCCAACCGCGAGATCCTCCTCCGTTAGCCCATCCAACGGCTCAGCCTGTGCGGCGAGGACCCCGTCCTGGATACCTTCGTAATGCGGGTCGAAGTTATCCGTCGTCTCTCTCCCGACGTTGCTTAGGTCCTTGTCCCAGTTCTTTTCGAGATCGCGGAAAGGCGGGGCACCGGGATCAGAAGGCGGGGCACCGGGCTCCGGGCGCTGGGCTCCGCACTCCTGATTCGGCTCCTGGTTCCCGGCTCCAGGCTCCTGGCCCTCAGCCCCCGGCTCCTGGGTTTCCTCACCCATCTCGTCCTCGCGCACACCCGTTCGTCTGCGTCTGCGTCTGCGTTCGGCGTTGGCTGCCTTCTGCTTTTCCATGTGCA
>PMSS01000471.1:5206-7090 GCA_003167515.1 Acidobacterium sp. | reverse complement strand
GTGTCGTCGTAGCCTTCGCTGTGGCCGCCGGGCAGATCGGCGAAGGTGCTGGCCGCAGGCTTAAGCAGCGACGGATCTTTGATGATGATGCAATTCGCGCTGTCGCGATGGCCGATCCATAGTTCGTCGGGACGCTCCTGATCCCAGGCAACGCCGGCTTTGGTGCCGTAGATCTCGATGCTCAGCCGGTTCTTGCGTCCGGCAGAAACCTGGCTGGCGGTCATCGAGCCGCGGGCGCGATCGCCCATGCGGAAGATGACTGCGCCGAAGTCCTCTGTGTCGACGGGTGTTTCGATAGTGTCGGCGGCGGAGGCCAGCTTGTTGGCGAAGGTTTCCACGGGTCCTTTGGGCTGCTTGCGGGTCTTGTGGACGGTATTGAGGTCGGCACAGAGCGTGCTGACGCGGAGGCCGGTGAGGTGCTCGGCCATATCGCACCAATGCGAACCGATGTCGGCCATGCAGCGGGAGGGGCCACCAGCTTTGGAGTCGACGCGCCAGTTCCAGTCGGTGTCGTAAAGGAGCCAGTCCTGCGAATAGGTTCCCTGCACAACGAGGATTTCGCCCAGGTCGCCGGCTTCGCGCATGGCGCGCATCTGCTGGACCATGGGGTAGTAGCGGAGATTGTGACAGACGCAGTTACGTAATCCTTTTTGCGCGGCGAGAGCGGCTAGTTCCTGGGCTTCTTCGACGCTGATGGCCAGGGGTTTTTCGCAGAGCACGTGCTTGCCGGCAAGCAGGGCTTCTTTGGCCATGGGGTAATGCTGCGCGTTGGGGGTGCAGATGTGGACCGCGTCGATGTTAGGGTCGCGGAGGATGGCTGCGGCGGCGGTGCGGGAGACCCCAAAGGCGGAGCCGAGTTTCTCTGCGGCGGCGGCGTTGCGTCCGGCGATGGCGGCGACATCGACGTTCTCAACGCGACGGAGGGCTTCGAGGTGGACGCGGCCCATGAATCCTGTGCCGAAGACGGCGGTACGAATGCGTTTGGTCATATTTTCTGCGTTAGTTCTCACGGCCAGATTTTCTGCTTGAATGTTATGCCCACCACAAGGGGCCAGGCTTCTCGCGCACGACGAGGTCGTTGAGGAAGTTGGCGGCTTTGGTCAGGCCTTCTTCTGCGGAGAGCAGCGAGTCTTCATGCTCGATGGAGAGGACGTTGTCGTAGCCATACATGCGCAGCGTGGAGACGAACTCCTTCCACCACTCCGCGCCGTGTCCGTAGCCGCAGGTGCGAAAGATCCAGCCGCGATTGCGCTCGTCGGCGTAGGGTTTGGTGTCGAGAACGCCGGTAAGCGGGAGGTTCGCCGGGTAGAGCTGCGTGTCTTTGGCGTGGACGTAGAAGATGGCGTCGCCAAGGCGGCGCACGGCAGCGATGGGATCGATGTTCTGCCAAAAGAGGTGGCTGGGATCGAGATTCGCGCCCACGGAGGGGCCGGCGATGGAGCGCAGCCTGAGCATCGTCTCCGGACTATAGACGACGAAACCTGGATGCATCTCAATCGCGACGCGGACGCCGTGATCGGCTGCAAATTTGCCATGCTCGGTCCAGTAGGGCGTGACGACTTTGTCCCACTGCCATGCGAGCACGTCGAGATAGTCGGGCGGCCACGGGCAGGTGACCCAATTGGGAGCAGTTGCGTTGGGCGAGTCGCCGGGGCAGCCGGAGAAATCGACGACGACGGGGACACCGAGTTTTTCGGCGAGGAGGATGGTCTTGCGGCTGACGTCACGATGCTGCGCGGCGCGGGCGGGATCGGGATGGAGCGCGTTGCCGTGGCAGCTAAGGGCGCTGATGGAGACGCCGTGGTCGGCGAGGACTTTGCGGAATTCGGCGAGAGCTTTGGCGTCGTCGAGCATGGTGAGCTTGCAGTGCGCGTCGCCGGGATA
>PMSS01000471.1:0-5190 GCA_003167515.1 Acidobacterium sp. | reverse complement strand
GGGGTAAAGACTCCGACTTTCATGCGTAACAGGGTACAGGGTAGAGGGTGCGGGGTACAGGGCTCCGAGGCGGTCCCGCAACTCGGGACAGGGTACACTCGGTGCGCGGAAAATAGGAACTATGGAGCCACTCGTTTTGAAACAGGGCGCCCCGCGCTGGGATGAGGTGAGCCTGGGCGAGGTGATGCTGCGACTCGATCCCGGGGAGGGGCGTATCCACACGGCGCGGCAGTTTCAGGTGTGGGAAGGGGGCGGCGAATACAACGTTGCGCGCGGGCTGCGGCGGTGCTTCGGGCTGCGGACGGCGGTGGCGACGGCGCTGGCGGATAACCCCGTGGGGCGGCTGGTTGAGGACATGATCCTGCAGGGTGGCGTCGATACGTCGCTGATGAAATGGCTTCCGCATGACGGCGTCGGACGCACGGTGCGCAATGGGCTCAACTTTACGGAGCGTGGTTTTGGGGTGCGGGCGGCGGCGGGGTGCTCGGACCGCGGGCACACGGCGATTGCGCAGGTCTCCCCCGGCACGTGGTACTGGGAGGAGATTTTTGGGCCGGGCCGGGCTGCAGAAGCTGGGGGCGCGCGGTGGTTTCATACGGGCGGTATTTTCGCGGCGCTGTCGGAATCGACGCCGGCCGTGGCCGTGGCGGCGATGGATGCGGCGCGCCGGCACGGGACGCCAATTTCGTATGACCTGAATTTTCGCGATTCGCTGTGGAAGAGCATTGGTGGCAAGGCAAAGGCGCAGGAGGTGAATCGCGAGTTGGTACGCAAGGTGGATTTGCTGCTGGGGAACGAAGAGGATTTTTCGGCGATGCTCGGGATTTCGGTGCAGGGCGTTGCGGAGGACTTTGCTGAGCTGCCGGTGGCGAGTTACGAGCAGATGTTGCGGGATGTGGCCGAGGCATATCCAAGCCTGAAGATGGTGGCGACGACGCTGCGGACTGCGCACACGGCGACGCGCAACGCATGGGGCGCGATGGCTCTATATGAGGGAGAGACGGTGCTGGTTCCGCAGACGGAGATTGAGATTCTGGATCGCGTGGGCGGGGGCGATTCGTTCGCGTCGGGGCTGATCTATGGGATTCTCACAGGCAAGCCGGTGGAATGGGCGCTCCGCTGCGGGGTGGCGCACGGTGCGCTGGCCATGACGACGCCTGGGGACACGAGCACGGCGACGCTGGCTGAAGTGGAGCGCGTGATGAAGGGCGGATCGGCGCGGATCGCCAGATAGCCAGTAGCCAGTAGCCAGTAGCCAGTAGCCAGTAGCCAGTAGCTGCGACGTTACGGATGGGAACGGGGATGCACTCAGAGACAACCAAAGAGTGGATCGAGCGAGTCGGGATTATGCCGGTGCTGCGCGCGCGTTCGGAGCGGGAGGGTCACGCGCTCGTCGAGGCGCTGGCGGCGGGCGGCATCACGGTAATGGAAGTGACGATGACGGTGCCCGGGGCGGTCGATCTGTTGCGGGTCCTGAAAACGGAGTACGGGAACAAACTGCTGCTGGGGTCGGGGACGGTGACGGACGCGGAGCAGGTCGTGGCGACGATCGATGCGGGCGCGGAGTTTGTGGTGAGCCCGAGTTTTCAACCAGAAGTTGTTGCGAAGACCAGGGAACTGGGGAAGGTTTCAATTCCGGGCGCGCTGACGCCGACGGAGGTGATCACGGCCTGGCGAGCGGGCGCCGATTACGTGAAGATCTTCCCATGCTCGGCGGTTGGCGGTGCGCCGTATCTGAAGGCGCTGCTGGCGCCGTTTCCTGAGTTGCAGCTGATCCCTACGGGTGGAGTAACGCTGCATACGGCTGCGGATTTTCTGAAAGCAGGCGCGCGGGCTTTGGGGGTAGGGACGGATTTGGTCAATCCGAAAGCGATTGAAGAAGGAAAGCCGGAGAAGGTGACGGAGACGGCTAGGGCTTATCTGGAGATCATCGCGATGCACCGGCACGCTGGGAGGTAGTGACGGCGGGGTTCGGAGTCCGGGCGCGACTCGATACAATGGCGGCCATGGCCGTGAAGAAGGTGGCAAAGAAGGCTGCTAAGAAGATCGTCGCGAAGGCGACTCGGACGACCTCAACTAAACAGAAGCGGGGCGCGCTCCGCGCGAAACCCAGGTCTCAAAAGCGAGACCCGGGGCAGCCGGGTTCCACAAGTGGGCTCGATACCGATCCGAAGCGGATCGCGGAGCTGTTGCGGCGTCTCCAGGCCGCATACCCGAACGCCGAGTGCGCGCTGCATCATCGCAACGCGTGGGAGTTGCTGGTGGCGACGATTCTGTCGGCGCAGTGCACGGATGTTCGCGTGAATATCGTGACGCCTTCGCTGTTTAGGAAATTCCCTACCCCGGCGGCATTTGCCGCGGCTTCCCTGCCGGCGATTGAGGAGGAGATTCGGTCGACGGGGTTCTATCACAACAAGGCGAAGTCGATTTCCGGAGCTGCAAAGAAGGTGGTCAGCGAGTTCGGTGGCAAAGTGCCGGAGACCATGGAGGAATTGCTCACGCTGCCTGGCGTGGCGCGGAAAACGGCCAATGTGGTCCTGGGAGTAGCGTTCAAAAAGGCCGAGGGCGTGGTCGTCGATACGCATGTTCTGCGGCTGTCGCACCGGCTCGGTCTGACACGGGCCGAGGATCCGAAGAAGGTCGAAGAGGACTTGATGCGGATCATTCCGAGGGACCACTGGATCGCCTTTTCGCACGAGATGATCCACCACGGCCGGCAGATTTGCATCGCGCGGAAGCCGCGATGCGCGGAGTGTTCGCTGGAGACGTTGTGCAACGCTCCGGACAAGACGTGGTCGAGTCACTGAAGAGCAGCCGGTAGCCTGTAGCCGGTAGCCATGCGGTGGCTCTCTGGCTTGCTTAACCTGGTAACTGACCACTAAGGGCTAACAACTTCCACCAGCTTCCGGCTACCGGCTACCGGCTACTGGCTCGATCACAGGAAATCGGTTTTGCGGGACTGGACGAAGAAGGTGAAGGCGAGAACCAGAGCTGCGGCAAGGAACTCGGCGAGGAGAATCGTGCAGGCGGTCGCGGTCCAGTGTACCGACGTGCCCCACATCTGCGGAGATATGCCGTGGGTGTGTGCGAAGACGTAGCCCAGGACGTTGAGACCCAGGCTCGAGCAGAGAATGGCGACGGTGAGCCATGCCTGGGATTCGGTGATGACGCCTGCGGCGATGATCAGGCAGGTGGTGACGAGCATTTCCACCGCCATGATGGCGGTGAAGGGGATGAGCCCGTGGGTCGCGCCGGGTAGAAGCAGGATCCCGAGGGCGCCGGCGGTGATGGCCAGCCAGGGAATGAGAAAGATGATGAGGTTGGCGAGAATTTTGGCGGCGGTGTATTCGCGCCAGGAGACGGGCAGGCTCATGATGAAGGCGAGTGTCTGCTCCTTGCGCTCGTTGATGGTGGTGGCCATGGCCAGTTGCGCGCCGACGCCAATGATGACCATACACAGCAGGATGATGCTGATCAGGAAAGCTACTTGTTTGCCGGTGAGGATGATCGCCAGCGAGGCGAGACCGGCGGGAACGGAGCCGATGATCATCCAGCGGTTGAGGTACCAGTCTTTGAGGATGAGGCGGCGGACCATAGCGTAGTTAGTGGGTGAGGAATTCATGCGGGCTGGAGCTCCCTTCTGCTCTGGACGTTGGCGACGAAGATTTCTTCAAGGGTCATAGAATCGACAGACTGCACGGTGGCGCCGCGATCCTGACAGAGCGAGACGACGGCGGGATCGAAGCGGTTTGTGGTCAGGACGGGGAGGCGTTCGGTGCCGCCGACTTCGACAATGCCAGGAAGCTGCGGCAGGACAGCGGTAGGCGGGACGACGAGGCGGACGCGGCGCCAGCGGTCAAGCAGGTCTTCCTTTTCTTCAAGGGCGATGATGCGGCCACGGTCGATGAAAGCGATGCGGTCGGAGATCTGCTCGACGTCGAGTGTGTTGTGGGAAGAGAAGAGGATGGTGCGGTGCTCGTCGGCGAGGACGGCCATGAGCTCGGCAAGAACTTCGCGGCGAGCGACGGGATCGAGGCCGGTGGTGGGCTCATCGAGGATGAGCAGGCGCGGCTCACGGGCGAGCGCGAGCAGAAGAGCAGCCTTGACGCGCTGGCCATGGGAGAGGCCTTTGATTTTCTGCTGGGGCTTGAGGTCGAAGCGGCGGACCAGGGTGTCGGCGTAGGACTGGTTCCACTGCGGATAGATGGAGGCAACGAAATTCATGTGCCAGGCGAGGGTGGCTGCGCCGTAGAGACGCATGTCCTCAGAGACGTAGCCGATGTCGAGCTTGGCCGCGGTCTGCTCGGCGGGCATGGCGTGGCCAAGGACCTGAACGGAACCGCTGTCCTGACGGACCAGACCCATGAGGATGCGAATAGTGGTGGACTTCCCCGCTCCGTTGGCGCCGATGAAGCCGAGGATGCTGCCCACGGGCAAATCGAGGCTGATGTTATCGAGCAGGAAGTGCGGGTAGCGCTTGCTCACGCCTTCGAGGCGAACGCAGACGTCGTTCATTGGGACTCCTTTGAGGACTTTGGGCGGACGGGTCGCGTTTCGTCGACCTCGTCGAGAGCTTTGCGAAGGCGCGAGACGATCTCCCGGTCGCTCATGCCGATGGTGGTTCCGAGACGGGCGGCTTCTTCCAGATGGCCGGACAATTTCTGTTCGTAGGGGTGAGGACCGACGGCGATGCCGGTAGCGACGAACGAGCCTTTGCCCTGCTGAGTAACGATGAGCCCCTCGCGTTCGAGTTCGAGGTAGGCGCGCTTGACGGTGATCACGCTGACGCGGAGATCGACGGCAAGCTGGCGGATGGAGGGGATCTCATCGCCTGCTTTCAATTCCTCGACAGCGATTTTTTGTTTGATCTGGTCCATGATCTGTTGGTAGAGAGGCCCGCCGGTTTGTGAAAGAACGATGCTGGAGGGTCCACTGTGCATAGTCAATATTCTGAGTATACACAGTCAGCGCAGGATGTCAAGGGCCGGTAGCCGGGGGCCTGGAGCCTGGAGCTGGGAGCGCCAGGCCGGAAGCTCAAAGCTGGATGTCGACGGCTTCGGTGCTAGACTTCCGGGTGCTGTTGCGGCGCTGTTGATGCGGCGCGAACGCGGTTGGGCTTCTGGAGGCTATGATGACCGGTATTTCTTCGGGTGCGGGTTTGTTTTCGCGGAGACGTTTTCTTCAGACTGC
>PMSS01000245.1 GCA_003167515.1 Acidobacterium sp. | reverse complement strand
AGCACTTCCTTCACCACGACCGTTTCCCGAATCGTTTCACGGGTCGTTTCCCGGCCGGTTTCGCGACGACGCGTGATCCGCAGGCCGAGCCAGATGCCAAAGCTCGCAAACAGGATCGCGACCAGCGCGCCATAGAGCTCGACGGAGTGCTCGATGATGACGAAGCGGTATTCGGTGTATTGGAGGGTGGCGATGAGGAGGCCGCCGACGACACCGAAGATGAGGACGTGGCGCTTCATGACGGGGTTGCGAAGAAGTATAACGGAGACGGCGAGGAAGTGGTTTCACCGGCTAGAAAACAGAAGAGCCGAGGCGTGTTGCCCGGGCCCTTTCATTGTGTGAGCGGCGAGTGGACCCGATCTCATCTGTCATATTCATCCGCCTTGTGGGATGAAACCAGGGACGCCCGTCTTCACAACCGGATTGAGCCTCTGCCTGGTCTGAATGCCACTGATTTCGTTCAACGCGTCTTGCGGAAGGGCGGAGATGTCAAAATTCTCCCTCGCGCGAGCCGCAGTTTTCGGTGTGGTCAATACAGCCGTGCCGCGCTGCACCGCCCATGCCAGCAACACCTGGGCCGGCGTCTTTCCAACCCGTGCGGCAATTGCCGAAATGACCGGATCTCCGAGCAACCCCGGCCTCATTCCATGACCCAGTGGCGCAAAAGCCAAAAGCACAATCCCCTTCGCTTTGCAGAATTCCAGCAGCTCCGTTTCAGGCAGATACGGATGGGCTTCCACCTGGACCACGGCTGGCTTGATTCTTGCCGACTCGTAGATGGGCAGCAATTCGTTCAAGCCGACGTCGGATAGTCCGATGGCCCGGCACTTACCGTGGTCCACAAGACTTTCCAACGCTCTCCAGGTATCGAGCAAAGTTACTCCCTCGTCATAGATGACATTGCCGTTTTGATCCCGCGGGTCCTGATCGTCTCCTGGCTGAAATGCAAACGGAGTATGAATGAGGTAAAGATCCAGATACTTGAGCCCGAGCCTCTCCAGACTTGCCTCGAAAGCCGGCTTAACCCGCTCAGGCCGATGATTGCTGTTCCACAACTTTGTGGTAACGAAAATGTCCTCGCGCGCGATCCCAGCGGCAAGTCCCGCCTGCAACGCCTCGCCGACCTCGCGCTCGTTCCCGTATCGCTCCGCGCAATCGAAGTGTCGAAATCCTGCGTCCAGCGCGTCTCTGGTCGCAGTTATGGTCACAGCAGCATCGGGAATCAAGGTGCCAAAGCCGAGTGCGGGTATAGAACCGCTTCCGTTGTTGAGCGGCATTCTCTTCAACCGAAGATCAGAAGATTCAGTCATGGGCGTCTCCGCATTATTTTGCGCCTGCGATGTTCGTTTGATCAGTCTACCGTTATCTGATTTCCAATGAGCCGCACGTTGCCCACGACATCTCACCGCAGATCCGAAAGGAAGGTATTCATTTCGGGGGTGACAATCCGCTTCGTTCGACCTAAAGACATAATGGTCGGCATTTGCCAAACGAACGACATCGGCCGACGGCACGCCGGCTGCAAAAGCATCCGCCTGTCTCGATGGTGATGAATGCATCATTGGTCACTAACCTCGGCTATGACACAAAAGGGGGGCGTCCTTCGGACGCCCCCCTTGTTTTCCGCCGTTGCCTATGCAGCTTTCTCCTTCGAGCTCCCGATTGCCCCGATCAGCGTCGTGCTGAACGCGGGAATATCCTCCGGCTTGCGGCTCGTGATGAACTGCCCGTCCGTCACGACTTCCTTATCGACCCAGTTCACTCCCGCGTTTTTCAGGTCCGTTTTGATCGACGGCCACGAAGTCATTGTCTTCCCTTTCACCACACCAGCTTCCACCAGCGTCCACGGGCCGTGGCAAATCGCGGCAACCGGCCGCCCCGTCGCAACGAAGTCCTTCACGAACTGAACCGCCTTCGGCTCCATCCGCAGGTGGTCGGGGTTGATCACGCCGCCCGGCAGCAGCAGCGCATCATAATCCTGCACGCGAGCCTGATCGAGCGTCTTGTCGACCTTCACCATGTCGCCCCATTCTTTGAACTTCCAGCCCTTAATTTCGCCGCTCTTGAGCGAAACTACCTCCGTCGTCGCTCCGGACTGGTCGAGCGCTTTACGCGGTTCCGTCAATTCCACTTGCTCGAAACCGTCGGTCGCCAGGATTGCCACTTTTTTCCCTCGCAGGATTTCTGCCATCTCCAACCTCCATCCATCGTCTGATCCGAATTGTCTTCTTTTCGGTAAGACGGGTCGGCGCGAAACGGCGTTGCCAATTCCTCGGGCATTAACATTCTATGAGCGCAATTTCGTTTACATTCCTGCGTGCGGTGCATCCCTGGTCACAGGGTCAGGGATCACAGAGTCAGACAACGAACCAGTGGAGGATTTTCTATGTCGAATCGAGGAGTGGCCACCCTGGTTGCGGTCGTGGCCCTGAGCAGTCTGAGCGCATGCAATTCATCGAGCAACACCATTGCGCTTTCCGGAGCCGGCAGCACTTTCGTCTATCCCGTGATGACGCGATGGATCCAGGATTTCTCCCGGACCCACCAGAATGTGCAGATCAATTACCAGTCCATCGGCTCCGGCGGCGGCATCCAACAGGTCAAGTCGAAGACCGTGGATTTCGGCGCCTCCGACGCGGCCCTCACCGATCAACAACTCGCCGCAATGCTGCCCGTTGTCCAAATCCCGGAGAGCGCGGGCCCGGTCTGCATCACCTATAACCTTCCCGGTCTGACGCAGCCGTTGCAACTTTCGCCCGAAGCGCTCGCTGGCATTTATCTGGGCATGATCAAGAACTGGACGGATCCGCTGCTGGCAAAGGACAACCCTGGTGTGAAGCTTCCGTCGGTCCCCGTGATCGTCGCGCACCGCTCCGAGGGCAGCGGAACAACGAACATCTTCACGACTTATCTCTCCGCAGTGAGTCCGGACTGGAAGCAGAAAGTCGGCGCTGGGCCGGCGGTCAGCTGGCCTATCGGCATCGGCGGCAAAGGCAGCGAGGGAGTGACGGGGAACATCCGCAATTCCGCAGGCGCGATCGGTTACGTCGAGCTGACCTATGCGCAGCAGAACCATCTGCCAACGGCGTCGATCAAAAACGCTGCGGGACAATATATACAGCCCACGGCTCAGGGTACAACGGCGGCCATCGCCGCTTTTACCGCACAGCTCACGCAGGACCCGAGAGTGCCGATTGTCAACCCGCCGGCCAGCGCCCCGGTTGGCTATCCCATTTCCGGGCTGACCTTCCTCATCATTCCAAAGGATGGTCCGGATAAGGACAAGCGGACAGCGCTCAAGCAGTTTATTCAGTATGTGATCGCGGATGGGCAGGCGACCGCGGCAACGCTGAACTACGCACCGCTGCCGGATGAAGTGAAGCAGTACGATCAGCAGCAGCTGCAGCAATTGACCGCCGCCGGCCAGCCGATCAGCTAAAAGCAGTTTGGTTTAGTTCAACAGCAGGTTGGTTCAGGGGCGCGCGGATACATCCGTCGCGCCCCTGCGCGTCCCTCAGAAACGGTACGCGAACCCCATAGAAATGATGGGAAAGAACCGCGCGTCTTCCGCATCCTTATTGAGCTTTTGTACCTGAGCAGCCAGGTTCGACTCGATCATGGAATTCGTCGCAACATTGCTGCAGTACTGCGTGCCCGCGTCGGTGTAACAAGCGGTTCCGGCGAGGTTAACCGCAACTTTGGGATCGCCGATGTAGGCAAAGCCGAGTTCCACGGGGAAGCTGAAGTGACGGCCGCTGCGCGGCAGCAGGTTCCCCCAGCCGACGGTCACCTTCGGCGCTGCCTTGTTCATAGTCACGGTGCCGTTGCCCGTTACCGGATTCGTCGCGCTGCTCGTGTACGTGGTGCTGTTGAGAGTGAAAGTGGAGCCTGCGGGCACATTCGCTCCACCCGTGATTCGATTGCCGTTATACAACAGCGCTCCGGGGCTGATGTGGAATCCACCCGCCAACGGGAACCAGTCGACGCTGGCTTCCGCGGACCGGAAGCGCAGGGCCGCATCGTATGTGATTCCGTCACTGGTGAGCGTATCGCTGTAGCTGAAGAAGTTACCGCCCGCGCGCAGGTTCAGGTGATACGAGAGGGGCGTAGCTACTTCGACGCCCACGCCGAGCAGGCCCACCTTAGCCCCCACAGCAACACCGCTGAAGGCTCCGGAACGCGACACAGAGGGGGGCGCGGACACCGCACCCATTGCGGCCGGGACGGCTGAACCGCCAGACAGAAGTTCCGGCGCCACCAGGGATGAACTGCTTTGCTGGGCGAACCCAGCAGGAATGGATAGGGATAAAGCTGCCAAAGCAAGAGAAAAACGATGCATGGGGGGAGAACTCCTGGATGTGGGGAACACGATTAAACGCCCGGCAACCGCACGGCTTCCGACATTGCGATTCCGCCCTCTCGCGATCAGGGAGCGCGGAGGGACCAAAGGCTGAAGTGTCCCCGCCCTGACTTCCTTGGTAATCAGCGTAGGTCACTTTGGTGACGCCAGCAATGACACGGTGGTGGTATCTTCGGGTTGCCTCGGTACCAGTCGTTCGCGCAGCCGATCGGCCATTTCCGCCAGGGTTCGAAGGCGACTCTCGACACCGGGAGGAATGCCTTGCTCGGCCAGGGCCAGGCGGGATTCGAGCAGAAAGCCGGTAATGGCATTTTTCAGCTCGGCATCGATGGCGGCGGTGGCAGCTGCGCCGGCCAGTTGTTGCTCACGCTGGCGGCGCGTGAGCGCGGCCCGTATTTCGCGCTCCAGACGGGCGCTTCCCGCGAGAGCAAAATTGATCTGCAGAGGCATCGCCACTCCCGCATGCTTCCAGACCAGGTCGGCGCCCTCGGGATCGGAGTCGGCGAGGATCTGGTCCAAAACAACGATCGAGTAATTTCGCCGGGCAAGCAGACGCAGCGCCGTGGCGCGGCTGGCGGCGATTTCGACCGTCGCCTTCAGCTGCGCGGCCAGAGCCGCGGCCGTCGATTCAATCCCCTCGATCGCGGTGATGATAAGAGCCGCCGGTTGCGAGGACGCTGGCGAAGATTGCGGGTGCTCAGTGCGATTCAGTTGGGCCCTCATGCGTCTCCCCGTATTCCTTGAGCTTGCGGTACAGCGTCGTTTTGCCAATATTGAGCAGCCGGGCGGCGAGCAGTTTGTCGCCGTTGACCTGTTCGATCGTGGTGAGAATGGCGCGTTTCTCGAGCTCTGCCAGTGTCACTACGGTGGGCGTCTGAACACCGTCTTCCACCGGCCGCTCGCGGCGGCTCACGGTGTTCTGCATCCACGCATCGCGAATGCTGGTGCTCATCTCGCCCATCTCGATCACCTCTCCCGAAGAGAGATTGCAGGCGCGGTCGATGGCATTCGAGAGCTCGCGGACGTTGCCCGGCCAGGAGTATTCCACCAGGAACGACAGCGTCTCCGCGCTG
>PMSS01000419.1 GCA_003167515.1 Acidobacterium sp. | reverse complement strand
CGGCGCGGGCCCGGATTGCGATGGCCAGATACTCGTGTTCCACGACCTGGTGAATCTGAGCTTTACGCCCCCGGCCAAATTCGTCCGCCAATATGGCGATGCGGCAGCGTTATTCCGGAGCGCGGTGGAGGGCTATCGCCGCGATGTAGAGGCGCGAGCATTTCCCAGCGACGGTGAGAGCTATCATCTGCCGAAAGACGTGGCCGCCGCGCTCGAGAGCCCCGCTCTGCGCGCTAAAGCCTGACACAATCCGAAATTGTCCAATGCTGATTGCCACAACCATCGCTGAGGTGCGGGCAGCCATTGCTGCCTTGCGTGATGAGCGGCGCTCGATTGGCCTTGTGCCCACCATGGGTGCGCTGCATGCCGGGCATCTNNATCTTCGTCAACCCCACGCAGTTCGCCCCCGGCGAGGATTTCGCGCAGTATCCGCGGACGTTTGAGGCGGATACTGCGCTTCTCGAGACGGAGGACGTCGATGTTCTGTTCGCGCCGGACGCGGAGGAGATGTATCCATCAGGCGCGAGCACAGTGGTTGAGGTCGAGGGCATTTCGGATCGGCTGGATGGCGTGTCGCGGCCGGGACACTTTCGCGGCGTGGCCACCGTAGTGGCCAAGCTGTTCCACATCGTCCAGCCCGACAAGGCGTTCTTCGGACAGAAAGATGCTGCGCAGGTGGCAGTTCTCCGCCACATGGTGCGCGATCTGAATTTCAATCTGGAGCTGGTGGTCTGTCCCATCGTGCGCGAGCCGGATGGCCTTGCGATGAGCTCGCGCAATCGCTACCTTGCACCCGAAGAGCGGCAGCATGCGCTGGTGCTGAGCCGTACGCTCCGCCACATCGAAGCCCGAATCGCCGCAGGGATAGTCGATTCTGCATCGCTGCTCGACGCAGGTCTGGCACTTCTGGCCGAGGAGCCGGAAATTCGGCTCGACTACCTTCGCATCGTCGACCCCAACACCCTCGAAGATGAGCCGGATGTCAGCAGCGGCGCATTGGTGGCGGTCGCGGCCGTGGTTGGGCCGGCGCGCCTGATCGACAATGTGCTGATCCCCCCGCGCTGATGCGGACCTACTGCGGCTGCTCGCCAGGCGCTGCACCCGCCGGCGGATGGTGCCGCTGCTCAGGCGGAGGAACGAAATGCTCGGGCATAGAATGGCCGCGATGGCAGGTGCCGCAGGTCACGTGCTTGTCCTCCGGCATCGCATCCGGGTCGTGAACCTGCGCCATGTATTGCTCGTTAATCGTCTGCGTCATCGCGATCATCGTGCGCGCAATCGTCTTGTCGTCCTTCGCGTCGGAGGGGAAATCAAGCTTGTGCGTTTGCGGGTTCGCGGCGTGGCAGAAATTGCATTTCACCCCAAGCGCGCCCGCATAACCGCGCATCAGTTTGATCAGATCCTCACGCGCCATGTCCTTCGGCAGCACCTTCAGGTTCACCGGCTTCGGCTGCGGCCCATGCGGACGAGCCCCGGTTGCAGCTTGTGGCGTAGATTGGCCCTCGGCGACTGGTGTCGCGGTCTCCTGGCTGAGAAGCGGTTGTGCGGCAAGGACAAGGGCGACAACTAAAGCGGGGAAAAACCTGCTCTGCATTTGGTTATTTTCCTGATGGATGGGGGTCAATTGCGGTGAAGTTTCTGCTCGTGAATCATCGTACACAACCCGGATTGACATCGCGGCAGGCTGATCGATCCCATAACGAAAGATTCATCCGGAGACGAAGCGGTTGCCGGCAATCGCGAAGCGCAGCGGGCGATCCGCGGCCTTACGAATCCCGACTCGCGGCAGCGCCTCAATCTCGCCCGGTTCAAATCCGTCGTCCTCGACGTGGAGCCCGGAACGGCCGCTGCAGACGTCGATGCCATTGTGCGTCTCGCGTTCGATGCCCAGAGCCTGACAAAGCCGCCCCGGCCCGGAGGCCAGAAGCCGAGGATTCGTTGCCGATGCCAGCCCGCGCAGTCGCGCCATAGTTCTCAGACCCTCCAGCGGCTCGAGCGCGCGCAGCAGTACGGAGCCTGCCTGCCCCTCCGGCTCGCAGGAGATGTTGAGGCAAAAATGCATGCCGTAAATGAAGTAGACGTAAGCGAAGCCGGGAGGTCCGAAGAGCACCTCGTTGCGCAGCGTCTTCCCCACAAAAGCGTGCGCGGCGGGATCGTCGAACCCGAAGTAAGCCTCCGTCTCGACGATGCGGCCAGCCAGCCGTACTCCTTCCTGGCGCCGCACCAGCAGCTTGCCCAGCAGCCGCTGCGCGACTCGGTCGGGCGGGTCGACATAGAACGCACGGGGCAGGACTGCTGATTTCGCCATCTAACTGGTCGGCGGTCCCTTCAGCGCCGCAAGGACCTCCTCGGCGTGCCCCTCTGGCTTTACTTTGGGGAAGATTTTGAGCAGCCGCTGGTCCGGGCCAATGAGGAAAGTGGTACGCTCGATGCCAATCACCGTCTTGCCATACATATTCTTTTCTTTGAGCACATCAAACTGTTTGCAAACGATTTCGTCTACATCAGCAAGGAGGGGATACGGAAGGTCGTACTTTTCGCGAAACTTCTTCTGCGCCTTAGGTGTGTCGCGGGAGATGCCGAGGACGACGGCGCCCCTGCTCTGGATTTTTTTGAACTGATCGCGAAAGCCGCAAGCCTCGATGGTGCATCCCGGCGTGTCGGCTTTCGGATAGAAGAAGAGGACGACCGGCTTCCCGGCAAAATCTTTCAGATGGACGGTCTTCTCCTGATCGTCCTGGAGAGCGAAATCGGCAACTTTGGCGTTGATTTCCATTCTTTTCCCTTCAACAACCAATTAGAGGCGTACACAACCGCGCACGATTAAGATTGTTTCTTACGGCGTGTTTCAAGTATAGGTCCGCGGCCTGGGAGATATAAAACACGCCTGCGGCAGTGAGGATTATGTCACGGGTTCAGTCAGGATGCTTCGGTTGGATATTCGCGGCAATGGCGGCTTGCGCTCTGCCTGCGTGCGCGCAATATCCAGGGCACGTCGACGAGGAGAAGCAGCAGACCGGGACGCACCTGCGCGCAACGGCGGTTCTCGAGTACACCGGAGATCTGGGGAAGATCAAGGAGAGCCGGCTCGTTCCCATCGTTGTGTGGGATGGCATGCAGTATCAGCCCGGCGGCCTCTATCTGGCGCAGCCCGCGCCTCTGGCCGTTCTTTCCGGCACCCAATATGAGTTGGAATCGGCGGGCAAGCCGAAGGGATTTTTCAACATCAAGGACGCGGAGGACCTGGCCGGTCTGTGGATCGGTGTGGGCAGCTTTGAGGCGCCGGCTCCCCCCAAGCCGAAGGCGCCGCCGTCGAAGAGCGGGCACGCTTATGAAGTGAAGGACGGCGATCCGGACAAACCGCATTTTGCCCATCGTCCCGCGGATGAGCAGAGCCAGGGCGGGTCTGGGACGAATACGGGTTCGGGCTCGGGAGGCGGCAGCCAGAATACGCCGCCGGACCCGGATCGCCCAACGCTGCACTCGCGCACGGGAAGCGATTCGGGCTCGAGTGACACAGGAGCGGGGGCGAGTTCGACTTCATCCGGCCAGGATGTCGATCCCGACCGGCCCACGTTTCATCGGCGGTCGAATGCATCGGGCGAGGTGCCGAGCAACCAGCCGGCGATCGATCCAGATAGGCCGCACCTGGGATACACGGCCCCCGTCGATCAGTCGAAGCTCGATAAACCCGACGCGCTCTTCGGACTGCCCCCGGACATGAACCAGATGGCTGGGATTTCCGACGATCGCGCCGGCGACACGATGTCCTGGATGTTTTCCTGGGCGAATCCCGACGATGGGAACAAGATGAAGGTTGCGCTCGAGACGATTGCGGAGCAGGCGATCGCCCCGCCGGCCGCTCCACCGGCAAGTCCGGCGAAGGCCGCGACCGCTGCGCGCCGCAAGCATCGGCCCATTACGCCTCCACCGCCCGCCCTGGCCGATGAGGACTTCCGCTCCTACAGCCTCAGTTTTGGCGGCGGCGCGACCATGGTTCTCTCCGCGCACTCGACAGACACGCCGGTGAAATACGTGACGATCGTCGCACAGCCGGATTTCTACGGGCAACCCAAAGTGCTGCTGAAAGAGGTGACCACCGACGCCGGGCTGGATGTTGCCCCGCGCTTCCGGCTTGTGGACGCCGTAGATACGGCGGGCGATGGACGCGCCGACCTGCTCTTCGAGTTGCGCGGGCAGACCTTCAGGCAATTTGCAATCTACCGCATTGCTGGCGGAACGGCGACGCAGGAGTTCCTGACCCAGCCGT
>PMSS01000056.1 GCA_003167515.1 Acidobacterium sp. | reverse complement strand
GACGAACAGCGTGACGGTTGCCCCCGGCAGCATAGTGAACCTCGGCCCGCAGCCGGGCAGCGGAGGCACATGGAGTTGGAGCGGTCCTAACGGGTTCAACTCGAATGCGCGGGAGATCGACGGCATCATCCCAGCTGCGGCCTCGAGTGTCTTCACGGCGACTTACACGAATCCGGCGGGAGTTATGAGCACGCAGATGTTCACGATCACGATTGCTCCGACTCCGATCGTTCCGTATCTTGAGGTGAACGGAGGAGCGTGGCAGGCGACCAACAGTATCACAGTGACGGCCGGGAGCACGGTGAACCTTGGTCCGCAGCCAGTCAATGGGGGGTCATGGAGCTGGGCTGGTCCTAATGGGTACGAGTCCAGTTCGCGACAAATCAACGGTATCCCGCTGAGCGTGGGTAGCAATACTTATATGGCTACTTATACTAATCCGGCGGGAGTTACGAGCACGGAGACGTTTACGATCACGGTCGAATAGGCTGGAACGTCGATTCGCTTCTGGCGCGTGGCCCGACCACTCAGCGTTGAGTCCACGCGATAGACCGGATCGGCAGCCGTGCGGGAGGCTCCGTTTGACGCCTGCTGGAAAGAGGTGGGAATTCGCACCGCCAGTCCGATTTTTCCGCCAGGCCTCGGGCCGTGGATTTCCCTGCGCATCGGCTCTGCGACCTGGCAGAATTCCCGCGCAATCACTTCGCTTTAGATCGACTCCCAAACCGATGATTTTTCAAAATTCCTTACGGCCCCCTTGCGCCTTTATTCACTATGCTATCCGCCTTCCTCACTGTCACTCGCTGTTGCGCGTACCGCGATGATGAAGCAGCCCATCACTTCGCCTCGACCCGATCTGGCACTTTGCGGAATACCCGGTTGAAGATCTCATGCGCTAAGTCCACGGATTCCTCAATTGCATGCTGCGTGGGAACCACCTGAGTGTTCACTTGTCGTTCCCTCGCCAGACGCAGCCCAGCAATGACGCACGCGCCCGAATAGACAAGGGTCCGGTTGATTCGTGGGATTCCCGCGTCAGGATCGAACACCAGAACAGGGTAGGCGAATAAAAGACGAATGTCTTCCTGAGGAGATTCGATGTGACGCTGATAGAGTGCGCAGGTTGTGACCGCGCGGGGGGAAAGTCCGCCATTGCGGATGGAAACTTCCCGACTGCCGACCAACCAAACATTACGGAACCCATGCCCGTTTGAACGAAGCCGCTGGCGCGGCGGACGCTGCGCGTGCGATACTCCGGGCATCATGGGCTGCCGAAGCGTCCTGAATAGACTTTCGCCTCGTGATTCTAACTCTATATCCATCTATATGTTGCGGGCAAAAATCGATTTAATTCCCATAGACTGACCGCATCCGCCGCAGACGCCAGCGGCTTAGTTCAAACGATCCAATCGAAACTGCCCGCCGGGACAAAGCGATGCAAAACCGGCTCTTCGCGCGCGGGCAGTTCCGATTGGAAACTAACGTTTATCGGTACTGATCTGCCAGGCACCCCGAAACCAGGCTGGATGAGTGCTTGTGCCAGGTCCCGAGGCGTTTGAGGCTGGCGCGAAATATCTCCTCGCGCGTGGCTATCGGTGAGTGGGCTCTGTGAGCCGACTGGCGTGAGTTTCTCGCTCAACTTTCCCCATTGTCGGCAATATGGACATTTCTCCCCGAGAGCCGGTTCTGTCCGGATTGCCGGTAAACCGTCCACGACACAAGAACAGATCATCTATAGCTCCTTGTTCTTGTGACGCAGATCACATCCAGCCCCGCTGCCGCGTGGCACTCTCAGTCATTCGTTTACTCAGACTTCGGCCCGTTACCCTTGGTGGGGCAGCGGGCCTCTTTTGCACCGCTCAACGTTGACTTCAGTTCGGGCCAGGCCCAGAATGTTGGGCACACGGAAGAGGCGGCCAGATGCCCTCGCCGGTTTTCACTCACCAGAAGCACGCGGATGGTGGTTTCTATTCGGTCTGCGCCAGTTGCCTTGAGATTGCGGCCTCAGCCCAAGGGAAGAGCAACTGAGCACCTCGGAATTGATGCACGTCTGCGATCCGATTCGGCTCTACCAGATAAGCCAAGGCCGGATCACCCCTCTCTGAGTGTGACGTACATCACATACAGCCAACCTTACCCCGTGCAACCCTATGCGGGCTCGCGTCTCGCTTGCGCCCAGAGCGTATCGAACGGTTCGCGGGCGGGACCCTGGCCGCCTGCCTCTCCAGTAGAAAGCAGTCGGCTCTAATTCTGCCCCTGTCACGGCGAATGCATCTTACTGAATACATGAAGCCCGACTCCCTCTCCATGGACGAGGCACTCACCCCCGAGCGCCAGGTCGAAAGCTCTGCGGGCTGCGGCCTTCTCCTTCGGCGACCAGTTCCACTCGCGGAACCCGATTCGCTGCTGGGTTGTGTGCGCTGGCCATGTTCCTGTTCTCCTGGGCGACATTTTAGCCCCGGCCAGCCCGGCGCCGCACCAGCGGCGCGACGGTTAAACCCCACGGGCCTCAGTCCGTGGAAATGCCCTCGCTAATAAAAACGGCCTTCAGGCCCGGCCATCCACGCCCGAAACTTCCTGGATGCCGGTGACACATCAGCTGCAAGTGGGGACACCGTCGGGATGCCGATTTGCCAGCCCTGCGGAATACGGGTCCATTTGCTACTGTGGCGACGTCGCTTTGTTCCAATGCTCATATTTCTGCATCTGCCCATCAAGGGAAGGTGTTCGCTTGAACCAAGAACCTCTGAAGAGGATGCGATCCGCGCGCTGCTGGGTCTCCAACACCTGTTCCTGACTTGGGATCGTTTCGCCCACCATCTGCACCGTTGCATACACTTTCCTCATTCTGATCTTTGGACCTGCAGGAAGCTACGTCCAACTTCCCGAATAGATGGTCTCAGCATCGCCCTCGCTCATGATTGGCGATTTGTGCTGCATGCTAAATATCGTTCCCGACCAAAGAATGAAGGCGCCGCTCGCTTCGAAGTAGACAATCTGTGCTCCCGCCGACCGCAGATCATGATTCATCTCTTTTGGTGCTGCTTGCCAGCGGCCGCACGATATCCAGGCTCCTGCTGGAGAATTGTCTTGGCTTTGTGCTGGGATTGCCGCAGTCACAAACAGCACAGCAAGAGCAAACGAACAGCGTAAACGAAGGGCCCTGATCATCGCAGACTCAGTCTACCTCTGCGATTCCGTCTGTATTGTCGGCAATACAGAAGTTAGAACTTAGAACTTACCGTCCAGGAGAACTGTTCCCATAGAAGGATACGCAGAGCACGGTGGATTGCGTCGATGCTGTGCCGCGGGCCGGAGAACAGCTCCGGGTTACTGGGAGCGGAGGGCGACGACGGGGTCAACGCGCATAGCGCGGCGGGCAGGCAGCCAGCAGGCGATGAGGGCGACGGCGATGAGCACCAGCGCGACGGCAGCAAAGGTGAGCGGATCGTGGTCGGAGACCCCGAAGAGTTGGCTGCTCATAAGGCGGGTGAGCGAGAAGGCCAGGAGAACGCCGATAGCAACACCCGTGATCGCCATACGGAGGCCCTGTCCCAGGATGAGCAGCAGGACTTGGCGGCGCTCGGCCCCGAGGGCCATTCGGACGCCAATTTCGTGGGTGCGCTGGCCGACCAGATATGCGATGACGCCGTAGATCCCAATGCAGGCGAGGACAAGCGCCAGGGCGGCAAAGATGGCGAGCAGAATCATCGAGGTGCGGCGGGCGGCGAGCGTATCGGCGACGACTCCTTTCATGGTGGAGACCGCGTAGACGACGTAATCGGGATTGAGCTGCGCGACGGCGCGGCGGACCGGGCTCATGACCGCGCTGGGATTGCCTTCGGTGCGGAGGACCACAGCGGTGACTCCGGCGAGCAGAGGCATGAGTTTGGGCGGCGTCTGCATATAAGGATAGAAGAACTGCGCCTCGATCGCGGCGCGCGGATCGCCGCCCTGGCCCCACTGGCGGACGTGGGCAACGACGCCCACGATTTCGGCTTCGGTGTCGAACTGCACAAGGTGGACGTGCTGGCCGATGGGATTCTCGTGAGGAAAGTACGTGCGGGCGAAAGCGTCGTCGACGTCAATGACGGTGGGCGTGTTCTCGTTGTCCTGGTCGGAGATCCAGCGGCCGCGCAGCAGGGTCATGCCCATCGCGCGCTGAAATCCGGATTCGACCAGATAAAAGAGCGACTGAGGCATGTCGTTATCGGTGGCGGGCCTCGGACGGCCTTCGATCCAGAAAGGCAAAGAGGAGTCGTGGATCATGGGGCGGGAGCCGAGGGTGACGGAGACAGCCCGGACACCGGGAACGGCGCGCAGGGCGGCGTCGAACTGGCGGAGGCGGGCGCGGGTTTCACCAGGGGTGGTTTCGGCGTTGGAGGGCAGTGAGACGGAGAAGGTGATGGCGTGATCGGGGTTGTAGCCGAGATCGACGCGCCAAAGCGCGGCGAGGGATCGGAGCATGAGTCCGGCGCCGACGAGGAGAACGAGGGCCATTGCGACTTCGACGGCAACGAACCATCCCTGAAGGCGATGACGGGCGCCGCTCGATCCGCGACCGGCGGTACGCAGGACGTCCTGAAGATTCGTGCGCGAGGTGCGCAGGGCGGGGGCGAGTCCGAAGACGACGCCGACGAGGAGTGAGACGGCGAGGGTGAAGAGCAGAACGCGCGAATCGATTGTGACATCGTAGGCGCGCGGAAGCTCGGCGGGCAAGGTGGCAGCGATGGCTTTGGTGGCGAGGAAGGAGATGGCGAGTCCTAAGAGGCCGCCGAGGCCGGCGAGGAGAAGGCTTTCGGTAAGGAGCTGGCGGATGAGGCGGGCGCGGCCGGCTCCAAGGGCGGACCGAACGGCGAACTCCGCGGAGCGGGCCATACAGCGGGCGAGCAGGAGGCTGGCTACGTTGGCGCAGGCGAGGAGGAGAAGGAATCCGACGGCGGCGAGAAGGACAAGGAGCAAGGGCTGCACGTTGCCGACGATGTCCTGCTTCATGGAAATGAGGCTGATGCCGACGCCGAAGCCCTTGTCGACCTCGGGGTAGGCGGTGGCGAGGTTGTGGGCGACAGTGTCCATATCGGCCTTGGCTTCGGCGAGCGTAAGGCCGGGGGCGAGGCGAGCCACAACGTGGGCGCTTTCGTCGATGCGGCGATCGCGGAACGAGGGGTCGGTCCACTGACCGATGGGGACGTAAACATCTCGGTCGATGCCATAGAAGAGAAAACCGGGATGCAGAATGCCGACGACGGTGTAGTCGGTGCCGTTTAGGGTGATGGGCTTGCCGAGGACGGAGAGCGATCCGTCGAACCGGCGGTGCCAGAAGCCATCACTGAGAAGGGCGACGGGGGCGGCGCCGAGGTGGTCGTCGGAGGCGTTGAAGTCTCGACCGAAGGCTGGATGCACCCCGAGGGTGGTGAGGAACAGAGCGGAGATCATGAAGCCGTTGACGCGCTGAGCGGGACCCTGCTGGCCGGTGAGGTTGTAGTCCTCGTGGCGATACATTGCCATCGAGGAGAGGGTGCGGGTCTGGCGCTGCCAGTCGAGAAAGTTGAGATAGCTGACGGGAATCTGAGGCACGGCTTCATTGGAGTTGATGGACACGAGCTGGTCGGAGTGGGGATACGCCAGGGGGTTGAGAAGGACGCCGTTGACGACGGAAAACAGCGTGGTGTCTGCGGCTATGCCGAGGGCCAGGGTGAGGACGGCGATGGCGGCAAAGCTCGGCGACTTCGCGAGCATGCGGCAGGCGTAGCGAAGGTCCTGCAGAAAGGCGCTCATGATGTACTCCGAAGCGACGGCAGAAAAGGTCTTGGGACGGCCGCGTTCGCTGGATGTTGATGACAATAGCAGACGACGCGGGATCTGTACTTCGACCAGACTGGTGAAGAAGAAGTCAGTAGTGTACCGCTTGATCCCTTATGGAGCGGCACATCGGCAGTCCTTATAGGGGACACCCGAAATCGGATCCATGTATTCTACAGGTGGCTGTGTAGTCGGCCTTCCGGCAACTACGCATGCGACAACAGTGCGCCATGGTGTTTACCAAATCGTTATTTCCGTATTGCCGGTAATCCGCCCAGAATCGCGATTATGAGCGCCGCTGTGCTCAAAAACCGCGCGGATTATCTCGCGTTACGGCAGCCACGGTCTTAGAACCACGCGAAAGGGGCTTCCGGTGATCGCAATGACGCTCACCAAAGCGGCTTGCCGCTCTCGTCCAGTGGCCTTCCGGCCTTGTCCGTCGGGAAGCCTTTTGAAATGCTCTTGAAGATCACGGCGGGGCGCTTGCCTTTGAGACGCGTGACTTGCAATGCGATTTCCATTTTCTGGTTGATTAAACGGTACGCGTAATTCTCAGTCCAAAGGCCATTCAATGCCGAGAAGAATATATTCAAGCGTTCCGGTTCGGTGAGTCCCGGCAATTCAAGTGTTCGCGACGTATGAACCGCGAAATCGCCCATCGGCAGAATTACCGCAAGTTGCTGAAGTTCAGAAAATGATGGCACAGGATGAAGCTTGTCGTACTGGTCGAATTTCGCAAGATCAACAATTTGAGCGGTGACGTCATGAAGGTTTGAATCGCCCTTGATCTCTGCGAGCCATATGGGGCGTTCGGTTGCTCCAGGGGATTTGGCGTTACCTGCTTGTTCGAGAACAACGAAGCTGTCGCCTCCTGTGATGTTGGCCAGACTCTTCTGTGTAAGTGAATTTGTCTGCACTTCCTCATTCATGAGGGCTTCGCTGTTTTGGATTTCGGCTTCCAACCCCTCCGCAGTAGCTTTGAAATCTTTGTCTTGCTTGTCACGGATTCCTTGGAATGAAGCAGCTTGCCGTTGCTGGTCCTGAAGCGCCTTTGTATTTGCATCCAGTCTGTCCTTTGAAATGGCGCGCAGTTCGACCACCAACAAAAGCGCGATTAATCCCATCCAGATCGCCTTTTGGGATCGGTGCATCTCGCCTTGTAGGCTCATCGCCGCTGCCACAGCTCCCAGAATTGCTACCGCCCACCCCGAACTAGGGGTGTGCCGCCATAGATGTACCGCCCAAATCGCCACGGCCAACTGAATGAGGAAAAAGGTGCGGTGATGCCAAGAAAGGGTGTTTACCCATTCCCTGATGCGGGAATTCCACCAGCGTCGTGGTTTGCGATGTTTCGTGGGCTGACCGGAAGCGTTTTCCATGGTCCATCGTGATACTACGCCGTGTTACTACGATCTCTGAATCTCCAGGCATCAACCGCACTACGGACTCAACGGTCGTCATCATAAGGGTTCCACGCCATTTTTCGCATCGAGAACTGGATTAATGCCGTGTGGTCGGCGATACGGAACTTTCAAGCCCCGGAGCCGGTTGTTTCCGGTTTGCCGGTTCTACCGTACTGAATTCGTATCGCGGTAATGGTTGCCGAAACGGGAAACAAGAAGCCGTGAAAAACCAATTGGACTTTCCGGTGGGCCAACCACGAATGCGGCTCTTCCGTTTTCCTTGAACGAGGACAGTCGAATGACCGCGAGGAACGCGACGAACTGCGGGGTCTCGCGCCCGCGCCGGGAACCTTCGCCCAGTCCGGAAAATGCAGGGCCTTGCAAGTCTGCACATCGACGAAAACACCTGATTACTGCAGTTCCATTTCTGCCAGAGATTCCGCGGGTCTCCCGCTAACTGGCGTCACGATGGATTCCGTTCCGTTGTGGACAGTTTCAGGGAAGGAGCTCAGCTAGAATGGACGCGGCCTACGAAGGAGCAACCTATGGCAGATGAAGACGGGACCGAGCTTCCAGCTCCTTGCGGAATATAGCGCCGATATCATCTGCCGCACCGGGCTGGACATGAGGTTCCTGTATATTTCCCCCTCCTGCGTTCAGGTTCTTGGCTATACGCCGGAGGAGATGATGAACATGGAGCCGTTTGGCCACGTTTTGCCCGAAGACCTTCCCGGCCTCGCCGCAATCGCGAACCGAAATCTGATCCCTGGCACGGAGTCTTCGCGGGCAACGGCTCGGATGCGAAAGAAAGATGGAACCGTCATCTGGATGGAAGTTACCGCTCGTGTGGTTCGCGATCCAGCCACGGATGAGCCTATAGAAGCCGTGATCGTGATGCGGGATGTCACGGAGCGCAAGTTGATGGAAGACCGACTCGCCATGCTGGCGCTGACCGACGACTTAACGAGGCTTGCAAATCGTCGCGCGTTTGACCAGGATCTGGATCGCGAGTGGAAGCGGACGTTGCGAGAGGGCTCTCAGATTTCTCTTTTGCTTTTGGACGTCGATCACTTCAAAGAGTTCAACGATAGATACGGGCATCAGGTCGGAGACGACTGCCTGCGTACAATCGCCATTGCGGTGCAGGGGGCTGTGCGATCCACCGACATCGCAGCCCGCTACGGCGGAGAGGAGATCGCGGTCATTCTTCCTTCTACCGACACTGCCGGCGCAGTCGAAGTCGCGGAAAAGGTGCGGTCTGCCATCGAAGCCCTCAAACTTACCCGTGAGGGCCATCCGGAGGGGGGAAAGTGGGTCACCGCAAGTATGGGCGTCGCCACGGCGCTTGCCCGCGATGGCGGAACGATGCGGATGCCGGAGAGCTTGCTCCTGGCCGCGGACAATGCCCTGTACAAAGCAAAGTACGAAGGACGAAATCGTATAGCGACGGCGCTGCTTGTGGCGTTCAAGGCAGGCTAAATCACAGGCGCATTCCGCTTGCCGCTGGTTGAGACTCCCGGCGTGGGTGTGTTGTCGGCCATACGGAACTTTCGGAGGCCAGCGTGCCGTCATTTCCGTATTGCCGGTCGCTCGGGAGGAATCTCAGCGATTGTCAGCAGCAGACTTCCGAGAAGCCGACTTCTGGACAACTTCACACTGTCTGGCCGAAATTATGCCCTTCGAGATGAGACGGCCTCTCGGCCGGTCTAAGCCTCTCTTAGCAGTTCGGTGCGGTACTTGGGGGCGAGCGCTTTTACTTTCTCGATGAATGCCGCCTGATCCTTTTCAGAGAGCTTGGGCGGAGGTGTGACACGAGTGGCGACCGGAACTCCAACCTCCAAGAAGAATTTCTCCTGCCCGGCAGGAGAGCAAATACAGAGCATGCGTACGGCCTCACCAGAAGCGTTGTGAACCTGATGAGGAGCGTTGGCAGGAATGTTCAGGGTTTCGCCGGCGCGGACGGTCGAATTCTGACCACGGAAGGTGGTTTCCATCTGGCCTTCGAGGAGGATAAAGGTCTCCTCGAAGTCATGCCGGTGCGGTGGCGGACCGCCGCCGGGCGGGATGTGCATGTCGATGACGCAGAAGCGTCCGGCAGTCTGCTCGCCGGTCACGGTAATGGTGTAGGTATCGCCGACCAGCCCGATGTGAGGCAGGTTTTCGAGTTGAGCAAGGGTGAGGCTGCGTTTGGGATCGTCCGGCGGAATTGTCGGCTGAGCGGATGACATTTTGTTCTCCTCAAGGTCTTGTTTTGAGTCATTGACGCGATTCATTACTTCCAAAGCGCAGCGGTCTCCGCGGCAAAATCCTCGTAGCGGCGTGGAGCGTGCCCCAAGAGTTTCGTCAACTTCTCGACATCTCCCGTCTCAGCGACGAAACCACGTTCGAGATACCCTTGAAACATCATGCGGATGTCGAATGCCGACCACGACGGAGCTGAATTTCTCATCTGCTCCTCGAACGCATCCATGTCGTGACCCGCGTAACGAATCTCTTTGCCGAGCAATTTGCTCCAGATCGATGCCGCTTTCGGACCACTCAGAGCCTCCGGACCGTTAAGGTTATAAGTGTTGCCATCGTGTTCGTCCGAAGTCAGAACGATTGCCGTTGCTTCCGCAATGTCTCGGATGTCGACTACAGAGATGCCTGCGTTGCCCAGCGGCGCGGGGTAGATTCCAGTCTTCAGAAGGGAGTCTTTCAATGTGGCATCATTCTGAATGAAGTAGTTTGGGCGAATAATCGTGAAGGGAACTTCAAACTCCCGTATGGCGCTTTCCATCGCGAGCTTTGAGGCAAAGTGCGGAACATCCTTGAAGTGTTCCACGCGGAAGACCGAGTGATAGACGATGTGTTTCAACCTCAGCTTCTTGGCCAGATCGTAGGCGATGAGGCCTTGCGTCAGTTCATCGGGCGAGACGGCGTTCAATAGGTAGAGCTTGTCCACTCCGTGCATTGCCTTCTCTACGGAAACCGGATCCAGCAAATCGCCGCTGGCGACCTCGGCGCCCCGCGGCGTCGGAGTACCGTCCTTCCGTACAAGCAGGCGAATGTCTGCCTTGCGCTTCTGCAGTTCCTTCACGACTTCTGCACCAACTTTGCCGGTGCCCCCAATTACTAGAATCTTCATCGNNCGAACTCTGCTAGATCGATAGGCGCAAGATAGAATTGCGTCAGTGCAACACTGTTGCCAGGCTCAACGAATACACGCTGCGGAGTGGCTTTGCATGAATGACTTGGATCTCAACGATGTACGCACCTTCGTCTCGGTCGCGCAGGCGGGCACGCTGACAGCTGCGGCGAAGGGGATGGCCTGTCCTGTTTCGACCGTGAGCCGGGCGTTGACTCGACTCGAAAAGCACCTCGCGGTTCTGCTGGTGCATCGAGGTCCCAGAGGCCTCGTCCTGACCGACGCCGGGAAGGAATACCTGCAATCGTGCAGACGTGCGCTGCAGAGCCTTCAGCACGGACGGGACGTTTTGGAAGGCCACCGCTCCAGCCCAAGCGGGCTGCTGAAGGTAGCTTGTCCCGTGACCATGGCGCGCGATACTCTCGCGCCCTTGCTGAAGGAATTTCTGGAACGCTATCCCGAGTTACGCGTTGAGATCGAACCCTATGCAGCAAGTTGGGATCAGGAGCCGCGAGATGACGTGGACGTCTTCTTTAAACTGCGGGCGCCGAAAGACTCATTGCGGCGCGTGCGGTCATATCCAGGGACGGTTCGAGG
>PMSS01000479.1 GCA_003167515.1 Acidobacterium sp. | reverse complement strand
GTGAAACGTGGGAGTGAGTTAGTTGCCCTTTCAATCGGTCAAACACAATACGCCAGCGGATGCTTGGGCTCGTAAAGCATGATGCCGTCCGCGCCAGGTACGGCCATTATGACCACGAGTCCGTACCCGTGATCCTGAACTTCGCCATGGAACTCCGCTCCCTTGCCCTTCAGTTCAGCGACCGTGTGTGAGATGTCGTCGCACATCAGGGAGATCTGATGGCGCCGCGGCGATTCGTACGTCTTGCCATCGTAGACGGCGTTGGTTGGGTGCACGCCCATCTCACTCAGCCCGGTCCTGAAGATCAGCCAACCCGGGCCTCCGCCCAGCGCATCCTCGACGTAGGGCCAGCCGAGGACGTCGCGAAGGAATGCGCGCGTTGCGGGGGCATCATCGGAATAAATCAGGGTGTGGATGCTGGTGATCATCAGATTGAACTACTAACATCGCACCAAATTGTACTATTTCGGTCTATTGCCAATCAAGAAGCCGTTCATCGCACTGGAGATCGAAATTAGGGCACTACCCAAGGCCGGAGGCTTTGTGATTTCCCACATCTGCCAAAACCGGGCAGATATGGGGCACCCGACAAGAGCAGGGAACAGGGAATAGGCAACAGGGAATAGAAAAGCAAGGGCCTGCAAGGTCGGGGCTTCGTGGTCTCCCACATCTGCCCAACTGCGGGGCAGACATGGGGCACCCGACAAGAGCAGGGAACAGGGAATAGGCAACAGGGAATAGAAAAGCAAGGGCCTGCACGGCCGGAGGCTTTGTGGTTACCCACATCTGCCAGAACCGGGCAGATATGGGGCACCCGGGGCTTGGCTGCGAGTTTAGAAAAAAGGCGCTTGCTTATTGCGGGGTGGGTTTTGTTAGAGGTTCCTGCTGGGGCGGTAGCGTTTTTACGGGTGGTTCTTTGCCTTCGGGCATGGGCTTCTCGGTCAGGTCCTTTGGACTTTTGACCTGCGCTACGTAATCGGAGAGTTTGACCTGGGTGGCCGCGGCGACGCGGCCTTTGTCATTCAGCGTGATGTTCCAGACGAGGTATTGGCCGGGAGCATCGCGGTCGGTGAAGACAATCTCACGGACAGGGCTTGCCTCGGAAAGGTGAAGCGTCGCGACCGGAGCGCGGGAGAGACCGACTTCATCGCCTGCTCGTTTGAGGGCGTGGGCGCCGGCGCCGACCATGTCTGCATAGCAGAGGGCGAGGGCGAGCCATTTTCCTTCGGGCTGGATGGCTTTTTGAGCGACGTCGGCGGGAACGACTCGATTGAAGACGGCGATGCTGCGTTCGTTGCCGGAGGCGGAGCGAAACGGGGTTGCGTTGCGGTAGAGGACGGGGACAACGGAGACGCGGCCGTGGTCGCGTGGGACGAGGGCTGTGAAGAGGGACTCGGCTCCGTCGCGATACTGCCTGCGGTAGTGCAGCATGAGCTGGCCGGGCAGGGCGGGGCATACGGCCTGGTCATAGTTCCAGCTTCCCGAGGCGAGGTCATATCCGAAGAAGGCGGCTTCCGCGGTGATTGCACGCTGCTGCGCGTGGATGAGCGAGATGTCGGCGGGGTCGATCTGCGCGGGGGTGCGATGCTCGAGCTCGATGTACTCGGAGTTGGGCGGAGGCGGAGTATCGGCGGGGCGCGATTCCTGCATGGGCGGCGGCTGGGGCTCGAGGGAGTAAGCAGACGGAACGAGGGCTGCCCCGAGGCAGATGAAGAAAACGAGAGCAGGGGCGGTGGTCAGAGCTGGTGCGCCTGAGGTGCGCGTTCGAAATTGCATTCAGTTTCCAATCCAGCAGCAAGAACGGGCAGCCGCGTGGGCTGCCCGTCTTCAAGGCTAACAGTTCCTTGTCTACTGAGCGGCGGGATGATGAACCGGGGCGTGGTGCACCGGAGGCTTGGCTGCGGCTTTGGGTTCACCGTCCTTGAGGATGATCATGGGCGGATTCTGCGTGTAGGAATCGAAGGTGGCGATGTAAGTCACCTTGGTTCCTGTTGTAGGAACGTTGTTGAGCGGGGCCTTCATGTTGATGGTGAAGTCCGCTTTGTTGGACTGCTGTGCGTCCTGCGAGACAGCCAGCTGCACGGAGTCGGCGGCAGCGGTAACGACGAGGCCTGGAACTTCCGCAGTGACGCCATTCATGACTCCCCAAATGGCAGCCTGATCAGGAGCGGCGCCGTTGGAGAGGATGAATTCCTTGTCGCCCAGGGCCATGCTTTTCAGGGCGTCAGAGCAGGCGGTGGGTATGGGAGTCGCCGCCGCGGGAGTCGTAGCGGGTGTTACGGCCGGCGCTTCGGCTGCTGTGGCAGAGAGGTTCGCGGGAGGAGCCGGCGGAGGCGCGGGGGTAACGTTGGCGCAACCCGCGGTGGTGACGACGGCCTGGTGGGCCAGTTCGGCAGGTGACGGCGGCGGCGGCGCCTGGGTGGGATTGTATTCAGCCGGCGGGAAGACGTTGGCGGGAAGGGCGGCCAGCTGCTGAACCTGAGAGAAACCGCCTGGCGGGGTGCCATTGCAGGCGGCGTCGTTCTGGGAGCAGTGGTACTTCTTGTACCAGTATTCGGCGGCGGTTTCGATCTGAGCCTGATAGGGGGGTTTGGAGAACTGGGCGGCGCGGGTGAGGAACCAGATTGCGTCCTTCAGGTCTTTGGGATCTTCCTGGAGGTAAGCCTGACCGAGGAGATAGGTGTCGAGGAGGGCAGGAACGACAGTGGTCTGGGTGGGATCCTTGTAGGACTGAAGCTCTTTGGCGTAGGCATCGGTGGCGTCTTTGGGGTCCTTCTTGCCCGTGTCGTCAGCGGCGATGGCGCTGTAGAAGACGGGGGTGGCGAGATCCTTGACCTTGTCGTAGTCGGCCTGGGTCATGCACTGATCTTTGGGGGCGTTGAGCCCTTTCTGGGCCCAGGACGCGGCGTCGTCGAGCATTTGCTGGTTGCCATTCGACTGCTGATGCTCGAGGTAAACGACGAAGGTGAGGGCGCGGAGGTTGTTGGGCTCGACCTGCAGGAGACGCTTGGCGGCATCGAGAGTCTTGGCGGCAGAGATGGACTGATAGGCACCCATCAGGGCCTCGAGCATCTGGGCTTTGGCGGCGCTGTTGGGGTACTTCTGGAGGAAAGCTTCGATGGCATCGGCCTTGGCCTGGGGCGCAGACTGGCTGGTGGCATTGGCGTAGTCGTTGTATTCGGCCGCATCTTTAATGGTGACCTGGGTGCAGCTGGCGGGCAACCCGCCCTGGGCGGCCTGACCGTCAGCGCCCTGAGCGAAAGCAGGGGAACAAACGAGTGAGCCGGAGCAAGCGGCTACCATCGCAACCGAGGCAAGAACAAGCTTCTTCATTCAACGCTCCTGGGAGAATTCGTAAAAATTCAAATCTCAGAGTTCCAGGTAACTGGAACGCCCCAATCAGATCAGACGATGACAGCCTGACTACGTCACTGGCTGGGATCACCGGGCGCACCGCTCAGCGACGATGCTGGATTATAAGAACCAATCGCGGGTGCTGACAAGTTAACGCCGTGGATACTAAATAAACCCGCCGAATGGGATGCAGCAGGAATGGCTTGCGTTGACCCGGCGGCTGCAAAGAGCAAGATTACACGAGGTTTCGTAAAAATCGCGGAGAAATTTATCAGAAATCGGCGATGAGCGAAATTCGGACAGGGGTTCGTGTGCAGGGGCACGGGAGGATTTCATCGCAGAGGACGCAGAGAGCGGACCGGAGAGCACGGAGGGGCGTGTTCAGTTCGGTCCTTCAAGGGCCGAGGCCATGGGATTGAACGTTTATCGCGAAGACTGAATGAGGCGGATGCGGGTGGTGAAGGCTCGGCCGAGAGGCTGGAGGAAGTTGAGGTATTCGGGGGAATCGACATTGTTGTTGACGAAATAGGGATCGAGGTTGTTGGTGATGTTTTCGGCGACGCCACGGAGGCCGAAGTATTTTCCGCGGAAATGAAAGCGCCACTCGAGGCCTGGGCTGAAATTGGTGTAGACGGGGAAGCGGTGGGAGCCGGCGGGACCGACGATTTCTTCGTTGGCGTTGATGGAGTCGAAGGGGAAGCCAGAATGCCAGTCCATCGTGTAGACGAAGTCCCAGTTCTTGTGGATTGAAGGAAGCCACGGAGCCCATGCGGGAAGCCAACCCCAGGAGATGACGCGGTTGGGGACATCCCAGAAGAGGGGACCGCTCTGCTGGGGGCCGAGGATGGGGATGGTCGGGATGTAATCGAGGGCGGAGTTGGTGGTGGCTGAGGAGTGGGTGTAGGACGCGAAGAGCGCGTAGTTGCCGGAGAAGGAGCGACGGGCGTCGATTTCGATGGAGTGGTAATGGTCCTGGCGGGCGTTGGTGAGGACGTAGTTGCCGGCGAGGGCTGCGGGGCCGCTTTGATTGGAGTAGACGAATTCATCGGCGAGGCGTTTCTGCATGAAATTGACGCCAAGGTAGATCTGGGCGGGGAGCTTCTGTTGCGCTCCGACGCTCCAGTTGAGGGCGTGGGCTTCGTGGAGCGCTGGGTCGTTTGTGGCGAAGGTGGTTTCAAGTGGGGGACCGGTGGGCGTGGTTCCATCGGCGGCATAGTAGGTGTCGTAGCGAATGCCGGCGAGGGCGCGGGTGAGGAATTCGAGCTGGGTGTGCTCGTAGTATTCGCCGATCCCGGCGGTGAGCTTAGTGGTGTTTTCTGCGCCGGGCGGGGAGTAGTTGACGGCGATGCGCGGTGAGAACAGAGGACGGCGGATGACCTGATCCCAGTCGAAACGCAGGCCGGGGACGATGAGGAGGCCGGGGTGAGGGGTCCAGCGATCTTCGAGGTAGCTGCCCAGCTCGAGGTTGTGGCGGGTGAAGGGGGCGAAGGTAGGGAAGACGCTGCGGCGGAGGAGGGTGGTGTCTTCGCGGAGGTAGTTCACGGGGGCTAACGTTTCGTTTTCGTCGAAGCCGATGTGGTCCGCGTCCAAGCCTGCGCGGAATTGATGGCTGCCGGCCCAATGCCGCGGAGGCAGCCAGGCATTGAGGTAGCCTTCGATGCGCTGGGAGCGGGTGGTCTCGTTCTCGAAGTAGCTGCCGGAGGAAAGCTCGGGGGTCAGGTCGTAGGGAATGTTGCCGTGGGGTTCGAAACCCTCGCGGTAGCGCATGACGCCGAAGCCGGAATCGAGCACGATGCCGTTGCGGAAGCTCTGCTGGTCGCGGACGTAGGGGAGCCAGGCGACGATGTCGTGGTTGTCGGTGCTTTGTTGCGGGGTGAGCGCGGAGATGCCGTCGTAGGGGGAATGGAAATCGTTGAAGAGGAGCGCGGTGGTGAGGCTGTTTCTGGATCCGAGATTAGCCTGGAGCTTGAGGAGGTTGCCGCCGCGGATGAGGTGGTCGGTGTCGGCGTTGGCGGGGAGTTCGGGAATGTAGATGTCGTCGTATTCGGTTTCGACTCCGTCGAAGAACCAGAGTTTGTCGCGGACGATGGGGCCGGAGAAGGTGAAGCGGGGCTCGAGGGTGTCGAAGCGGATGCCGTTTTGATTGCGGAACGAGGGGACAAAATTGGTGGCGTCGTAGCGGAATTTGTTGTCACCGGTGCCGGTGGTGAAGGCGATGACGCCGCCGGTGGCGCGGCCGTATTCGACGGGGTAGCGGGTGGTCTCGGTGTCGATGGAGCGGACGGCGTCGGTCGAGACGCGCATATCGAGTGTGCCGTAGACGGGGGAGCGGATGTCGAAGCCGTCGAGGGTATCGAGGGTCATCCATGTTTCGCCGCCGGCGACGTGGACCTGGCCGTAGATATCCTGGATGACACCGGGCGTGAAGGGCAGGAGGTTGCGGATGTCGCGATTGGTGGGGAAGGGGATGTTGACGATCTCGGGGACGTTGAGTGCTTTCTGGTCGGAGACCTGTTCCGTGTCGATGCCGACGGTGGAAGCTCTGACGTTGACTTCCTGCTGGAGGAGCTCGATGTGGGTGAGGACGAGGTGGAGGGTTTTCTGTTGGGGATCGACGTCGGTGGCGGTGGTCTGATAGAAGCCTGGTTTTTCGACTCGGATTTTGTACGGCTGGGCTTGGCGGGGAAGCCAGGAGGTGCGACCGGCGTAGTCGGTGGCGAGGTGCGTGGGAGGCTGTCCTGGTTCTTCGATGGTGAGTTGGGCGGCGGGGACGATGACGCCGTTTTGGTCGACTACCGTGAGGGTGATTGCGCTGGAATTTGCGGGTGCGGCGGTGATGTGCGGGGCGGGGCGAGGGACCTGCGCAGGCGCTGCGGGGAGGGCGCAGGCGGCGACGAGGAAGGCAACTTCGACCATTCCGCGTTGCAGACGCGGCATGAAACTTAATTCAAACAAATTCGTTGGATGTTGCGCTGCCGTATTGTGCCTCTGCCAGCTCACTGAGCGTTTTGGGTGTGGGGTGGTCCGTGTTCCTGAGCCATCCTTATATTGACCTTAACCGGTTCGGCCAAAGCCGCGAGCGCGTCCTAATTCTTCGCGGGGATTGCCCCTTAACCTGGCAGTTAACACTTGTTAGCGGGATGCGGGTTGATCTGCGGACTTTTCGCGGGGCTGGCTGCGGCGAGGGCGGATTGGGTGCAGGAACCGCGCAGATCACTGATTTGGGCGTAATTTCGCTTGCCTCTGTCAAGGGCACGGGGGTAACGTTGTGGATATCTGGCAGTTTTCCGCCTGACCGGGGCCGCATTCGACGGCAAGCCGGCAAGGGCGTCTAATACTTGGGTTTGGGCCTCCTTATCCACAAGATGTTGGGGTGCCTGTGTTGACGGTGCCTGAGGCGGGCGCTACAGTCGTTTGAGAGCGGCTCAGTACTTCCTTTTTCCTCTCGATACAGGTTCAGGAGTTTTTTAAACCCCCATGCTGAAACTGAAGAAAATTCAGATTCTGGGCTTCAAGTCGTTCTTTGACCGCACGGAGTTGCAGCTTCCTGGTCAGGGGATTGCCATTGTGGTTGGGCCGAACGGATGCGGCAAGTCGAACATCCTGGATGCGGTGAGCTGGGTGCTTGGCGAGCAGAGCGCCAAGAGCCTGCGCGGCGGGAAGATGGAGGACGTCATCTTTGCCGGGACGCGAGAGCGGAAGCCGCTGGGGATGGCGGAGGTGGCGCTGACGCTGGTCGATCCGGACGCTTACGAGGGACCACTGCTCGGGGAGCCGGAGGTTGTGGTCGACGAAGGCGAGCCTGAGTGGGACGAGGAAAAGCTGCGCGCGGAACGAGCTGCGGAGGTCGATGAGATTATTGCCGAGACGCAGCCGGGGCAGGTTCTGGACGCGGATGGTGTGGCGGTCGCTGAGCATGAGGATGCGGGGCTGGTCGAGGGCGCAGGCGAGGCTGCGGTTCCCAGTGTGGTGCTGAAGATTCGGCGGCGGAAATTCAACCGGACTCCGCAAAAAGGGGAGATGGTGGTGGCGCGGCGGCTGTTCCGCACCGGAGACAGCGAATATTTGCTGAACGGCAAGCTTTGCCGGCTGCGCGATATCCAAGACATCTTTATGGGGACGGGGCTGGGGCCGGAGTCGTACGCGATTATTGGCCAGGAGCGAATTGGGCAACTGCTGAGCTCGCGGCCGCACGATCGGCGGGCAATCATCGAAGAGGCTGCGGGAATTACGCGCTTCAAGACGAAGAAGCGGCTGGCGGANNCGGCAGATGGGGTCGCTGAAGCGGCAGGCTGCGAAGGCGGAGCGCTATGCGCGGCTGCGCGATGAGATGCGCGAGAAGCTGAAGGTTGTTCTCGCGAGCAAGATTGCGGAGATGGATGCGCGGCAGGCGGCGCTGGAGTCGGAGATTGCCGAGCTGACGGCGCGCATCGATGCGGGCGCGGAGCGCGTGGAGGCGCTCGACGGGGGACATACGGCGCTGGTGGCGCGTGGGTACGAGCTGGAAGATGCGGCGAAGGATGCGGAGGCGCGGGCGAATCAGCGGGCGGTGGAGATTGAGCGCGCGGATGCGCGACAGCAGACGAATCAGGAGCGGATTGCGGAGCTGGATGCGCGCATGGCCGCCGCCCGAGCCGAGCTGGAGGGTGCGCAGGAACATCTGGTGAGCGTGACGGCGGAGCGGGAGACGCAGTGGAGCTTTTTGGAATCGGCTGCGTCGGAGACGGCGGAGGCTCGCGAGCGAACGCGGCAGAAGCAGGAGGTTGTGCGCGGGGCGATTGCGGCGGTTGGCGCGGCGGAACAGCAGTCGGAGACGGCTCGGCGGCTGGCGGCACAGCTTTTGTCACAGCTTGGGCAGGCTCGGAATCAGATTACGCAGGGTGAGGAGTCGCTGGCATCGCTGCAACGTGAGGCGGAGCGACTGGGCGTGGAGATGGAGTCGGCGCGGCGCGATCTTGAGTCGCTGGGTGCTGAGCGCGGGCAGATTTCGCTGACGTTTGAGTCGGTGACGGAAACGCTGCGGCGGGTGGAGGCGGAGATTGCGTCGCTGCGCGGCGAGATTGAGGCAAGCCGCAGGGAAGAGGAGCAGGCGCGGCGGCATGCCGATCAGCTTCGCGCGGAGCACGCTACGCTGGGCGGGCGATGCCAATCGCTCGAGGCGCTGATTCGGGAACACAGCTACTCGACGGATACGGTGCGGAAGCTGTTTCAGTCACACTCGCTGGGTGGAGGACTGGCGCCGGTGGGGACGCTGGCGGATTTTCTGGAAGTGAACGGCGAGTATGAGAGCGTGGTCGATGAGTTTCTGCGCGATGAGCTGAATTTCATCGTGGTGAAGAGCTGGGATTCGGCGCACGAAGGGGTGCGACTGCTGAAGACGGGCGTGGATGGGCGGGCGACGTTTTTGGTGCATCCTGAGGATTCGCAGGCGAAGTTTTCGTTTGCGGGCGACGATAGCGTGCCGCATCACAACACGGCACAGACGATTGTGCCGCTGCGGAATTGCATTCGCGTGCTGGACGGGTTTGGGCGGTCGCTGGAGGCGATTTTGCCGAAGCTGCGGGAGGGGTATGTGGCTCCGGACTCGGAGACGGCGCGGTCGCTGGCGCTTGAGAATCCGAGCGCATTTTTCCTGGCGCCGACGGGGGAATGTTTTCACAACGTGACGGTAACGGGCGGTCGGCCGGGGGCTGAGGGTCCGCTGGCGCTGAAGCGCGAGGTGCGTGAGACGCAGCAGAAGCTGGGCGAGATTGAGCGCGAGCTGGGGCAGGCAGAGATGCGGGCGGCGACGCTGGCGAAGACGCTGGCGGATTTAACGCGGACGCTGGATGCGAGGTCGGAAGAGCGGCGTGTGACTGAGCGCGAGAGCGCGAACCAAAGCGCTGCGCTGCGGCAGATGGAGATGGAGGTGCAGCGGCTGGATCGGCGGTTGCAGGATTGGACGCTCGAGAGCGAGCGCAATCGCGATGCGCGGGCGGGGAAGGAAACATTTCTGGAGCAGCGGCGCGACGAAGCGGTGCGGCTGGAGGGTGAGCATCAGGGTGCGGAAGCCGGCATCGAGGCGCTGCAGAGTTCGGTGGCGGAGTTGCGGGCGAGCCGGGAGCTGGCGCAGCAGGAGGCGGCGCAGCTTTCAGCGGAGCTTGCGGGTCTGGAGGAGCGGAGCCGCGGAGCCGAGGCGGCGTTTGCGCGCATCGACCGGATGTATCGGGAGCTGGAGGGGCGGGTTGCGCAGATTACGCAGCAGCTGGCGGCCGCACATGCGGAGCAGGAACAGCGGGCGCGCGAAAATGAGCAGCTGGCGGGAACGCGGCAACAGCTGATTGAGGCTCGCGACAGTGCGCAGCGGGAGGCCGCGGACGCGCATCGGCAAATTGTCGCGCTGCGATCTGAAGTGGCGGTGATGGAGCAGGAGCTGAAGACGCTGCGGGCGGAGATCGATGCGCAGCGCGAGGCGCGCGGGGCTTGCGGGAATCAGGCGGCGACGCTGACCGCGGATTTGCGGCATACGGAAGAGGCGTGCGTTGCGGATCTGAGTCTGGAGGCCGCTGCGCTGCGGGATGATGCTGCGCTGGCGCGGATTGAAGGCGAGGCGCTGGTGGCGGAAGACCAGGCGTGCCGGGAGATGAAGCAGCGGCTCGAAGGCATGGGGCCGGTGAACATGATGGCGCTCGACGAATACAAGGAAACGGCCGAGCGACATGGCTTCCTCGATGTGCAACGCGCCGACCTGATCGAATCGATCGAGAACACGCAGGAGACGATCAAGGAGATCGATCAGATTTCGCGGACGAAATTCGACGAGGCCTTTGCGCGCATCAACGAGAACTTTGCCCAGGTTTTCTCGCGGCTGTTCCAGGGCGGGCAGGCATTCTTGCGGCTTACCGATGCAGAGAACCAGGCGGAGAGCGGCCTCGAAATTGTGGCCTCGCCGCCGGGCAAGAAGCTGCAGAATGTGCTGCTGCTCTCGGGCGGCGAAAAGGCGCTGACCGCGCTGGCGCTGCTGGTCGGCATCTTCCAGTTCACGCCAAGTCCGTTCTGCATCCTCGACGAAGTCGATGCTCCGCTCGACGAAGCCAACATCGCGCGCTTCACCGACCTGGTGCGCGAGATGAGCGTGCAGACACAGTTCATCCTGATCACGCACAGCAAGCGCACGATGAGCATCGCGCCCGTGCTTTACGGCGTGACCATGCAGGAGC
>PMSS01000365.1:383-10264 GCA_003167515.1 Acidobacterium sp. | reverse complement strand
AAGCCTACCAGGGCGGCGGCCGTCAGCTCGGCAGCGAAATCGTCCTCCAGATGCACCGCACCATGTGCGGCGGCCTGCAGCCCGACCTCACCCTTCTGCTCCTTGCCGATTTCGACCAGTCCCTCCGCCGCGCCCGTCGTCGCAACGACCGCAATGCCACCGCCGAGCACGACGAAGCTCGCTTCGAGCGCGAAGACGAAGCCTTCCACCGCCGCGTCTACGACAAATATCGCGAAATTGCCGCCCGCGAGCCCGACCGCGTCGTCGTCATCGAAGGAGACCAGACCATCGAGGCTATCCATCGCCAAATTTCCACCCTCGTCGACGAAAAACTCCGCGCCGCCGGTCTCCTCCCCACCGCCAGCTTCACCCCTGGCGAAAAGCAAATGCCCGAGAACCCGGACAAGGCCAGGTTCACCCCATAGCAAGAAGCAAACGCCTCCGCTCATCCGATCGTCATTAACTTTATGTCGCGCCCGAGCCAGAAGTACCGTCCCGCTCCCATTCTCGGAACCCGCCTACCCCCGCTACTGTCCACTAATGGACACTCGTTTCCGCAAACGGCCATTCCACCCCCGGCGCCCCTCCACAGGCTCGAAATAACCGCCCCATATTCAGCCACATAGCTGTCCCCGCGAATGGCGCGGCACATGCAATTACCTTCGTGCAATGGACATCGCTCGCCCCGATCTTCGGAAGAAAAGGCTCCGCCGGCAAATCGTCGTGCTGGCCGTCGTCGCTTTAGGTGTCACCGCTGCCGCCTGGGCCGTTATGCGTCTCAAACCCGCCGTGCCCAGCATCGACGCCAGCACCGTCTGGCCCGACACCGTCAAGCGCGGCGACATGATCCGCCAGGTCCACGGCCTCGGCTCCCTGGTTCCCCGCGAAGAGAGCATCGAGCTCATCCCCGCGCAGACCGACGCTACCGTCGTGCGCATTCTCGTCCTGCCCGGCACCATGGTCAAGCCGGACACCGTCCTCATGGAGCTTTCCGATCCACAACTCCAGCAGCAGCTGGTCAGCGCCAGGCTCGCCCTCGACGGCGCCCTCGCCGACTACAAGAGCCTCCAGGCGACGCTGCAGAGCACCATAATGGATAAGAAATCCACCGCCGCCCAGGTGAACGCCCAGTTCAGCCAGGCGGAACTGCAGGCCAACATCGATAAACAGCGTTATCAACTCGGCGAAATCAGCGGCCTGCAGTACGAGCAGTCGAAGAACAACGCCGACCAGCTCACCACGCAACACAGCATCAGCGTCGAGCAGCTCGACGTGAATCAGAAAGCCGTCCAGGTCCAGCTCCAGTCGCAGCAAACCAAAGTCGACTCAGCCCGCGCCCTCCTCGACCTCTATCAGAAGCAGGAAGATGAACTGCATGTGAAGGCCGGCATCTCCGGAGTCGTCGCTTCCCTGCCCGTTCCGATGGCTGTCGGAATGCACGTCACGGCTGGTACCTCCGTCGCCGAAGTCATCGACCCCCACCAGCTCAAGGCCGCGCTCCAGATTGCCGAAACCCAGGCGCACGACATCCTGATCGGACAGCAGGCCGAAATCGACACCCACAACGGCATCGTTCCCGGCCACGTCTCCAGAATTGATCCCTCCGTATTGAACGGAACGCGTACCGTTGACGTAACACTCGATGGCCCCTTGCCGGCCGGGGCCGTTCCTCAGCTCAGCGTGGACGGCACCATCGATCTCGAGCGTCTCCACGACGTGCTCTACGTGGGACGCCCGGCATTCGGCAACGAAGACAGTACCATCAGTTTGTTCAAAGAGGACCCCAACGGCAAAACCGCCACCCGGGTCCAGGTCAAGGTTGGCAGAGCTTCGGTGACGCAGATTCAGATTCTCAGCGGACTCAACGAGGGCGATCGCGTGATTCTCTCCGACATGTCCCGCTACGACGCCACCGACAAAGTCCGTCTTGATTAATGACAAGGTTCGTTTGGATTAATCGGGTTCAGCTCAAAAGATTCAGGAACGCAGGACTCACATCAATTCGCACGCAGGAGAGAGAGCAGGATGGACAACATTCAGGCGTTGATTGAAATCGAAGGCCTCACCAAGGTCTTCTACACCGACGAGATTGAAACCCACGCGCTGTCCGGCGTCCACATGAAGATTGACAAAGGCGAATACGTCGCCATCTCCGGCCCATCGGGATGCGGCAAGTCGACTCTGCTCTCCATCATCGGGCTGCTCGACACCCCCACCGGCGGCAGTTACACGCTCAACAGCCACTCCGTCGAGAATCTCAACTTCTCCCAGCGGTCGCGCATTCGCAACCAGGAGATCGGCTTCATCTTCCAGAGCTTCAACCTCATCGGCGACCTCACCGTCTACGAGAACGTCGAGCTCCCGCTCACCTATCGCTCCGGCATGTCGTCCACCGAGCGCAAGCGCCGCGTGCAGGAGTCGCTTGAGCGCGTCAGCATGGCGCACCGCATCCGCCACTATCCTTCGCAGCTCTCCGGCGGTCAGCAGCAGCGTGTCGCCGTGGCTCGCGCCCTGGCGGGTTCGCCCTCTATCCTCCTCGCTGACGAGCCCACTGGAAATCTCGACTCGCGCAACGCCGAAGCCGTCATGGAGCTGCTCCAGAATCTCCATCGCGAGGGCGCGACCATCTGCATGGTGACCCACGATCCGCGCTTCGCCCGCCATGCCGATCGCCAGATCCATCTCTTCGACGGCAAGGTCGTCGCCGAAGGCGAGTCACTGGAGCAGGTCCTCGAAGTTAAGTAACAACCCGGTAGCCGTAGCTCGGTCGCCAGGCAGGCGGATTAGTGTGCGTAATTGACTTACGGATTCCCAGCTACCAGCTCCACGCTCCCGGCTACAGGCCACCGGCTACAAGCTACAGGCTAAGGTTATGATCCAGCTAAAAAATATCGAACGCAGTTACAAAACCGGGGCCGGACAAACCTGGGTCCTCCGCCGCGTCAATCTCGAAATCAAAGAGGGCGAGTTCCTCACCATCATGGGACCCTCCGGTGCGGGAAAATCCTCGCTCCTCAACGTTCTCGCCCTCCTCGATGACCAATGGCTCGGCGAGTACTGGTTCAAAGAGGAAGCCGCCCATCACATGAACCGCCGCCAGCGCGCCGAACTCGCCAAGCGCAATATCGGAATGGTCTTCCAGAGTTACCACCTCCTCGACGACCTCACCGTCCAGGAGAATATCGACCTGCCCCTCTCTTATAAGGACATGCCGCGCGCCCAGCGTCAGGGCCTCGTCGCCGATACCCTCGATCGCTTCTCGATCGTCGGCAAGAAAGACCTCTTCCCTTCCCAGCTTTCCGGCGGCCAACAGCAGTTAGTCGGCGTCGCCCGCGCCGTCATTCACAAACCCTTGCTGCTCCTCGCTGACGAGCCCACCGGCAATCTCCACTCCAGCCAGGCAAAAGAGATCATGGAGTTATTCAGGGAACTAAACGAGCAGGGCACCACCATCGTCCAGGTCACCCACTCTGAAGTCAACGCCGGCTATGGCTCACGCGTCATCGAGCTTCGCGACGGCTGGCTCACCGCCGACTCCGCCAACCCCAACCTCGGCGTGGAGGTCACCGCATCGTGATCGGCTCTCCAGCTAACAAAGTGGCCCATTCCAATTGCGCTGCAGTTAGCGCGGTTGGAGTGGGTGCGTTCTGCTCGCTCTTCGTGCTCCTCACCGTGCCACGCTTCGCGTACGCCCAAACGACTCCGCCACCCCAAACTGCATCTCCCCAAACCGCCCCCGAAGTTCCCTCTCCCACAACGCCAACCCCAACTATCGACCAGCAGGCTCCCGCTCCGCCCACCACCACCCTTGCCCAGCAGGCCCAGCAGATCCAGCAGCAGCCCATCGTCGCCCCGCAACAGCCCTTTCACGTTGAGCTGCCCCACTCCCGAAACCCGTTATCTCCGTATCGGCCCAGTTTTGTGCCCCCTGCGAATCTCACGAACTCACCTCGTCTGCAAAACCTGATGCGAGATGGCAAGCTGTATGTCTCCCTGCAGGATGCGATTGCGCTGGCGGTTGAGAACAACCTTGATCTCGCCTCATTCCGCTACAACCTGCCCACAGCGCTCACCGATCTGGCGCGCACGAAAGCCGGTTACCAGACCCTTGGTGTCAACACCAGCGTCACCAGTCCTCTGGGTGCGGTCGGAGTGTCCTCGTCCGGCGGTGGGGGAGTCTCTTCTTCCGGAGCAGGGGCGGCCGGCGTCGGCGGCCTGGTGCAATCAACCCTGGGCGAAGGTACATACGTGAATCCCTTCGATCCCGTGTTCACGGTCAAGGGCTATGTCGACCACACCAAGCTTCAGGAACTGAATACAATTCAGTACGGCGTTCCCCTCCTCGAGACCAACACGATTGCCTACACCACGCAGTACACCGAATATTTCCCCTCCGGTACAGGCATTCAATGGACCCTCAACGGGCAACGTCAGACCGCCAACAGCCCGTTTAATATCGTGGACCCCGCCATTCAGCTTTTATGGCAGGCCTTTATCACCCAGCCTCTGCTGCAGGGTTTCGGTTTCGGCACCAACGAGCGGTACATCCGTATCGCAAGGAGGAACCTGCAAATCACCGACTACGCATTCAAGGCGCAGGTGATCGCTACGGTTACGGGAGTCGAGGACATCTATTGGGATCTCGTCAACGCTTACCAGGACGAGCAGATCAAAGACCGCTCCCTGGCCTTCGCCAACCAGACCCTCACCGACGATCAGAAGCAGTTCGAGCTCAAAGCCATCCCGCAGATGCAGGTCATGACCGATCAGTCCCTCGTGGCGGTCGCCGAGGGCAACCTCACCGTCTCGCGTGCGAACTTGCGAGCGGCTGAGTTTTACCTGAAGAACGCGCTCACCAAGGTCGACGATCCCACCATCGACGAAATGGCTGTCATTCCCCTGGATATCAGGGGCGCGCCCGATCCCAACGAAACCAAGTCCATCGAGGATCTCATTGCCGAGGCCCAGAAGAATCGCCCCGATGTCGCCCAGGATCAGATCGGCATGCAAATCGCTCAGGAGAACGTGAAAGCCGTCAACAACCTCCTTTTGCCTCAGCTCAACGCCTATGGTTTCTTCGGCGGAACCGGGAATGGTGGTCCGCTCAACCCGAATTGCGACCAAAACGAAGGCCCCGGTTACTGCTCCACGACCCTTCCCCCCGATACGCCCGGCGTGCTGAAGGATGCCTTCAACTACTCCGCGCCCGAATACCAGGTCGGATTCACGCTCAATATCACGATTCGCAACCGCCAGGCCAAGGCCGATCAGTTCCGGGCTCAGCTGGCGTTCCGTCAAAGCCAGATCGCCTACGTGCAGCAGCAGAAGAACATCCGCTTTGATGTCCGCAACTCACAGTTCGCCCTCGAGCAGAAGAAAGCACTGGTGGACTCCGCCCAGAAGGCTCGCGACCTTGCCCAGCGCACCTTCGACATCACCAAACAGGAACAGCAGCTCGGCGCCAAGTCCAGTGTAGATACCCTGAACGCCGAAAACGCCCTGGCCACGGCTGAATCTGCCCTCGACGCTGCCCAGAACCAGTACGAGAAAGCGAAAGTCGACATCGACCGCGCCATCGGCGACACCCTCAACCGCACCAACGTCTCCATCGACGACGCAAAATCCGGTGTAGTGACCCACGGCCCATAACATAATAATAGGAGTACTAGCTAAGAGCTAGCAGCTAACAGCTAAGAGCTAGCAGCTAACAGCTAAGAGCTATGTCAACAGCCGCCCAACCCGTAGTCGAAGCCGCCCGCGACCGCCTCGCGCCCTCGGTCCTCATTGCCGACGATCAGCCCCATATCCTCGACGCCCTTGAGCTTCTCCTCGAGCCCGAAGGCTACCGCATCGAAAAAGCGACCTCGCCGTATATGGTCATCGACGCGCTCAAGTCCAGCACCTTCGATGCCCTGCTCCTCGACCTCAACTACACCCGCGACACCACCTCCGGCCGCGAAGGCCTCGACCTCCTCTCCCAGATTCGCTCCCACGAGTCGCAGATCCCCATCATCATCATGACCGCCTGGGCCAACGTCGAGCTTGCTGTCGAAGCCATGCGCCGCGGCGCCAACGACTTCATCCAGAAGCCCTGGGACAACGCCCGCCTCCTCACCATCCTCCGCACTCAGATCGACCTGTCGAACGCCGTCCGCCGCGCCCAGCGCCTCGAGGCGGAGAACCGTCTCCTCCGCACCGCTAACCTTCCCGAGATGATCGCGACCGCCGCCGCCATGCAGCCGGTCCTCGCCACCATTGCCCGCATCGGCCCCTCCGACGCCAGCGTGCTGATCACCGGCGAGCACGGCACCGGCAAAGAAGTCGTCGCGCAGACNNCGCACCGAGCGCATCGGCCGCTTCGAACTCGCCGAAGGCGGCACCCTCTTCCTCGACGAAATCGCCAACGTCCCCATGCGCCAGCAGGCCAAGCTGCTCCGCGTCCTTGAAACCGGCGAGATGGAGCGCGTCGGCTCTTCAAAAACCCGCCACGTCAACGTCCGCATCATCTCGGCCACCAACGCCGACATCCGCTCCGAGGTCGAAAAGGGCAATTTTCGAGCCGACCTCCTCTTCCGCCTCAACACCGTCGAAATCCAAGTGCCGCCCCTGCGCGACCGCCGCGAAGACATCCCTCCCCTCGCCGCCCACTTCCTCTCCCGCTACGGCCAGCGCTATCGCAAGCCCGTGCAGGGCATCGATCCCGCCGCTCTCCAGCTCATGCTCCACTATGCCTGGCCCGGCAACGTCCGCGAGCTCGACCACACCATCGAGCGCGCCGTCCTCATGGCCCGCGAGGACATCATCGAAGTCCCCGACCTCGGCCTCTCGCCCGCCCGCGTCTCCACCCAGGCCCTCGAAGAAATGTCCCTCGAGTCCGTCGAGAGTATCCTCATCCGCAAAGCCCTCTCCCGCTGCAACGGCAACGTGAGCCAGGCGGCAGAAGCCCTCGGCCTCAGCCGAGGAGCCCTCTACCGGCGGATGGAAAAATATGGCATCTAGCGGTCGACCCAACCACTCCCTGGCTGGCCCGGGTCTCGACTTTGAGACCCGGGATTCCGCACAGCTCGCACCTCGGCATTCTGTTTCCCGTCTCCTGTCTGCTGCCTCCCGTCTCCCTCGCCGAGCGCCCTGTACCCTGCGCCCTGTACCCTGAGCGTGCGCCATGGCGAGCTACCCGCACCGACGCAAACCCAAACGCCAGAGCATCTCCTTTGAAGCGCGCCTCCGCGTCTTCTGCACCGTCGGCGCTCTCTGCCTCCTCGGCCTCTCCACCATCGTCCTCGCCCTCCTCCACGTCACCATGGGACCCATGCTCGCCACCCTGGGCATCCTTCTCCTCATCCTGCTCCTCTTCTTCGCCGCCTTCATCGAAGAAGCCATCCGCCCCATCCAGACCCTCGCCAACGTCGTTGCCGCCCTCCGCGAAGAGGACTACTCCTTCCGCGCCCGCGGCGCCAATCGCGACGACTCCGTCGGCCAGCTCTCCCTCGAAATCAACGCCCTCGCCGACACCCTCCAGTCTCAGCGCGTCGGAGCCCTCGAGGCCGTCGCCCTTCTCCGCCGCGTCATCGCTGAAATGGACGCCCCCGTCCTCGCCTTCGATCAGGAAATCCGCCTCCGCCTCCTCAACCCCGCCGCCGAGCGCGTCTTCTCCCTTCTGCCCGCGCGCGACCTCGGCAAATCCGCCACGGACCTCGAGCTCACCAGCCTCCTCGACGAGCCCAGCGAAGCCGCCGTCCTGCTCGAACTGCCCCGCGCCACCTCCACCGGCGCGCGCCGCTCCGAACCCACCCAGCCCCAGCGCTGGATGATCCGCCGCTCCACCTTCCGCCAGCGCGGCGTCCCTCACACCCTCGTCGTCCTCTCAGACGTCAGCGCCGCCCTCCGCGAAGAAGAACGCCTCGCCTGGCGCCGTCTCATCCGCGTCATCGGCCACGAAATCTCCAACTCCCTCACCCCCATTAAATCCATCGCCGGCAGCCTGCGCTCCCGCATCCTCCCCACTCCCCCACGACCGCCAATCACCATCCCCGACCCCGCAACCTACCCCGCCAGCAGCATTCCTCCTTCAGCCTCGGCTCTTCCCCAGCCACCGCCGCCACGTCCGCCCGAGACGGCCAGTCTCCAGCGCGACCTGCAGCGCGGGCTGAGCGTCATCGAAAACCGGGCAGAATCCCTGAACAGATTTGTCCAGGCCTATCGCCAGCTAGCCCAACTCCCCGCGCCCGTTCTAAAACGAGTCCCGCTCATACCGCTGATCGAACGAGTCGTAAGCCTCGAAATCCGACTCGACGTCCGCATTCTCGCCGCCCCCGACGTCGACCTCCTCGCCGACCAGGACCAGATCGAGCAGCTCCTCATCAACCTCCTCCGCAACGCCGTCGAATCCGCGCTCACCTGCGTCGAGGAAGACCCCGAACCGACATCGACCGCCATCCCTTCCCCGGACGTGGCAGCAAGGGTAAGCGAAAGACCTGTCATCCTGAGCGAAGCTTCCGAATCGTTGCGCCCGCATTTGGCGCAACAAACAATTCAGACGCGAGTCGAAGGATCTGCGGTTCCTGCCGGATCCACTACGGATGCTGCGGAAAGACCGCGTTCCGATGGCGAAAGACCCGCCGAAGAGCGGGCTGGGGGAGCCAATAGCACGGCGTTTACCCGACCAATCCCACCCTGCGCCCCCGAAGTCACCATCCGCGCCACCGCCGACACCGACCTCGTAGCCATCGTCATCGAAGACAACGGCCCCGGCCTCGCCAATCCCGAAAACCTCTTCGTCCCTCTCTACACCACAAAAAAAGCCGGCTCAGGAGTAGGCCTCGCCCTCGCCCGCCAGATCATCGAAGCCCACGGAGGCGTCATCGACCTCCGCAACAAGCCCAACCACACAGGCTGCATAGCCGAAGTCCGCATCCCCGTCGCCGAACGAAGCCGCGCATAATCACAAATCCGGGTGCCCCACATCCCTGGTGTTGGGATGTGGGAAGCGTGCGAAGCGCGCCGGGCCTTCGCGAAGGACCCAACAAAGCGGGTGCCCCATCCTGGGCGCGCCGCCTTTGGCGCGAGCAGGGTGGGATTGTTCTTTCCGTCTATCTGGATCGATCCCAGGCATCGCGGTGCATAATGACCCCATGGGTGTGGCTCCCGACTGGCTCAAGCTCCGCTATCGGATGCTCAGAGGCCGCTTCTTCTTCAAACGTCGCCGATTCGAACGCGCCCACCGATGCTTTCAGGATGCGCTTGCCATTCAGCCCGACCATCTGCCGGCTCTAGCCTGGCTAGGCACTTCCTGCATGAGTCTCCTCCGTTATCAGGACGCAATCGCCGCATTCGACCGTGCCCTTCAGATCAAACCAGATTTTGCCTGGTGCCATGCCATGCTGGGCCGCACATATTGCTATCTGAAAGAAGGGCAACAGTCCGTCGAGTCGTTCAACCGTGCGTTTCGCATGCAGCCCACTTACAAGAAAAGTGTAAGTGACCTCATCGCAGCGGAATCGGTGCACAGCCAAATTGGCGACGACGAAGGCTCGCTACAGCTCTACCGCGATGCCGTCGCTCTCCAGCCCAAAAATGATGAGGCGCAGTACGGGTTGGGATGGACACTCCTGCACCTTGGGAAGAACGACGACGCAGAGCCTCATCTGCGCCTCGCAATGAAATTCAAGCCGGACAACGCCGATGCTCACTACAACCTTGGCCTCGTACTGTTCGACCTGAAACGATTATCGGAAGCGGAGAGCGAATACCGGGCCGCCGTCAAACTCAATCCTGCCCGTCCGGATTTCCAGTACGCTCTCGGCTTTCTCCTTAGCCGGGAGGAGAAATACGCCGATGCGATCCCTTGCTATGAAGAAGCTCTAAGGAACCTCTGAAGAACT
>PMSS01000365.1:0-353 GCA_003167515.1 Acidobacterium sp. | reverse complement strand
AGGTGGTGCCGTGGGCGGAGCTCCCCGAGGCGACCGTCACGCTGTTCGCCGCCTGCCATGCCCCCCAATTCACCTCAAGATACGGAACGATCGGAGTTGGAGCAATCATGATCGTAAACACCTGCGTGCTCGTGACTCCCGCCGGATTCGTGTAAGTCGCCGTAAACACATTCGACGGCAAAGTCAGCGGACTGCCGTTGATCTGCCGCGAAGTAGAAGCGAACCCACCAGGCCCAGTCCAGCTCCACGTACCTCCGACCCCCGGCTGCGGACCAAGGTTCACCTTGCTGCCCGCCGCCACTGTGACACTGTTCGTCCCCTGCCAGGCTCCATTGTTGACCTCGATGTACGGA
>PMSS01000030.1 GCA_003167515.1 Acidobacterium sp. | reverse complement strand
ACCATAAAGATGATCAGCAGCACCAGGAGCACGTCGATGAGAGGAGTTACGTTCGGTTCCGCATTCAGGGCGCCGGCTCCGCCTACGCTCATTGACATAATTCAGTTCCTCGATTCTTCACTCTTCTTCCATGTGTTCCGGACTATTGTCCGCCAGCTGCGGGAGGCCTGGTGGTCGATAGTGACTGCTGCTGCTCAGTGAGCATGCCAACCTCTTCGACCCCGGCCGTGCGAACGGCGTCAATGGCGTCCATGACGGTACCGTAATGAGCGCGAGCATCGGCACGGAAGTAGACGATCTTGCTGGTTTTGTTTTCCAGCATATCGCGTACTTCGCCACCGAGATTCGCCAGACTGGTCTGGTTCTGGCCCAGGTAAACTCTGCTGTCTCGGGTGATGGCCACAACCACGGAGTCTTCCTTATTGGCGTCATCCATGGGCGTGGCGTTCGCGCTCTGGGCAAGATCGACGTTCACCTTGTTCTGGAGCATGGGGGTGATGACCATGAANNACGTCGACCATGGGGGTGACGTTGATGTTTGCGTTGACCTTGGCTCCTTCGTTTCTTACTGCGATTGCCATTTCGGTATGCTCCGATCGGATTTCTCACTGGGTTGGCGGCAATCAGGACCGGGAGCGAAGCCTGAAGCTCGCCCCCGGCGAAAAGATTCCCGCTCACTCGCACCCCCAGATCGCCAGACTCCGGCTCCCAGACTCCGGGTCGCTGAGGGACCCACTCCTCGATTACCGGCGATTGCTCTGCTTGATGAAGTAATCGATCAGTTCGCTGGAGGAGTTGTCCATCTCGACGTCGAAGGCCTCCACGCGGTTGGTGAAGTAGTTGAAGAGCCAGACTGCAGGGATGGCCACAAAGAGACCAAACGCCGTGGTGACGAGGGCCTCGGAAATACCGCCGGCGACTGCGCCAATGCCCGGGGTTTTCTGAGTGGCGATTTCCTGGAAAGCCTTGAGGATACCGGCGACGGTTCCGAAGAGCCCGACGAACGGAGCGGTTGAGCCGATGGTAGCAAGACTGCCGAGCCCCCTCTTCAGTTTGGCGTGAACGATGGCCTCGGCCCGCTCGAGAGCACGCTTGGAGGACTCGATCTGCTCGACACTGACGGCTCCGCCTCCGCCGTAGTTGCGGAACTCCTGGAGACCGGCAGTGACGACTTCGGCGAGGTGCGATTTCTTGTTGCGGTCGGCAACCTTGACGGCCTCGTCGAGTTTGCCTTCCTTGAGGGCTCCGGCGACACGCGGGGCGAATTCACGGGACTGCTTACGGGCGGCGTTGAAATAGAGATAGCGGTCGATCATAACGGCGAGGGACCAGATCGACATGATGAACAGGACGAATACGACGCCACGGGCGAGCCAGCCCATGTTGTTCCAGAGGTCGATGGGGCTGAATCCGACTGTCTGGCCTTCCTGAAAGAAGCCGAGAGACGCCGGGTTTGCGACGAGATGGTTGATCTGAGCGAGAATCACTGAATCTTTCCTCCTGAGGCGATGCTGCGATAGATGCCAAAGAGCGCTAACGGAATACCTGCTCACGGGAAAAAGGCGGGCAGGCCGGAAAAACGTTGAGACCGCCCTGAGCCGGCCGGGCCGGTCAGGGCGGCTGAATCAGCTGCCGAGACTAAAGACGACGTTGACCTGGGTTTCGACCTCCACGGGTTCACCGTTCAGGAGGTACGGTTTGTATCTCCAGCTGCGCACGGCTGCTTCCGCAGCCGCCTGGAGCATGGGGGGGCCATTGATGACCCGCAGATTTTCGATCGTTCCACCCTTGGAAATCGTTGCCTGCAGGACGACGGTTCCCTGAATTCTTGCGGCTTTGGCGATGGCGGGGTACTGGGGCATCTCGCCGCCGATACGGTTGCCCTGCATCACGCCGGAGGAGACAGTGACTTTCTTAGGCGGGGCAGCCTGCACTTTGGGCGCGGGGCCGCTGCCCAGGCTTCCGAGAACACCGCCCATCACTCCACCAGCGGAGCCCATCCCTTGCATGCCTTCGACACCGGTGGAGGGAGGCGCAGCCTCTTCCTTCACCATCTTGATGTCATGCGGAATCTTGGTGGGCGCGGTGAGCTGATTGTTCAGCATCTCCGAGACCACCTTCTGAACATGGATGACCTGTGGAGGTGGAGGCGGAGGCGGAGGCGGGGGCGGGGGGGCGACCAGCAGAGTCGCCATCATTGCCTTCGGCAGCGCTTCGGGATAGATAAGCGGGTATAGGACCAGCGCAGCAAGAACGGAACCATTCAGCAGCAGCCCAACGATGGTGTAGTACCTGCTTTTGGTTTTGATCTGGTGCCCTGATTCCAGCAGGATGTCCTCAAACATGGCCATGGCCGACCTCGGACCTTTCAGTAGTTGACAACTCTTATAGACACCACAGCAGCCCCGATTTGTTCCCGGCGATCCGGCTCCTGCGCGCTGGGGAAGCGCGAACTGAACCCGGCCGGGTTTGGCGTGTGTTTCTCCGGCAGACAGGGCCGGTTCTCTTCTATAACACAATTCCGATGCGTGTTGCAGCCATTCCCACTCCGGAGGGGGCGCCTGCTCTTATTTGGATGCAGGATTCCGGAGCCCAAGGGGGATGGCAGCATCATACCCTGGCTTTCTTTGCAGCGGGTAGCGTAGCGGCCCGGCTGCGGCCACCGCGCCAGTCCTGGTAAGCCACCAGCATAGGGGCGGCAACCGCAATGGAGGAATAGGTGCCGATAAGGATGCCGACGACCAGCGCGAAGGAGAAGCCGCGCAGGACTTCGCCTCCGAAGAGGAAGAGCGAAAGCACGGTCAGGAATGTCAGGCCGGAGGTGAGAACGGTCCGGCTCAGGGTTTGATTAATGCTGCGGTTGACCAGAACGGCAAGCGGTTCGCGACGGCTGAGGCGGAGATTCTCGCGAATGCGGTCGAAGACGACGATGGTGTCGTTCATCGAGTAGCCGATGAGGGTCAGGATGGCGGCGATGACGGTGAGGGAGATTTCCTGGTTGCTGAGGCTGAAGGCGCCGATGGTGATGATGGTGTCGTGGAAGCAGGCGACGACGGCGGCGACGCCGTAGATCAGTTCGAAGCGGAACCAGAGATAGACGAGCATCCCGGCCAGGGAATAAAGGGTGGCGAGCTCGGCCTGGTGCTGAAGAACTTTGCCGACCTGGGCGCCGACAATTTCGACGCTGCGGACGGAGAAGCCGGAAAGCCAGGCATCTTGCTGGAAGGCAGTGAGTACAGCTGGATCGACTGCGCCACGGAGGTTGTCGATGGAATCGATGACGCCGCTGTGATCGTCGTCGCGGTAATGCAGGACGGCGTTGGCCTGGTCCTCGTAGCGAGTCTCTGCTTCGGCGGTGTTTCCGAGGTGTTCAGGGTCATTCTGTTCGAGCCAGGAGGTGAGGGCGGAGCGGCTGACTGTGTCGAGATCCAGCTTGTTCTGATTTTGCGCAGCCGTGCCGGAGTAATTCTCGGTGAGTGTGCCGACAACGGCGGCGCGGCCCTGGTCAATAGCGGCTTCGCTGGTCGCACTGCGCGACAGGGTGATAAGAACCTCGTTGTTGTCCGCAGGACCGTAGGGCTGCTGAATGCGCGCATCCCTGAGACCGGCCTTGTTCATGGCGGAACGAATGCGGTCGGCATCGGGTTTCTGGGCGAATTTGACACGGACAACGGTGCCCCCGCGGAAGTCAACGTCGAGGGGCAGGCCGTGCCAGAAGAAGATGGACAGGAGGCCGGCAACACTGAAGATGAGGGAAAAGCCGAGGAAATACCACTTCTTCCCGAGCCAGTCTATTTTGGGGTCATGAAACAGTTCCACGAAAATCCGCCTATAGAAAAATCTCTCGAAGTCGCAATGCTCAGATCGAAATCGGTTCGCCGTGCAATTTGCGGCTCAGGTTGGCGTCGAAGATGACGCGGGAGACAAAGACCGCCGTAAACAGATTGGCGAGCAG
>PMSS01000437.1 GCA_003167515.1 Acidobacterium sp. | reverse complement strand
GCGGCGGCTTGTACTTCCGCCCGCGCCCCTGATCCTGACCATGCGCGGCAAGACTGCAGACAAACAACACCGCCAGCAGCGGCAGACAACGAGAAACATACGTACGGCTCATGCTCCCAATTTTAATGGAGAAGCCCCGCTTCTGAAATCGGAATTCAGCCACCCGCAACCTCCAACCCCCAGGCTCGTCTANNCCTCATCTTTGCTATTGCCGACCGCATGCCCCCGTCCTTCATGCCCCGACTCCTGAACCGCAACCCGCGCCCCCCCTCGCTTCTTCCGCTCGTTTGCGCGACCGCGCTCGCGCTTCTCCCCGTCAATGGCTCCGCTCAAAACCAGCCGTCACCCGCAGTAGACGCCGCAGCCCTGGTTCGTCGCTCCGTTGCCAATCACATGGCGGCCGAGGCCGCTCACCATCCCCAGCGCTTCGTCCTCCACAAAAAAGACGACAAACGCGACTACACCCAGGTGATCATCGAGACCCGCCAGGGCGACGTCGCCATCGCGATCGCCGCCAATGGTAAGCCGCTCAACCCGGATATGCGCCAGACCCAGATCGATCGCCTCAGCAACCTGGACGCCCACCCCGACCTGCAGGAGCATCGCCACAAGCGCGAGCTGGAGGACAACGCCCGCGTCGACAAACTGATGCGCCTGCTGCCCGACGCCTTCCTCTACCACTTCGAGAGCACCGACCCCTGCACGGTTGTCGTACCCCCTTATGTCGCGATCCCGGGCGAACCGATTCCGCCCCCACCGGGTACACCGGTCCCTTCAGACGAGTGCTACCACCTCACCTTCAAACCCAATCCCTCCTGGAATCCTCCCGACCTCGAATCGAAGATCATGCGTGGCATGGCTGGCGAAGTGTGGATCGAAAAATCCCAGGAGCGCCTCACCCGCCTTGATGCTCACCTCATCGCCGACGTCGACTTTGGCTGGGGCTTCATCGGCCGTCTCGACAAGGGCGGGACCATCTTCCTCGAGCAAACCGAAACCGCACCCAACGACTGGGAGCTCACCCGCATGAACCTCAACCTCACCGGAAAAGCTCTCCTGGTCAAGACCCTCAACATCCACATCACTGAAGAAATGGCCCATTACTCCCCCGTCTCCACCGGCCTCGACTACCACAAAGCCATCCAGATGCTCGAATCCGAATCGCCCGCGAAATAGACTGCGCGGAGTTTCTTCCTTGACAGCTTAGGGAAGCCGGCGCATACTCCTATACATCTTAGGAGTGCCGATGTCCGCCGCCGCCCAGCTTCTCTCAGGGACCCTATGAAACTCCTCTCCTGGCTTCGTTCCGTTACCGCTAAGTTCTTCCATCGTTCTGAGCTCAGCACCGAGATGGAGGAAGAGCTTCGCTCCCACATCCAGTTCCGTGCCGACGATCTGCGCCGCTCCGGCCTCGACAGCGCCGAGGCGGAAAGACGAGCGCGCATCGAGTTTGGCAGCCAGTCCAGGTACATAGAGGAATCCCACGAGGCGCTCGGCGCCAATTTTGTCGAGATTCTCCTTCAGGATCTCCGCTTCAGCCTGCGCGTCCTGCGCAAGTCTCCCGGCTTCACTTTCGTTGCAATCTTCACACTGGCCCTCGCGATCGGCGCCAACGCCGTGGTCTTCAGCGTGCTCAATGGGCTGCTGCTCCGCCCCCTGCATGTCCCCCATTCGCAGAACCTCTACGCCATCCAGCGCGGCAACGACAAATACATCGTGCAGTCCTGGCCCGACTATCTCGATCTCCGCGATCGCAACCGCACCTTCGATGGCCTGGCGGCTTATAACATCGCGCAGACCGGCGTCAATACTGGCGATACGCCATCCCGTTCATGGCTCTTTGAGGTCAGCGGGAACTACTTCGACGCCCTCGGTATTCAGCCGTTTCTCGGGCGCCTCATTCACCCCTCCGACGAGCACGGCCCCAACAGCGCTCCGTATATCGTGCTCTCCTGGTCATACTGGCACAGCCATTTTCAGGATGACCGCGGCGTACTGGGCCGCACCGTCCAGCTCAACAAGCACCCCTTCACCATCGTCGGTGTTGCGCCTCCCGAGTTCCAGGGGACCTTGCTATTTTTCTCTCCCGACTTCTTTGTGCCGATGATCAACAGCGAACAGGTGGACGGGTCGAATTACCTCAACGACCGCGGAACACGCTGGGTCTTCGAAGTCCTGGGTCATCTGAAGCCCGGCGTCACGCCAGCCCAGGCTGCCGCCGACCTCAGCTCCATCGGGTCCTGGCTGCACAAGAGCTATCCCAAACAAGACGACCAAAGCAGCTTCTCGCTGGTCCGCCCTGGCCTGCATGGCGACTTCTTCGCTCCCGCGATTCGAGCCTTCCTGGCCGGCTTGACGCTGCTTGCGGGATTGATCCTGCTGGCCGCCTGCGCCAACCTCGGCAGCCTCTTTGCCGCGCGTGCCGCTGACCGTGCACGCGAAGTGGCTCTGCGTCTTTCCCTCGGATCGAGCCGCGTCCGCATCCTCCGCCAACTCTTCACCGAAGCTGTCCTGATCTCTCTCGTCGGAGGCGCCGCAGGCCTCTGGGGCAGTGTCTGGCTCTTGCACTGGCTCACCATCTGGAAGCCCTTTCCCCAATTTCCCATGAGTTTTCCTGTAACCCCGGACGCAACTGTCTACGGATTCGCCGTGCTCCTGAGTCTCTTCAGCGGATTCCTCTTTGGTGCTGTCCCCGTCCGCCAGGTGCTCCGGGCCAATCCCTATGAGATCGTCAAAGCTGGTTCGAGCGTCAAGCTGGGGGGTAAGTTCGCTCGCCGCATCACGGTCCGCGACCTCCTGCTGGTCTTGCAAATTGCGCTCTGCGCCGTGCTCGTCACGTCTTCCATGGTTGCCGTCCGAGGACTGATGCGCTCTCTGCACACCAACTTTGGCTTTGAGCCGCGCAACGCCATGCTGGCTGAGACCGATCTTGCCATGGCGGGTTACAGCAGCGACAAAACGCCCGCCATGCAAAAGCGTTTGATGGATGCGGTGGCCACCATTCCCGGCGTAACGCGCGTCGGTTTGGTGGACACGCCACCGTTGCATATGGGCTGGGCCGTTTCCTATGTCTTTACAGAAAAAACGGAAGATCTCCGACCGCCGAATGCCGCCGCTCAATCCGTCATGTACCAGATATCTCCCGAATACTTCCAGGCCGCAGGCACATCCATGCTCGCCGGCAGAAAGATCACCGAGCATGACGACAAAAATGCGCCGCCTGTGGCCGTCATCAACAAGGAATTCGCGCGCAGAGTGTTTGGCTCCCCAACCAGCGCCATGGGCAGCTACTTCAAGGAGCCCGATGGAACGCGCGTGCAGGTGATCGGCATCGTGCAGGACGGAAAATATACAGCGAACCTCGCCGAGGATCCCCAACCCGCCATGTTTCTGCCCATCCTCCAAAACCCCCGCAACGATACATGGCTGGTGGTGCGCTCGAACCGCGATCCCCAGCAACTCACGGCAGCCATAAGAAGCAAGGTGCGCGACCTTGATGCCGGGCTTCCCGTCTTCCTCCAGACCTGGGACGAAGAAATGAACGGCGCTCTCTTCGCTCCGCGCATGGCTACGGCTTCGCTCGGCATCCTCGGCGTGATGGGCACCATGCTCTCCATCACCGGCATCTTTGGAATGGCTGCATACTCGGTCAGCAAACGCCTGCGCGAGCTGGGAATCCGTATGGCCCTTGGCGCCCAGCGCAAGGAAGTTCTGCAGGCAGCCCTCGGCTGCGCTGTCAAATTGCTCGCCATCGGTTCAACGGCAGGATTGGCCCTCGGCATCCTTGCCAGCCGGCTCCTCGCGTTCATCGTGTATCAGGCATCGCCGCGCGATCCATTCGTCCTGACCGGCGTTGTCGTAGCGATGGCATTGCTGGGGTTGGTAGCAACCTGGATTCCCGCTCAGCGCGCGCTCTCCCTCGATCCCCTGATCCTCCTGCGCGAAGAATAAAGGCGCGCCGGGTGGACGATTTCAACGCCAGTAAGAGGTTTGGCCAGATGGGCCCGCATTTTTGTTGAACCTGGGCGGAACTAAGCCCTTAAATGCTTAACATGTCCACCCTGGGCCTTTCCGGGCCACCTCAGCAAGACGAGGGTCTCTTCAAGCGCCTTTTTTGGCCATCGGTTCGCAACTCTCACGACGTCGACCTGCTCGGCCAGCAAGGCTTCTGGATCGCCCAAATTGTCGCGCTACTTTCTGCGATCTCCCTCATCGTTGATTCGCATCCGATTTTGGCTGTCCTGGCATTCTTCTTTTATGTGCTCGGCGGATTTGGCCTCCGCGAGGGCAGCATTGCCGCCGCCGGCCTGGTCTTCGCGGCGTGGCTCCTGGACCAGACCGCCGCCATCGCCACCCATCGCGGCGGTTTTGGCCTGATCCCCCTGATTGTTACGGCGATCCTGCTCGCTAATCTCCGCGGCGCTGTCCTCGTCGCCCGCTGGAGCAAGCAGCCGCAATCCGATACGGAGGAAGTCGCCCCAATGCGCTTCAACGAAACCCTGGTCGACAAGTTCCGCGATCAACTGCCCCGCAAACTGTGGCCCTCGCTCCGCTATGTCTTCTATGTGTTTGCCGTTGGCTTCCTGGCATTAGAACTGATGGGCGTCTTCATGGCGTTTCTGCACCCGCATCGAAGCCCCGCGTCGACGCCCCCTGACGCGACTGTCACGGCCCAATAATCCCCGGCGTTCGAACGCATGGATGTTCGATACGAAGAAGTAAATACTGGCAGGCGAAGTGGGGCTGACTACTGTGTTTACCCAAACAAAAAGCGCCCAGCATCCGCCAGGCGCTTTTCCCTACTCCCTGTTGCCTATTGCCTGTTCCCTGCCTTTGCGCCGAGCGCTTTTCACTATTCCCTGTTGCCTGTTCCCTATCGCCTGCCTCTAGGACGCCGTCAGCTCCGCCGCCATCTTCTCCGTCACGAACGCCTCAACGGTATCGCCCACCTTAATATCGGTGAAGTTCGAGATGCCGACGCCGCACTCCATGCCGTTCGTCACTTCGCGCACATCGTCCTTAAAGCGTTTCAGCGAGGTCAGCTTGCCTTTGTAGACCGGCGCGCCATCCCGCATTAAACGAACTTCGGAGTCGCGCCGCAGAATGCCATCCGTCACCCTGCATCCCGCAATCGTCCCCACCTTCGGAATGCGGAACACGTTCAGCACCTCCGCGCGTCCCAGGAAGTTCTCGCGGAACACCGGCTCCAGCAGACCCAGCATCGCCTTGGTGATTTCGTCCTGCAACTCGTAGATGATCGAGTGCAGCCGGATCTCCACCTCTTCCTGCTCTGCCAGGTCGGCCACCTTGCGCTCCGGCCGCACGTTGAATCCGATGATGATCGCATTCGACGCCGATGCCAGTAGTACATCGCTCTCCGTAATCGCACCCACTCCCGAGTGGATCACCTTGATGCGCACCTTCTCCGTCGACATCTTCTGCAGTGAATCGGCCAGCACTTCCACCGATCCGGTCACGTCGCCCTTCAGGATCAGCGGCAGTTCCTTCATACCCGCCTGCTTGATCGAATCCGCCAGCCCTTCCAGCGTCACACGCGACGACTTGGCCAGTTGCGCCTCGCGCTCGCGCCCCTTGCGATACTGTCCAATACCTCGCGCTTTGTCGCGATCGCTCACCACCAGGAACGTGTCGCCCGCGTCCGGCATGCCTTCGAGACCGACAATCTCCACCGGCGTCGAAGGTCCCGCTGCATCTACAGTCCGGCCGCGATCGTCGAACATGGCGCGAATCTTCCCGAATGTATTGCCCACCACAAAGTTGTCCTGGTTCTTCAGCGTGCCGTTCTGCACCAGCACCGTTGCCACTGCACCGCGTCCGCGATCCAGCTTCGCTTCGATCACCGTGCCCACCGCAGAGCGCTCCGGCGTCGCCTTCAGCGCCTGAATATCCGCCACCAGACAAATCATCTCGAGCAACAGGTCGAGGTTGATCCGCTTCTTCGCCGATACGTCGACGAACACCGTGCTCCCGCCCCATTCTTCCGGAACCAGCCCGCGATCGCCCAGCTGCTTCTTCACGCGATCCGGCTGCGCCTCGGGCTTGTCGATTTTGTTTACCGCGACAATCATCGGCACGTTCGCCGCCTTCGCGTGATCGATCGCCTCCAGAGTCTGTGGCATCACGCCGTCGTCCGCCGCGACCACGATCACGACGATATCCGTGACCTTCGCGCCACGCGCGCGCATCCGCGTAAACGCCTCGTGACCTGGCGTGTCGAGGAAAACAATCTCTCGCCCGAACGCAGGCGAATCCACCTTCCCGATCTTCACCTTGTACGCGCCGATATGCTGGGTGATTCCGCCTGCCTCGCCGCCCGCCACATCCGTCTCCCGGATCGCGTCCAGCAATGACGTCTTGCCGTGGTCCACGTGGCCCATCACCGTCACCACCGGCGGCCGCGTCACTTCCAGCTCGTCCGGATTCTCGGTAGCGAGGATGCTTTCCATGGCCTCGTTCGCCATCGAATCCTCGAAGCTGATCATCTGCACGTCGGCCCCGAACTGCGCCGCCACTTCCTTCACCAGCTCCCCATCCAGTGTCTGGTTGACGGTTACAAATACGCCCTTCATCAGCAGCGTCGCGATAAGATCCTTGCCGCGGATCTCCAGCTTCTCCGCCAGATCCTTGACGCTGACCCCTTCTGTCACCGTAATCGTGCGCGTAATCGGCACCGGTCCCGTAGGTACCTGCGCGGTCATCCGCGACGGCGGCGCAAACCCCTTCATCGGACCTTCTTTGCTCTTCTCGTAACTCGGACGTCCCCGGCCTCT
>PMSS01000203.1:3698-3918 GCA_003167515.1 Acidobacterium sp. | reverse complement strand
AACAATGGCGACGGCACCTTCAGCGACCTGTCTTTCAGTTCCGGCGTGGGTGCCAACACTCAGTATGTAGCATGGGGTTGTGGCTTCATCGATTATGACAACGACGGTTGGACTGACATTGTTCAGATTAATGGACACGTCTATCCAGACGTAGATCAATATAACTTTGGTGAATCCTTCAAGAATCCGCGACTGGTCTACAGGAATCTGGGCAACGGCC
>PMSS01000203.1:0-3673 GCA_003167515.1 Acidobacterium sp. | reverse complement strand
CAACGACGGCGGCAACAAACAAAACTGGATCAAGGTTAAGCTGATCGGTACGAAGTGCAATCGCACTGCTATTGGAGCCCGTGTACGAGTGATTGCTGGCAAGCATACTCAAATGGATGAGGTCCATAGCGGCACCAGCGTGATGTCGCAAAGCGACCTCCGCCTTCATTTCGGCCTTGGTAAGTCCGACACCGTTGATTTAATCGAAGTGGTATGGCCGACCACTCACAAAATCGAGCGATTTACACAGGTCAAGGTCAACCAAATAATCACCATACGCGAAGGTGTCGGCATCGTTGCCTCCTGGAAACCCGGGTATGTCTAGATCTGCATGACCTGAGCAGTCAGGTCGCGTAACGAAGAGAAGAGCGGCATGACTGGTTTCCGAATTCCTCACTGGTTCGGCGAGGGAGCCTGCCCCGAAGGAATGATCAGAAATTGCTGAATCTCGCGGCGCTGGCGTTCCACCGCCTCGGCCTCCGCCTTCTCAATTCGATCGTGCAGCTCGAACTTCTGCCTGGCCTTAGCCGGTTCGCCCGTCCGGTCGTAAGCCACTCCAAGCCGATAATAAGCCTCTCCCAGCTGCGGATTCGCATCGATGGCTTTTTCGTAATCGTCAATCGCCGCAGAATAATCGTGCCGACCGGAAGAGAGAATTCCCAGTTGCAGCCAGGCGTCTCCGCACTTGGCATCGAGCGCTGTGGCCTTCTTCAGCAGAACCTCCGCACGTTGCAGCGCCTGCGGATCCGGCGACTGTTGCTGGCGCTTCACGATGGCCATTGCATACAGGTAGTTCGCAAGAGAGTTGTCCGGCTGCTCGCTCGCGAAGCGCTTGAGCCTGGGCTCAATGCATGGCAAGGGATCGGGCGCCGCCATTTCAACCGTTCCCATGAACCTATAAGGCTCTGGGTCCGTGGGATTCAGGTCCGACGCTGTGCAGAGACTCACGGAAGCGTCATCGTAGATGGCGCCGGCGAAAAGGGCCGCGCCCAGAGCAGTCAGCATTCTTCCTGACTTCGGATATGCTTCCGCCCCCCGGCGAAATACTTCCTGCGCTTGCCAGATCGCGCGGTGCAGAAGTAACTCAGAACCCCACGCAAAGTAATTCTGCTCGTTCGGATCTTCCTTTGCGGCTCGCTCATAATCACGAACGGCCGACAGCGGGTCACCCAGTTCCTCTTCCACTTCAGCCGCCAGAAGATGCAGCTCAGCACTATCCCGAGCTGCCAGCAATCCCTTGACTTCGTCACGGGCCCGAGCATATTTGCCGGCTGCTTCGCAAGCCAATGCCAAGTCGTATGTGTTGCCATAATCCGCCGGCTCGATGCCATGAGCTCCCTCCAGAAGCGGGATCGCGTCGGTGTATCTGCCTTCGTGCAAATAGAATTCCCCAAGCTGATGGTTTGCCTCGAAGCTTCCGGGATCTCCGGCGAGGGACGCGCGAAGCCTCTTTTCCGTCTGATTGTGCTCTCCTGTGTTCCCCGCGAGAATGGCGGCACTCGTCTCCTTCGGTTTCAGGATTAGAATTTCACGAGCCAGAGCTTCGCTCGTGCGCAAAGTTGTGTCCGATCCGTGACCGCCCACCGCTGTCCAGTCAGTAACTCCCGCAACCGTGAAATTCGGCTTGTCAGAGAACTCCATAGGCGGTCCTGAATTAGATAGAGAGGCAGCGGAACCCGAATGAGCCTCCGCGTGTTGAACAAGGACAAGATCGATGGCCTTCTGATCTCCGGCCGATGAAGCCACGACGGACGCGGCAGAGCTGCGCCATCCCGCTCTTTCGGCGGTGATCAGATAACTGCCTCTTTGCAGTGATACAAATGCGAAATCCCCTGCCGCACCCGATTCCGTTTCCACGCTTGCGGAACGATTGTTCCGCTCAAGCCGGACCAGAGCGCCGACCTCCGGCCTTCCCTGCGCATCGACAACCCTGCCCCGGATCGTAACTTGATCTATCTCGTTCGGAGCAGCTTGTTGACCAAACGCTGTCGACATCGGCGATGCCACCAGTGCGAGGATCGATGCCAGGGCCCTGCACCATAAGCCGTGAGGCACGCAGAAAGAGAGACACTGCAACAAAGAGGATCTCCGCACAAGTGAACTGACAAATTCGATCGCCTTCTCTTTTCGTCTCCTCATAGCCCGGCCTGCAACCATAGGCCGCACGTAAAGGCTTCCCAAAAGGACCGCCCTCATTGTACAGCTGGATCTCGCCTGCGAGACACAGCAACCCCGCTGACATGCGTCCTGAACAATGCCCGACAGAATCCCGGACACATTCACAAACCTACTCTCAGTGTTGCGGAGCAACATCATCGGTTCCTTATGTCGAAGTTGATGGAGGATTCAGTGCGTGCCAATTTTGTGACCTCCTGCGAGGATCAGTTTAGCCCAGCGGTATGAAATATTTCTGGGGTGGGCGACTGCGGGATGGTGAGTGATTCTACAAGACTTGCGGTTGGAGTGACGTTGGTTACCTGGATTCGCTGCTGATGGCATGTCACTTGCCGGGCGCTCGCGATTGAGTCATTCGCGAGTGTGAATGAGTCAGTCACGCGCGTGACGGAGCCAGATGATTGCGATCGTGGCAGTTGCTTCGCGAGCTTGATTGAGTCATTCGTGTACATGAAGAAAACCCCCTCGTAACAGCAGAAAGGCCGCCTTTGGGCGGCTCTTTTCTTTCTTTACTCTATAAGTTTAGAATAGCAGATGTGGAGAATAAAACTGCCAACTTTCTTTGAGTAANNTTTTCCACATTTGGGGGTTTGGGTTGATTTTTGGGGTCGTCCAAGGTCCGGGGAAGCTTTAGGCCGGTCCGGATCCGGCACCGAGAGTGGTTTTTTGGCCAGCGCCGCCAGCCTAGCTGAGAGCGAGGGTCAGCAGCTTTCCCAGATCGAAGGGCGAATTGGATTCTGTGCCTCGGGGAAGGGTCGGACCGATCGCGAGGGCCTGGTTGTGCCCTTCAAACCATGCCAGGAAGGAAGACTGCTCTGCTCCCGGAAGCCGTTGCTGATTGATCCATTGATAGTAAGCACCCATGTCCGCATCGACAAGTGAACCTGGAAAGTCGAGGTCGAGATTGCCCTGGGCGCTCGACAACAGTTCATTCATAGGCCTTTGTCGTTGACGAGGTGCAAAGCGGACCAGCAAGGTAAGTGGTTGCGCTCGCCGAAGGGCTTCGCGCGCGGTCCACTGCGCAAAGGTCGTGCTGAATATCTGGGTTCCGGAACCCTCCGTGAGCAGTTTCAGCTGAAACCGGCCGAGCACCTCGTCATCGGCTTTATCTAATCCAACGTCGGCCGGCGACAGCCGTGCCAGGTCGGAGCGTAATGCCTCGGGACCCATGCCGGGCCGCTGAATCTCCTTTTNNCATATAGTTCAGCAGCGCGGAGCGTACCGGCTCCAGTGCCGCGTACGAAACGCAGGTCAGCTGGGAACTGTGGGCGTTCGCCTGTCCTCCGTCGATGTACCAATGCCCGTATGGCACGGGGTGCGCCTGCGCGCGCGCCTCCACCGCCGCGAGCAGCAGATCAAGTCCCCTTTCCGGATTGACTTGTCCGAAGAAGGTTCCGTGCGCGCGCAGATTCCGAAACAGAGGAGCATCATTCGACGCAACCCCCTGCCCGATGATGGCGATTCCCAGCCGCCGCACCTGAATCTCGGAAACCGGGAC
>PMSS01000010.1 GCA_003167515.1 Acidobacterium sp. | reverse complement strand
GGGGATCCCGTATTTAATCTATCAGTTCGCGATAATCTGATTAACTGGGATACCTCCGCCCGCGGCGACCGGCTCGTAAACATCATGGACGCCTATGTCCTCGGTGCCTTGCCTCCTTACAACATGCTTCTCGGCGGCAAGCTCGTTGCATGCCTGATTCGAAGTAGGGATATCTATGATGACTTCGCCAAAAGTTATGGAAGGACCACGGGCATTATTTCGCAGGAGGAGAAGAAGGCGCGGCTTCTTGCAGTAACGACATCATCGTCCATGGGGCGGTCATCCGTTTACAACAGGCTCAAGCTTGGCGGTGTCGAATATTTCCGCCCCATCGGCTACACGGGTGGTTGGGGGCATTTTCATATACCAGATTGCCTGTTTGCAGAGCTTCGCGACTACCTTCGTGAGATCGGCCACCCATATGCGGATCTGCATCGCTTCGGTCAAGGGCCGAATTGGCGAATGCGTACGACGAGGGTTGCTTTGAGAAAGCTGGGTTTTGAAGAGGACCTGCTTCGGCACGGAATCCAACGTGAAGTGTTTATCTGCCAACTCGCCGACAACGCACTCAAGATTCTCCATGGCGGTCGTGGCCGGCCTATTCTGTCGTCCTTGCTGAGTGCAGGCGATGTTGCCAGTCTTGCGATGGAGCGCTGGATACTGCCACGTTCCGAACGCAGGCCTGAATTCAAAGCGTGGAAACGTGAAAACATCGAGGGACTTCTCGGTGCTCAGTGCATGGAGGTTGCCACTAAGCTTCGTGTGCAAATGTGATCCTATGCGCAATCTAACAACAGGATAACTGCCATGGCGATGCCTCTCGAAGATTGGCAAAGACGCCTTGAGAGGCACTTCCAGCAGCTCGCCACTGCGAGATCCAACTCGGGCTTCCCCTTGTTCGCGCTTGAGCACGACCTGAACGACGCCGAACTCGAAGAAATCGGAACCCAGTTACACGCACGACTGGCTTTAGGTTTGCCGCTAGAGCCGCACTGGCTTCTATGGGTCGTATACGCCACAGAGCTTGGCTATGACTATGACGGTGGTGAATACTGGCACTCATTTGAAGAACGCACACCGCGTTGGAGCGATAAGGCAAGCCGCAACCAGCTGCGGGAATGGTTCGCCCGATTCCAGCTGGTCTATCAAGGTGTGAAGCCGTCGGGCGCCTGGGCCGGCCACTTTCCTATCATCGCGTGGCCTATCACTCATGCCATATTGTCTAAATATCTTCAGTGGCAATTCGCGAAGGCCCTCTATGATCTCCGCTACCGCCTTGCAGGCATCGAAGGAATGAGCCCTGAGTCCGTCGGTCAACTCCTGGCCGCAAATGCATGGGAGGCCTCGTCGAGGTTCCAGGAGTTTCTCCAGCAGGAATCACTGACCGGAAGGATCGTCCTGGCGCTTCTCACTGAAAGAAGCGCTGACGGCCAGAGTCCCATCTACCCGCCGACACTTCAAAGGCTAGTGTCGGACCTTGAGCGCGTGCAGAGCACCGGCGAATGGCTTAAGGAGACTCGGCGCTTTGTTGCCGACAGACTGAAAGGGGCGGGCAGGAGCACGGCAGGAAGATTAGCAGGAGTTGAGCTGCAACCCTCTGCTCGGGATGGCGGTGACCACACTTCGATTTGCATCCGCCCAACCCTTGTGCTTCGTCGCTCCGGCGCTTCAACATGGTCGGCAGTCGTTGAAATTCCTTCGTTCGCCGGCATCGCCAGGCTCTCGTCAGACTACCGTGCGTTCCTTACCAGTACGCGTTGCAAAATCGCCGGAACGGGGGACGCCTGGTTGCCGAAGGGATGGCTCCTTTCCAATGCACGAAGACGGGTGCTCAAGTCGTGGCCTACAGCGGGAGCGCCGCTGGTGCAATTCGAGACGTCCAATTCGATGTTGGATCACCTGATAGGCGGTGAGACCCGGCTCTCGGCGGGCCCCGTGTGGCTCTGCCGTTTCGGGAGTGACGGTCTTGCGCACGAGATCGCGGGGCGTATTGTCAGGGCGGGCCGCAAATACATCCTCATCAGCGAGAGAGCGGAGCTTCTCTTCCAACATCGGTTCCTTGCCGCTTGTGGCCTGGACTGTGACGGGGTGAGCGCCGCTGTTCTTTCCATGCCCGACACTGTTTCCAACGATGTTCTGACCGGCTTGCAGCAATTAGGATTACAGGTTGCTCGAACCGTCCGCATCTGGCCGGCTGGCCTCTCCGGTCGCGGCTGGGACGGTGAAGGCTACAGCGAGTGGTTGACAACTGAAGCGCCTTGCTTCGGTATCGTCCATGATCATCCGGTGGACCAATACGGCCTCAGTCTCAATAGCGGCTCTGAAACTCTTATTAAAGCACGCGAGGTAGGATCTCCTCTGTTTGTGAAGCTTTCACCGCTTCCTGTCGGAAGGCACACGCTTTGCATAAGAGCCGGACGTGGTTACCACTCGTCACCGGTGGACGGTATCGTGACCCTCGAAGTGCGCGAGCCGGAGCCCTGGCTTCCCGGCACAACCGCACACGCCGGCCTCGCTATCTCTGTGGACCCCCACGATCCCTCGCTGGACACGTTTTGGGAAGGAGGTGTCACAATCGATGTCGTTGGGCCGGCAGGCCATCACGTTACCTGCGCAATAAGCCTTAAGAACGCGAGTGGAGCGGAACTCCTGTCGGATGAAATCGGCACCTTCGACCTACCACTCACGAGCGCCGAATGGCAGAAGAAACTTTCACAGTTCGTAAAGGACGAGGATCGTTCTTGGACTTATCTGGAGGCAGCATCCGGCCGCTTCCTAATCAACGGCGACGAACTCGGCGAATTCGCACTCCGCCTTGAGAGGGATTTGAAGCCCGTTCGGTGGGCTTGTCGCAGCATCAATCGCGTTGCGACCGTCCGGCTGATCGATGATACCGGCAGGGATGAGCCAGCCGTCTGCTGCTTCTTCAGTCTTCGTCGCCCGGCAGAACCGATCTGTCTGGACAACGATACGGTTCTTGAGGGTTTTCCCGTTCCGGTTCCAGGCGGCCTTTTCGAGGCTCGACATGGAGATTGCCTGGACACGATCATCGTGAGCGTCCCTCAAATCGGGGGGGGACTCCAGGGCCTGGGTGTCGAGCCGGATCTGCACGATCTCGACGGGGACGCCGTTTCGGTTACATTTATTCTCGACCACCTGCAGCGATGGAGCGACGCACGCCTACTGGGCCCACTTGCGGGCCTACGCCGAAGCCGCGTTGCGGAACGGCTACTCAACCGTTTTTATTCTCACCTCTGTGGCAAACGATGGGCCGACGCCGAGGCCGCGTACGTTTCCAATCCGCGGGGAGATCACGAATTGCGACAACTTGAGCGTTTAGTCGGCGGATCGCAGGGTTTTCCCGTCGTCTTGCGCCGCGACTACGCGAAAATCGAAGCCGGTACTGGTCCGGGAGCGCAATGGTACGCGGACGTTGCCGCGCGCTACCAGGTTTGTTCGGAACGAGGCCTCAGCGAATTCGCCTTGCAACTTGCGAGTAACCCGTGCCGCCTGCTTCATTTGCCCAAACCGGCACTTGATGGCTTGCTACTGGAGATTAAAGCGAATACCGTGCTGTTGCGCGGGGCGCGGCTCGTGGCTCTCCTCTCAGCTTCCCAGGAACAGGGCTTTGCCAGTATCGGTCTTCCGAGGTGGAAATGGTAATCACGGAGATTTCAGCGGACGAAGTCGTGAGGTCCAGCCGCGAGGCGCTGGGTCTTCCTGCCGCCTCCGGCAGCGCTATCGACGATACCATGCTGTCTGCCTCGCTTCGACGTGCTGCCGGAATCCTGTGTCCCTGCTCGCCATCAACACTCGTTACCGCTGTTCTGGAAAGCCTTCGGTATCTCTTCAAAGAAGATGGAGATTTGCAGGAGCGCATCGATGCCGCTGCAGAGGCGCTCATCATCGGTGGAGATTTGCTGGAATTAAATCAAGTAACTATCGACGATCCGGACGTGAAGGGCACCTGGGTTTTCTCGGCACCGCCAGGGTTCGTGGCGACGCCGAGCGGGAGCATTTTCCTTGTCGGCATCGTGCCGGACGAAACGACGCCTCTGCCGTCTTCGCTGAGTTCCCGCATCGCCTACGAAGGCTTTGCACGCTTCGTGCCCCCACAACCTTCAGAGGATTTACCATCGGTCCTGCGCGAACTCGGGTTACGTGAGTTGTCCGCGGCCGTCTGGCTTAAAGCGCCCAAAGCAGAATCGGCGGCTGCGCACCGCGACAGCATGCTTCATCGGTTGGCAGAACGGCTCCCAAGTGGAGCTATCGCGGATATCTTGATTCTCGATCCAACTCGCAGCGTTGACCACTACTCCCGCCGTTGGGTCAATCCGACCCACGAGTCCGGCGATTACATCGCTCGTCGGCCGCAGGCGTACGGATCTCCCCTCTGGGGATTCGCAAATCTAGCAGACGGCAATGTGACCCGGTTTCTGGATTTCCCATTGAAGAACGCCCGCTGGCGGGGATGCGACACGGCGTGGTATCTGCAGATGGCTATCGACCATTGCCGGCAAACACCTC
>PMSS01000177.1 GCA_003167515.1 Acidobacterium sp. | reverse complement strand
TGGAAGACCGGCCGCCGCGCCACCGGAACTGTAACAGCCGCAGTGGTATTTGCCCTCTGGCTCGGCCTCGCCCTCGGGGGGGCCATCGCCGGCTGGCTCTTCTCCTTCTATGGATACGCCGCGAACGCAGTGCAAACCCAGCGTGCCCTCGATGGCATCCGTCTCACCGCAGGCCTTTACTCCGGCCTCTTCTTCTTCGCCACCGCGATCTGCCTCTTCTTCTATCCAATCTCACGCAGGATCAACAAAAACATCTCCGATGAACTCGCTGGCCGCCGCCTCAATTTCGGTCCGCCAGCAACTTCATCGGCGCAAAAGTAGGAGGGCCTCGCTCGTGCATCTTCGTTTCGCAGCGCTAACGGCTTCGTTCGTGATCGGCCTCGCGGCCACCGCCCAGGCTCCCACCTCGCTCAAAGACGCCTACCACGCCGATTTTTATATCGGCGCCGCCATCAACACCGCCCAAATCACCGGCCAGGACGCCCGCGGCGACGCCCTCATCGCCGCCCAGTTCGATTCCATCTCGCCCGAAAACTGCCTCAAGTGGGAGAACGTCCACCCGCAGCCGGACAAGTACGACTTCACCATCCCCGACCAGTACGTCGCCTTCGGCGAGAAGCACCACATGTTCATCGTCGGCCACAACCTCGTCTGGCATAACCAAACTCCCGCCTGGGTCTTCCACGACGACAAGGGCAATCTCCTCACTCGCGACGCCCTCCTCGCCCGCATGCGCGACCACATCCATACCGTCGTCGGCCGCTACAAAGGCCGCATCCAGACCTGGGACGTTGTCAATGAAGCCCTCAACGAAGACGGCACCCTGCGCCAGTCCATGTGGGAGAAGATCATCGGCGACGACTACATCGCCAAGGCCTTCGAGTACGCGCACGAAGCCGACCCGCAGGCCCAGCTCAACTACAACGACTACAACCTCGAGAACGAACCCAAGCGCTACGGAGCCATCGCCCTCATCACGAAACTCAAATCCCAGGGCGTCCCCATCGCCACCGTCGGGCTCCAGGGCCACGACAGTCTCGACTGGCCCACCCTCGATCAACAGGATGCCACCATCGAAGCCTTCGCCAAACTCGGCGTCAAGGTAGCCATCACCGAGCTCGACATCGACGTTCTGCCCCGCGCCACGCGCCAGCAAACCGCCGACGTCACCGTGAACATCGCGCAAAACCCCGCCCTCAATCCCTACGTCAACGGCCTGCCCGACGCCGTCCAGCAGCAGCTCGCAAAACGCTACGCCGACCTCTTCACCGTCTTCCTCAAACACCGCGATGTCGTCAACCGCGTCACCTTCTGGGGCGTCACCGACGCCGATTCCTGGCGCAACGACTGGCCCGTCCGCGGCCGCACCAGCTACCCTCTCCTCTTCGACCGCGCCGCCCAACCCAAGCCCGCATACACCGCCGTCATTCAGGTCGCAACCACAAAGTCATCGCAATAACAGAGGAGCAGGAGAACGACGCGCGTCCCAATAGAAACTACTTCGCAGGAAATTCGGACTGAATCGTCCGAGCCAACCCCTCTGCCAGAGTGTACGGCGGAACAAATCCTGTCTGCGCCGCCCGCTCCGCGCGAAACTGCGTGCTCTCGCAGAATTTCCGCACCCGAATTGCGCTGATCGGAAACTTCCGCCCCGACACTCGAGCCGCCACATCCAGCAGATGACCGCCGGCCATCGCCACTGCTTTCGGAATGCGCGGCGTCTTACCACCCCTGCCCAGACACCGCCTGCTGTGTTCAACCAGGCTCGCCGTGTCCATGTCGGGTCCGTCAACGTAGTTATAAATGTGAACACCCGGCCCCATCGTAAGGACATGAGCCAAAAATGCGGCGACGTTGCCCACGTACGCCATCGACTTAACGTTTTTCCCCGCGCCCACCATCAGAAACTTCCCCGTCGCGATCTGGTGCAGCAGGTTATAAACGTTTCCTCGATTTCCCTCGCCGAAAACAACCGTGGGGCGAACGATCACCAGCGTGCGGGCCCCGTCCTCCGCCGCCCAGGCGCGATACACGCCTTCGGCTTCCAGCTTCGTCTTGCCGTACTCATTGAACGGTTCGAATGGCCCTTCTTCATCGACGGGCTTCGGCTGGAACCCATAAACAGCAACGCTGCTCGTGAACACAATCTTCTCGACATCCGCGTCATCGGCTGCGAGACACACCTGCCTCGCGCCTTCCACATTGACCTCGTGATAACGGGATACCGGCCGAACATCGTCGCGGTGTTCGGCAGCCAGGTTGATGACCGCCCCCACACCCTTCATCGCTTTGCCGAGCGACTCGGGACGCGTGACATCGCATTCTGTCCAGAGATCGGGGAACGTCTCGCTCCGGCGAAGATCGCCGAGCCGCACATGCCATCCCTGCTCACACAAAAGGGGCGCCAGTCGGGTCCCGATAAATCCCGAACCGCCCGGAATCAGTACACTCCGAGATCCGGCATGAGATTCAAAACCCGTACCCACGTTTGCGATTTTACTCCATTGCGGCCCGATTCCTCTGCAAGCCTTTCCCGTTATGCTGGAGTGTGCACTCCCTCCGGATTCTTTAGCGAGTAAGATGCCAGGAACTTCACATGTCCATTCGTGATCGGATTTATCTCCGCCTTTGGCGCGGTCGCAATTCCCTCAGGCGGTTCAAGCGAATCGCAGTGCGGCCCTGGAAGTACCGGCACACACCACCAGCCGAGATGGTCCATTTTTCCTGCAACATCTGCGGCCATCGGTACTCTTTACCTCGTTACGAAATGGGGCGAGAGTCCGGTGGGTGCATTTTCTGCGGCGCATCGGTCCGCTGGCGGAGCATTATCTACGCTCTTTCCATGGAGATCTTCGGACAGAATCTCAGTCTCGACAATTTTCCGGTCAGAAAAGATATTCGCGGCGTCGGCTTGAGCGACTGGCTGGGATATGCAATACCACTCGCAAAGAAGTTCGACTACAAGAACACCTTTTATCATCGCCAACCCTTGTTGGACATCGGCCATCCCGATCCGGCGGAATTTGGGCAATACAATTTCCTGATTTCGACCGATGTCTTTGAGCATGTCCCCCCGCCGGTAGCATCAGCCTTCGCAGGAGCTTCGAAACTTCTCAAGCCCGGCGGTGTAATGATCTTCAGCGTCCCCTGTGTAGCCGGCTTAACCCAGGAACATTTCCCCGAGTTACATCGATTCACGGTAGAAAAGAAAGGGGACACCTGGATTCTCATCAATGAGACTGCCGATGGCCGCAGGCAGGAGTTCGAGGATCTGAACTTCCATGGCGGCCCGGGCACTACCCTTGAAATGCGGGTCTTCGGAGAACAGTCTTTAAGGGCCCATTGCGAGGAGGCGCAATTTGAGCGCATCCGCACATACTCCAATGAAGTTCCGGAGTCCGGTATTTTATGGATTGACTATGACCCGCTTACCGCTCCCTACCACCCTCCGATCCTCGGCCTCGATGCACCGCCATGGGCCGCCCATCGCTCGCTCGACAAGAATTAGCAATTCGAGGCAATGACATGGACTTCGAGCCGGGCAAAGGTGCAGAGGAAGACCCTGGTTTGAGGCTCGCTCTTCATCTCTCGAATCGGCGTCCGCCCTGCAGTTGCCCGCCAATCAGGCGCGAAGACTTCTCCTTACCCGCTCGATGTCCGCATCGACCATCATATGGATCAGCGTTTCCAGCGGTGTCTTCGGACTCCAGCCCAGCCGCTCCTTCGCTTTTGCGGCATTCCCGATAAGCACATCGACTTCAGCTGGCCTGTGGTAGCGTGGGTCCACTACAACATAATCCTCGCTCTTCAATCCAACGTGCGCAAACGCAATGCGGCACATTTCCCGTACCGAAGTTGTCTTGCCGGTCGCGACCACATAGTTATCAGGCTCCGGCTGCTGCAGCATGGCCCACATAGCTTCAACATAATCCCCGGCGAATCCCCAGTCCCGCTGCGCGTCAACATTGCCCAGCCGCAACTCCTTTTGCAATCCACAGTTAATTCTCGCCACAGCGTCTGTAACTTTCCGCGTAACAAACTCAATGCCCCTCAAAGGAGACTCATGATTAAAAAGAATTCCGCTCGACGCATGCAGGTTGAAACTCTCTCGGTAATTCACAGTGCTCCAGTGAGCAAATAGCTTGGATACGGCATAAGGACTCCGCGGATAGAATGGCGTTCGCTCGTCCTGGACGGGCTGCTGGATCTTGCCAAACATTTCACTGGTCGATGCCTGGTAGAATCGCGCCTTCGGATTCACAATGCGCATCGCCTCCAGCAATCGAAGCGCACCCACTGCCGTCACCTCCGCCGTGAGCAAAGGCTGATCCCACGACGTAGCTACGAAGCTTTGCGCCGCGAGATTATATATTTCCTCGGCCTTAGTCCTCTCCAGAGCACGAATGAGCGATGACAGATCGATCAGGTCAGCGTCGATTATCTCGATGTCATCCAGAACGGATAACTCGCGCAGTCTCCAAAGCGTGTCTGTGCCTCTGCGCGCAATCACGCCGTGCACCGAATATCCCCTGCCTAAAAGAAATCTGGCTAGATAAGCCCCGTCCTGACCGGTAACACCTGTAATGAGTGCGTGTTTACTGCTCATTCTCTGGTCCCTCCGCTGCTTGCAGAATATCGGTCAGTGTCGTCGTTAAAGGGATCTCCGGCTGCCATCCCACGTGTTCGCGAATTTTTCCCGCATCCCCCACCATCCTTCGTTGTTCCGCAGGCCTCAATCGGGCAGTGCTCGTCTGTATCTCAGCTTCGACCCCTGCTATTTGCAGCATCTCTTCCACCAGCGAGCGCAAGCTGCGCTCCCTTCCGGAACAGATGTTATACACCTCTCCGTTTTCGCCGCTCTTCAGAAGCTCATAATAAGCGGAGATCGTGTCCCGGACGTCCGTAAAGTCCCGCGTCACGTCGAGATCTCCCGTCGTAAGAACCGGGGCGCGACGCCCGTTACGTATTTCGACAATTTGGCGTGCAAAATCCGCAACAGCAAATCGGGGGGCCTGTCGTGGCCCGATTTGCGTGAACGGTCGAGTCAGCACGACGCGAAAATTCTGCCTCTGGCTCCACTCATAACAGAGCGCCTCAGCCGCGACCTTGCTCACCGCATACGGGCTGCGCGGACGTAACGGTTGCATCTCTTTGGCGGGAAGATCCGTTTCGGGCAATCGCCCATACACATCCGCCGAGCCGGCGTAAACAAACGATCCGCGAAACCCTTCCGCGCTTAATGCCTGGAGAAGATGGAGCGTCCCGGAAAAATTCACGGCGAAGGTCGCCTCCGGGTCCTCGAACGACGCCGCCACTGAACTCTGCGCCGCAAGGTGAAGGACCGCCTCCGGCTCCAACACGCCAACAGCGGATCGCACCCGTTCCGCGTCGCGAAGATCCGGCGCCCCCTCCTTGTCCTCGAAAGGATTCCCGCCGAATCGCGAACGGAAGTGCCGACCGACGAATCCGCCGTGCCCCGTCACAATCAGTTTCATGCCGAATGGGCTGCGGCTCGCACGCTATCGTTTCCCATATTCAAGCTTCGGCGTACTCTCCTGATCCGGATCTGACCGATCTCCATTTCCCAAATCACCCCGGTCCGGCTCGGCTCGGGCGGCGCGCCGCAGCGCCTCCAGATACGCTTCCGACAAAGTCTTCGGGTCGAACTCGGCTTCTGCGCAACGGCGCCCAGACCGTCCCGCCTCCAGTCTCGCGGCCTCATTGCCATAATAGTGGAGGATCGCCTCTGCAAGAGCGCCAGGGGCCTCCGGCTCCACGCACAACCCACCTTGCGACCGTTGCAAAAGATTCCACGTGTCGCTCCCATGATCCACCGCGGCAATCGCAGGCTTTCCTGCTGCCATGATAGTGAAAAGCTTGCAGGGCACCGATTCTGTCGTAAAACCGCGCCGCAGTGGAATCAAACACACGTCGGCTGCGCCATACATCGCGGGCAGCTCCTCCCGTGGCTGAAATGGCAGGAAGCGCACGTTGGTCAATCCGAGGTTCCTGAGGTAGGCCTCTGAATCATTCCTGCCCGAACCGTTTCCCACCATCAGGAACTCAATCCTGCTGTATTCCTTCAGCAAGTTTGCCGCATCTAGAACCGTTTCCAGTCCCTGCGAGAATCCCATATTGCCTGCGAACAGCACAACGAACTTCTCCGTGATACCGTGCTTGGCGCTAAAAGCGTTCTTCTTTGGCTGCGGAGTCACAAAATCGATGTCGATAAAGTTTGGAATCACTGAGATTTTCTTGTCGGGCACGCCTTTCGCCAAAAGATTTTTTCTGAATCCCTCCGAGATTACCGCTATCCCCGCTGCTCTGCGGTAGACGTATTGCTCCATCCTTTTCAGAAGGCGGATCATCTTTTCGTTCTTCAGCATTCCTGCTCTGACAGCAACATCGGGCCAGATGTCCTGAACGTTATAGACGTAAGGTATCCCTCGCAGGCGGCCGAGCAGATCGGCGATCACCCCATTGCTGAGAGGTGGCGACGGAACCAGAATGACGTCGTGCCGCGGCAGCGTCGCGCCACGCAGGACAGACAGCAAGTTGAAACTTCCGTAGGCCAAAAGCCGATGCGCCACGTTCGCTTTGTCACGGGCAACGTGCGTGTAAATGCGATAGACTTGCATCGCGCCCGTGCGTTCCGAATAGAAAAGCCTGTGCGAGTATTCAGGCCACACCCGATTCGTGTCGTAGTGCGGAACCGAAGTCAGGACCGTAACCTCGTGTCCCTTCGCCGCAAACTCATCGGCCAGCTTGCTCATAATGACGCCGGTCGACGCCACATCTGGCCGAAAGTAGGTCGTCAGCAGGAGAATTCGCATCGCAAATCACTGGGCTGGTCAGACCCCGGCCACGACCGCCTCGGATAGCGCGGCCTGTACCCGGCCCTCAATCCAGTCGTAGGTGCTTTTCATACCCTCTTCCAGCGGCCGCAAGGGTGCCCATCCCAGTTTTTCCCTGATTAGCCGGTTATCCGAATTTCGGCCGCGCACGCCGAGAGGCCCCGGAATATGCCTGATCCTGAGATGCTTTCCTGCTATCCGCATAGTCATTTCGGCCAGCTGATTAATCGTCACCATTTCTTCCGAGCCGATGTTCACAGGGCCCTGGAACTGTGATTCCATCAGGCGCCGAATCCCTTCAAGGCACTCGTCCACGTAAAGGAATGACCGGGTTTGCAGTCCGTCACCCCAAATCTCAATCTCACCCCCGCCCGTGGCCTCAGCCACCTTCCGGCAAATCGCCGCGGGAGCCTTTTCCCGACCGCCGCGCCAAGTTCCTTCGGGACCAAATATGTTGTGAAATCGCGCGATGTGAACTTCGAGGCCATAATTGCGGGCGTACGCCAGGTAAAGCCGCTCACTGAACAGCTTCTCCCATCCGTACTCACTGTCCGGAGCTGCCGGGTACGCCGACTCCTCCGCGCAATTCGGATTGTCCGGATCTTTCTGGTTGTAATCCGGATAGATGCATGCCGAGCTGGAGTAGAAAAGCCGCTTGACGCCCGCCTCACGACCCGCTTCCACCGTATTCAAATTAATCGTTGCAGAGTTGTGCATCACACACGCGTCGTGTTCGCCGGTAAAGATATATCCGGCTCCGCCCATATCGGCGGCCAGTTGATACACATCGTCAATCCCATCAACCGCCGTCTCGGCGAAAGCGCGATCCCGCAGGTCCCCGGTCAGGAATTCTTGAGCTGCACTGTCCGTGAACTCCGGAGCTTTCAGATCGACTCCACGAACCCAAAAACCCTCATTCCGAAGCCGTCGAACCAAATGACTGCCAATAAACCCGCCCGCACCATTCACCAAAGCCCTTTTCACAAACAAATCTCCTTCGCCGGACTACTGCCCCTGAACCAGTGTCCCCAACATTGTACGTCCGCCCGGCCTGTCCCTATGCGAGCATCTCCCCGAAAGTACCGTGCCGAACATAATTCGCAACGGACCGCGCGAGCCCTCACCTGCCGCGTTATCGACTACAAGATCAGTCGCCCGATGTCAGACAGTCGCGTTTTATAAAAAAATGTATTGATAAAACTGCGGCGGCAGTTCGCCGCATATTCGGAGAGACCTTTTTCAATGTCTTCCAGCGCGCTCAGGATTCCCTCCGAATCATTTGCCTCGGCAAATCGTCCATTCACCCCTTCCTGAACATATTCCGGAAAGGAGCCGACTCGGCTCGCGATCACCGGGGTCCCGAACATGAATGCCTTGGGGAGAACGGCACTTTGGGTCGACCTGCGGTATAGATTCCAGATGCAGAAGCATTCGGCATAACAGCGATTCATCTCCTCGTTATTGAGCGGCTGCCCGCAGCGAAGCTCGATCCGTTCCCGGTTGCGGCTGAGCATCGGGTCCTTCAGAATTGTCTCCGGCAGGGGATTGCGTGATGCAATCAGGAAACGCAAATCCCCGCCCCGTCGAATCTCCCGCCGCATGAAGGAAACATACTGGTCGAACCCATGTGACCGGCCGAGTGCTCCGATGAACCCGAAATACTGCTTTCGTTCCAGATTTGTAGTCACATCGTCCGG